>JAMPXV010000173.1 GCA_023700985.1 Lysobacter sp.
CCGCGGCCGCCATGCGCTGGATGGCGGCACGGCAGTCCGGGAAGACGTAGAAGGCGCCGCTCGGCTGCAGGCACTTCACGCCCGGGATGGCGTTCAGCGCGCCGGCGACGAAGGTGCCGCGCTCCTTGAAGGCCTTCACCATCGGCTCGATGCACGACTGGTCGCCGTTCAGCGCCGCCTCCGCCGCGTACTGCGCGATCGAGGTGGGGTTGGAGGTGGAGTGCGACTGCATGTTCTCCATCGCCTCGATGAGCTCGGCCGGGCCGCCGCAGTAGCCGATGCGCCAGCCGGTCATCGAGTAGGCCTTGGAGACGCCGTTCTCGACGACGGTGCGGTCGTAGAGATCCGGGCAGGCGTTGAGGATGTTCACGAACTTCGAGCCGTCGAGCAGGATCTGCTCGTACATGTCGTCGCTCGCGATGACGATGCGCGGGTGCTTCCGCAGCACCTCCCCCAGCGCCTTCAGCTCCCCGAGCGTGTAGACGGCGGCCGAGGGGTTCGACGGGCTGTTGATGAAGACGAGCCGCGACTTCGGCGTGATGGCCGCCTCGAGCTGCGCCGGCGTGATCTTGAAGCCATGCTCGATTCCCGCGGTGATGAACACGGGCTTCGCCTCCGCGACCACGGCCATGTCCGGGTAGCTCACCCAGTACGGTGCCGGGATGATCACCTCGTCGCCCGGGTTCAGGAGCGCCAGGCACAGGTTGAACGACGTGTGCTTGCCGCCGCAGGAGACGAGGATCTGCTTCGGCGAGTAGTCGAGGCCGTTGTCGCGCTTGAACTTGGCGATGATCGCCTTCTTGAGCGAGACCGTCCCGCCGGCGGGCGTGTACTTCGTGAGCCCCTTGTTCATCGCCTCCACGGCCGCGTCCTTGATGAACTGCGGCGTGTCGAAGTCCGGCTCGCCGGCGCCCAGGCCGATGATGTCCTTGCCCTCGCTCTTGAGCTGCGCGGCCTTGGCCGAGACGGCGAGGGTGGGGGAAGGCTTGATGGCGGCGAGACGCGTGGCGACGAGGGACATGGGTTCTCCGGGACGGGCAGGGCGGGGCTGTGGGCGAAGCCGGCATTTTACCGCATGTTGCGCTGCAGCAAGGCGGGATGCGGGCACCGATCTTGGCCGGGGATTGCGCGAAGTCAACCCGGTAAGGGCGTCGAGGACTATGGTCGATTCATGTCCGCGGGATCGGGGAGGGCGTGTTTTGCCCATTCGCCCTGTCCTGCCATCAGGAGGGCCCATGGACGACAAGACGGAAGTCCCCGCGCCGACCCCGGCAACCGCAAGGGCGACGCGTGAGTGGCCGTTGCCGCCCATGCTCAACCAGGTGACGCCGGAGGCGGCCGGGGCGCGAGTGGAATGCCGGGTGCTCATGGCCCATGGCGGGCGAATGGCGGGCGCGCTGAAACGGTTCGAGCCCGGCGCGGGGCGGCTGAGCGTGCTCGCCGAGGGCGAGAATTCCGAGAGCGTCCTGGAGCTCGACCTGCTGCGATCGGTGTCCCTGCCCGTGCCCCTCGCCGTGAGGCCCCGCGAAGTGCCCCTCACCGAGCGGGGCGGCGCCGTCTTCCCGCACTCCGAGCGGCAGGTGTTCTTCGTGGAATTCACGGACGGCGAGCACCTGACCGGTGAAACGATGGGCCACGTCCTGGCTTCCTGCGGCCTGTTCCTCTACGAGCCGCATCCGGAAGGCGGCGTCGTCCGGCTCTTCTTCCCGAAAGCCGCCCTGCGCGGCCACCGCATCGGGCTGCCCATCGGCGAAATGCTGGTGCGCGATAACCTGGTGGCGAGCGCCGACGTGCTGGCGGCCGTCGACAAGCAACGCGACCTGCGCCGGCAGCGGATCGGCGATTACCTCGCCAGCGAGCTCATCGTGACGCGCGAGCAGCTCGAGGCCGCGATCGTCCACCAGGAAGGCCGGCCCCTCATGCGCATCGGCGAGGCGCTCATCCAGCTCGGCCTCATCAACGACGCCCAGCTCCGGGCCGCGCTCGAGCGGCAGGCCAAGGACCGCGGCAAGCCCCTGGGCCGGATCCTCACGGAGATGGGGCTGGTGGCGGAGGACCAGATGCGCGAGGCGCTGGCCCGGAAGCTCGGCATCCCGTTCGTGGGCCTGGCCGGATTCAACTTCGACCCCGTGGCGATCTCGCTCGTCGGCTCCCGCGTCGCCCGCCGCCGCAGCCTCATCCCGCTCTGCCTGCACGACGGGGCCATCGTGGTCGCCTTCGAGGACCCGCTCGACGCGGCCGCCGTCGAGGACGTCCGCTTCCTCACGCAGCGGCGCGTGATCCCGGCCATGGCCGCGCGGGAGGAGATCGCCGCCGCGATTGCGGCGCAGTACGGCAGCTACGGAGCGAGCGCGAAGGCGAGGCTCGCCGCCGAGGAAACCAGCGAGCGCCACGAATACGAGTTCCACCGGGCGTCCGACGTCGACGTGGACAGGCTCGCGGCGAGCCTGCGCGTCGAGGACAAGGCCCTTGCGATCGCCGACGATTCCCAGGAGGTCGCCGAAAGCGCCCTCGTGCAGCTGGTGAACAAGATGATCCTGGACGCGTGGCGGGACGGCGTGTCGGACATCCACGTGGAGTCGAACCCCGAGAAGCTTCCCACCCTCATCCGCTTCCGCAAGGACGGCACGCTGGTCGACTACCTCGAGCTGCCCGCCGGATCGCGCAACGCGCTCATCTCGCGCATCAAGGTGATGTCGCAGCTCGACATCTCCGAACGCCGCAAGCCCCAGGACGGCAAGATCAACTTCCGCCAGTTCGGCCCCGCCGACATCGAGCTTCGCGTGGCCACCATCCCGACGAACTCCGGCCTCGAGGACGTGGTGATGCGCCTGCTCGCCGGGTCGAAGTCCGTGCCGATGGGCTCCCTGGGCCTCGCGCCCGCCTCGCTGCAGGCGCTCGAGCGCATCATGTCGCGGCCCTACGGCCTCGTGATCGTCTGCGGCCCGACGGGCTCGGGCAAGACGACCACGCTGCACTCGCTCCTCAGCAGCATCAACAAGCCGGGCCGGAAGATCTGGACCGCCGAGGACCCGATCGAGATCACGCAGCCGGGCCTGCGCCAGGTGCAGGTCCACGCCAAGATCGGCTGGACCTTCGCCGCGGCGCTGCGCAGCTTCCTGCGCGCCGACCCCGACGTGATCATGGTGGGAGAGATGCGCGACACCGAGACCACGCGGGCGGGCATCGAGGCCTCCCTCACCGGGCACCTCGTGCTGTCGACGCTGCACACGAACAGCGCGCCCGAGAGCATCGTGCGGCTGCTCGACCTCGGGATGGATCCCTTCAACTTCGCCGACGCGCTCCTGGCCGTGCTCGCGCAGCGGCTTCCGAAGGCGCTTTGCCCGCACTGCCGGGAGCCGCGCGGGCCCGGGGAGGACGAGCTGGAGGACCTGGCCGCCGAGTATTGCGAGGGAACCTCGCTGGCACCCGGGGACGTGCTCGCCCGCTGGCACGGGACGGCGAAGCTGTACCGGGCGCCGGGTTGCGTCCAGTGCAACGGGACGGGCCACCTCGGCCGCATCGGGATCCACGAGCTGCTGGTGATGACGCCCACCCTGCGCCACCTCGTGCAGACGCGGGCGCCCCTGGGCGAGCTCGTGCGCGCGGCGCAGGCGGGGGGCATGGTGGGCCTCAAGCAGGACGGGATCGAGAAGGTCCTCGCCGGGCTGACGGACATCGGGAACGTGCGCGCCGTCTGCCTCTAGCGGCGCGGGGCGCCGCGGATGGGTAGAATGGCCCCCCGTCGTCACGTCGCGCCATGAGCAAGATCGTCACCTACCCCGGCAGCCCGTACCGCCTCCACCAGCCCTTTCCGCCCGCCGGCGACCAGCCCGCCGCGATCGAGTCGCTGATCGAGGGGCTGAACGACGGCCTCGCCTACCAGACGCTGCTGGGAGTCACGGGCTCGGGCAAGACCTACACGATGGCCAACGTCATCGCCCGCACGGGGCGCCCGGCGCTGGTGATCGCGCCCAACAAGACGCTCGCCGCGCAGCTCTACTCCGAGATGCGCGAGTTCTTCCCCGAGAACGCCGTCGAGTACTTCGTCTCCTACTACGACTACTACCAGCCCGAGGCCTACGTCCCCTCGCGCGACCTCTACATCGAGAAGGACAGCTCGATCAACGAGCACATCGAGCAGCTTCGCCTCTCGGCCACCAAGAGCGTGCTGGAGCGCCCCGACACGGTGATCGTGGCGACGGTCTCCTGCATCTACGGCATCGGCGACCCCGAGGACTACCAGGAGATGCGCCTCATCCTGCGCGAGCGCGACCCCGTCCCGCAGCGCGACCTCCTGCGCCGGCTGGCGGGGATGCAGTACACGCGCAACGACGTGGACTTCCGGCGCGGCACCTTTCGCGTCCGCGGCGACTCGATCGACATCTTCCCGGCCGAGCTGGGGGAGACGGCGCTGCGCGTCTCGCTCTTCGACGACGAGATCGAGTCGCTCACGCTCTTCGACCCGCTCACCGGCCACCTCGGGCAGAAGGTGCCGCGCTTCACGGTGTACGCCAAGAGCCACTACGTGACGCCGCGCGAGACGGTGCTCCGGGCGATCGAGGCGATCAAGGCGGAGCTTCGCGAGCGGCTGGACTTCTTCCAGAAGGAGGGGAAGCTCCTCGAGCTGCAGCGGCTGCAGCAGCGCACCCACTTCGACCTGGAGATGCTGAACGAGCTGGGCTTCTGCAAGGGCATCGAGAACTACTCCCGCCACCTCTCGGGGCGCGCGCCGGGCGAGCCGCCGCCGACTCTGATCGACTACATGCCGTCCAACGCGCTGCTCGTCATCGACGAGAGCCACGTCACCATCCCGCAGGTGGGCGGCATGTACAACGGCGACCGATCGCGCAAGGAGACGCTCGTGGCCTACGGGTTCCGCCTGCCCTCGGCGCTCGACAACCGCCCGCTCAAGTTCGCGGAGTTCGAGCGCCAGATGCGCCAGGCCATCTTCGTGTCGGCCACGCCCTCCGACTACGAGGCGACGCACGCCTCCCAGGTGGTCGAGCAGGTCGTGCGGCCCACCGGGCTCGTGGATCCGGACGTGATCGTTCGCCCGGCGACCAGCCAGGTCGACGACCTGCTCTCGGAGGTGACCCGGCGCACGGCGGTGAACGAGCGCGTGCTGGTGACCACGCTCACCAAGCGCATGGCCGAGGACCTCACCGACTACCTCGCCGAGCACGGGGTGAAGGTGCGCTACCTGCACTCCGACATCGACACCGTGGAGCGCGTGGAGATCATCCGCGACCTGAGGAAGGGGCTCTTCGACGTGCTGGTGGGCATCAACCTCCTGCGCGAGGGCCTGGACCTGCCCGAGGTCTCTCTGGTGGCGATCCTCGACGCGGACAAGGAGGGGTTCCTGCGCTCGGCGCGCTCCCTCATCCAGACGATCGGCCGTGCGGCCCGGCACATCAACGGGACGGCGATCCTCTATGCGGACCGCATGACCGACTCGATGACCGCCGCCATCGGCGAGACGGAGCGCCGCCGCGCCAAGCAGGTGGCCTTCAACCTCGCCAACGGCATCGAGCCCAGGGGAGTGGTCAAGCGCATCAAGGACATGATCGACGGCGTCTACGACGCGGACGAGGCGAAGGAATCGAAGCGCCTCGCGAAGGAGACGGCCGCCATCGAGGCGCTGGGCGAGAAGCAGCTCGACCAGCGCGTGAGGAAGCTGGAAAAGGAGATGCTGGAGGCGGCGCGGAACCTCGAGTTCGAGCGCGCGGCGCACCTGCGCGACGAGCTGCGCATCGCCCGCGAGCGGCTCATGGAGGTGGGCGGTGGCTGAGGGGAGGCACGGCGTACTTTTCGTCTGCACGGGCAACATCTGCCGCTCGCCCACGGCCGAGGGAGTGTTCCTGCACATGGCGAAAAGCCGCGGGGTGCTGGAGCGCCTGCGCATCGACTCGGCGGGCACCCACGACTACCACGTGGGCGAGCCCCCGGACCCGCGCGCCATCGAGCACGCGGCCCGGCGCGGCTACGACCTCTCGGCGCTGCGCGCGCGGCAGGTGGCGGCGGCCGACTTCCGGGAGTTCGACCGCATCCTCGCCATGGACCGCGGCCACCTGCGACAATTGAAGGCACTCGCGCCGGCCGGATCGCCCGCGCGCCTCGACATGTTCCTCGACCATTCCGAATCCTGGCGCGGCCTCGACGTCCCCGATCCCTACTACGGGGGAAGCCGCGGCTTCGAGGAGGTGCTGGACATGGTGGAGGACGCCTCGGCGCGGCTCCTGGAGGAGATCCTCGCCGGGCTGGCCCGCTGAACCAACGAGGAGGAAGCGATGAGCAAGCACGCCGTCAGCCGGTTTCCCGTCCCTGAGCTCGCCGACCTGCCCGAGGACATCCGCGCTCGCATCACGCAGGTGCAGGAGAAGGCCGGGTTCGTCCCCAACGTCTTCATCGTGCTCGCGCACCGGCCCGACGAGTTCCGGGCCTTCTTCGCGTACCACGACGCGCTGATGCTCCGGAAGGGCGGACTCACGAAGGCGGAGAAGGAGATGATCGTGGTGGCCACCTCGAGCGCCAACAGGTGCCTCTACTGCATCGTCGCCCACGGCGCGATCCTGCGCGTGTACGCGAAGCAGCCGCTCATCGCCGACCAGGTGGCGGGCAACTACCTCAAGGCCGACCTCACGCCGCGCGAGCGCGCCATCCTCGACTTCGCGATGAAGGTGGCCCTGGAGGCGCACCGGGTGGACGACCACGACTTCGCGCCGCTCCATGCCCACGGGCTCTCGGACGAGGACGTGTGGGACGTGGGGGCGATCGCCGCGTTCTTCGCGCTCTCCAACCGCATGGCCAACCTCACGGCGATGCGCCCGAACGACGAGTTCTACGCCATGGC
>JAMPXV010000010.1 GCA_023700985.1 Lysobacter sp.
CGAGTTCGGCCCGGTCGCGATCCTCGTGAACAACGCGGGAGTCACCCGCGACAACCTGCTCGCCCGCATGAAGGACGAGGAGTGGGACGACATCCAGGCGACCAACCTGAAGAGCGTCTTCGTTCTCTCGCGCGCGGTGCTGCGCGGCATGATGAAGGCGAGGGCGGGGCGCATCGTGAACATCACCTCGGTCGTGGGCCACACGGGCAACCCCGGCCAGGCCAACTACGCGGCCGCCAAGGCGGGGATCATCGGCTTCTCCAAGTCGCTCGCCCGCGAGGTGGGCAGCCGCAACATCACGGTCAACTGCGTGGCGCCGGGCTTCATCGAGACGGACATGACCCGCGCGCTGGCCGGAGAGCAGGTGAAGAAGCTAGTCGAGAACGTGCCGCTGGGTCGCCTGGGCCGGGTCGAGGACGTCGCCGCCGCGGTCGCCTTCCTGTGCTCGCCCGGGGCGGCCTACGTCACCGGCGCCACCCTGCACGTGAACGGCGGCATGTTCATGGACTGAGCGGTCCCGGCCGTCGGGGGCGCCCCGTATGGTAAAATGTGCCGTTTTTTCGCGTCACAAGCGAAGCCCTGAAAAATAGTGGAGGAACCAGATGGAGAACATCGAAGCACGCGTCAAGAAGATCGTCGCCGAGCAGCTCGGCGTGGCCGAAGCGGACGTGAAGAACGAATCCTCGTTCGTCGAGGACCTTGGCGCGGACTCCCTCGACAACGTCGAGCTGGTGATGGCCCTGGAAGAGGAATTCGAGTGCGAGATTCCCGACGAGGAAGCCGAGAAGATCACCAGCGTCCAGCAGGCGATCGACTACGTGACGGCGCACCTCAAGAAGTAAGGAGCCGGGGGCCCGGCCCCTGGCAGGCGCGGGGGCCGCTGCGACGGCCCCCGTTTCACGTTCCCACTCCCATCCAGCCACGCCCCGGAGCGACTCCATGACCAAACGCCGCGTCGTCGTCACCGGCCTTGGGATCGTTTCCCCGGTCGGGATCGGCATCGCCCAGGCCTGGGACAACCTCCTCCACGGCAGGAGCGGCGTCGGGCCGATCACGAAGTTCGACGCCACCGCGCTCTCGACGCGCATCGCGGCCGAGGTGAAGGGGTTCGACGCCGCGCAGTGGATGCCTCCCAAGGAGGTGCGCCGCTCCGACACCTTCATCCACTTCGGCATCGCCGCCACGCGCATGGCGCTCGAGGACGCGGCGCTCACGATCGACGAGTCCAACGCCGAGCGCACGGGGGTCATCGTCGGCTCGGGCATCGGCGGGCTGCCGATGATCGAGGCCAACATCATCGAGATGGGCGCCAGGGGGCCGCGGCGCATCTCGCCGTTCTTCGTTCCCGGCTCCATCATCAACATGGTCGCCGGCCTCATCTCCATCCAGGTCGGGGCCAAGGGCCCGAACGTGTCGATGGTCTCCGCCTGCACGACGAGCTCGCACTGCGTGGGCGAGGGCGGGCGCCTCATCGAGTACGGCGACGCCGACATCGTGATCGCCGGCGGCACGGAGGCGACCATCTGCATGTCGGGCATGGGCGGCTTCTGCTCGCTCAAGGCGCTCTCGGAGCGCAACGACGACCCGGAGCGGGCCTCGCGGCCGTTCGACCGCGACCGCGACGGCTTCGTGCTGGGCGAGGGCGCCGGCATCCTCATCCTCGAGGAGTACGAGCACGCCCGCAAGCGCGGCGCGCGCATCTACTGCGAACTCGCCGGCATGGGCATGAGCGCGGACGCGAGCCACATCACCGCGCCGGACATGGACGGCCCGCGCCGCGCCATGCTCGCCGCGCTCAGGAACGGCGGCGTGAACGCCGACGAGGTCCAGTACCTCAACGCCCACGGCACCTCGACGCCGCTGGGCGACGCCAACGAGACCGCGGCCATCAAGGCGGCCTTCGGCGACCACGCGCGGCGCATGGCGGTGAACTCCACCAAGTCGATGCACGGCCACCTGCTGGGCGCGGCCGGCGGCGTGGAGGCGCTCATCACCGTCCTCGCGATCCACCACCAGGTCTCCCCGCCCACGATCAACCTGGCCAACCCCGACCCCGCCTGCGACCTCGACTACGTGCCCAACACGGCGCGCGAGATGGCGATCGACGTCGCGCTCTCCAACTCCTTCGGGTTCGGCGGCACGAACGGGACGCTGGCCTTCCGGCGCCTGCGCTAGCGGGCCCGGGCGCGAGAGGCGCCGCGCGGACATGGCCTCCTTTCTCGTGAACGGGCAGCCCGCCCGGTCCGTCGACGCGGCCGACCGCGGGCTCATGTACGGCGACGGCGTCTTCCGGACGATGGTCGTTCGGGGAGGGCGCCCCCTCAACTGGGCCCGCCACTACCGGCTGCTCGCGCGCGACTGCGCGTGCCTCGAGCTGCCCTGCCCCGGCGAGTCCCTTCTGCTCGAGGAGATCGCCCGCGTCGCCCCCGAAGCGTCGGTCGCCAAGGTGACGCTCACCCGCGGCGCCTCCGGGCGCGGCTACGCCTGGCCCGTGGACTTCGAGCCCACCCGCATCGTCGCGGCCTGGCCGGGCGTGCCGGACTTCCCCGACGAGGCCGGGCGCGGCGTGCGCGTGCGGCGCTGCGACGTGGCGCTCGCCATACAGCCGCGGCTGGCGGGCGTGAAGTCGCTCAACCGGCTCGAGAGCGTGCTCGCGCGCGCCGAGTGGCGCGACCCCGCCGTGCGCGAGGGCCTGCTCGCCGATTCCGGGGGCCGGCTGGTCGAAGGCACGACGAGCAACGTCTTCCTCGCCACCGGCGGCACGCTCGTCACGCCCGCGCTGGACCGCTGCGGCGTGGCCGGCTCGCAGCGCGAACGCGTGCTGGAGCTGGCCCGCGCGGAAGGCATCGCCTGCGAGGTCCGCGACGCCGGCTTCGAGGAGTTCGAGCGCTGCGACGAGGCTTTCCTCACCAACAGCGTGATCGGCCTGTGGCCGGTGGCCGCCTTCGGCGAGCGGCGCTGGGAGCCCGGCCCGCTCGCGCGCCGGTTGCAGCGCCTGATCGAGGAGGACGATGCGCGCGGCGCGTAGGCTTCTCGCGCTCCTCGGCCTGGCGCTCCTCGGTGCGGCCGCGGCCGCGGCCTGGCTCGCCTGGTTCAGCCTGCGCCCGCTCGAGCCGCCGCGCACGCCCTTCGACTTCACGGTGAAGAGCGGGGCCAGCCTCAAGTCCGTCGCGCGCAACCTCGCCGACCAGGGCCTCCTCGCGGAGCCGCACTCGTTCTGGATCGTCGGGCGCGTCCTCGGCAAGGCCGGGTCCCTCCATGCGGGCACCTACAGGCTGGCCGCGCCGCTCACGCCGCTCGAACTCCTCGACAAGCTCGCCTCCGGCGACGTCGTCCCGGTGGAGATCGTCTTCGTGGAGGGCACGACGTTCCGGCAGTGGCTGGCGCAGCTCCACGCGCATCCCGAGGTCCGCCCGACGCTGCGCGGGCTCGCCGAGCCGGAGATCCGCGCCGCGCTCGGCGTGCGCGAGTCCTCCCTCGAGGGCCTCTTCTTTCCCGACACCTACCGCTTCCATGCCGGCACGGCCGACGTCGAGATCCTCAAGCGGGCCTACGCCGAGATGGCGAAGCGCCTCGCCCGCGCCTGGGAGGCCCGGGACCCGGCGGTCCCGCTCGCGAGCCCCTACGAGGCGCTGATCCTCGCCTCGATCATCGAGAAGGAGACCGGCCAGGCCGGCGAGCGGCCGACGATCGCCTCGGTGTTCGTGAACCGGCTGCGCCTGCCCATGCGCCTGCAGACCGATCCCACGGTGATCTACGGCCTCGGCCAGCGCTTCGACGGGAACCTGCGCAAGCGCGACCTCCTGGCCGACACGCCCTGGAACACCTACACGCGCGACGGGCTCCCGCCCACGCCCATCGCCATGCCGGGCGAGGCCTCCATCGCCGCCGCGCTCAACCCGGCGGCCACCGGGTTCCTCTACTTCGTCGGCAAGGGCGACGGGTCGCACCAGTTCTCCCGCACGCTCGAGGAACACAACCGCGCGGTGGCAAAATACCAGCTGGGAAGATCATGACGGCCGGCCGCTTCATCACCGTGGAGGGCATCGACGGCGCGGGGAAGTCCTCGCACCTCGAGTTCCTCGCCTCGACCATCCGCGCGCGCGGCGCCGGGGTCGTGGTCACGCGCGAGCCCGGGGGCACGCCCCTCGGGGAGCGGCTGCGCGAGCTCGTCCTGAACGAGGCGATGGACAGGACGACGGAGGCGCTGGTGATGTTCGCGGCGCGCCGCGAGCACCTCGTGCGCGTGATCGAGCCGGCCCTCGCGCGCGGCGAGTGGGTCCTCTCCGACCGGTTCAGCGACGCGACCTACGCCTACCAGTGCGGCGGGCGAGGGCTCGACCGCACGGTCTTCGGCGCGCTGGAGGCGCTGGTGCATCCCGGGCGCCAGCCCGACGCGACCTTCCTCTTCGACCTCGACCCGGCCGTCGCCTACGAGCGGCAGCGGGCGCAGAGCCGCACGCCCGACAAGTTCGAGCGCGAGGCGGCCGAGTTCTTCCGGCGCGTGCGCGAGGCCTACCTCGAGCGCGCGCGCGAGGCGCCGTCCCGGGTGCACGTCGTCGACGCCTCCGGGGGGCTCGAGGAAGTGCGCTCGCGGCTCGCCGATGCCTTCGCGGAGGCCTTCCCGTGAGCTCGCCTCCCTGGCACCGCGAGGTCCTCGAGCGGTTGATGGGTCGCCGGCCGCGCCTGCCGCACGCGCTCCTGGTATCGGGCCGGCCCGGCATCGGCAAGGTGGCGTTCGCGCGCGAGTTCGCGCGGAGCCTGCTGTGCGAGTCGCCCATCGACCTGCTCGCCTGCGGCGAATGCCCCTCCTGCCACTGGTTCGGGCAGTCGAACCACCCGGACTACCGCGAGATCGTCCCCGAGGCCGCGGAGGAGGGCGACGGCGAGACCCCCGAGGCGGAAGCCGGGAAGGACCCGGCCAGGAAGAGCCTCGTGATCAAGATCGACCAGGTGCGCGCCATCCGCGACTTCGTGTCGCTGTCGACGCACCGCGCCGGGCACCGGGCCATCGTGCTGCATCCGGCCGAGGCGCTGCAGCCGGCCGCGGCGAACGCGCTCCTCAAGACGCTGGAGGAGCCGCCGCCGGCGACGGTGATCCTGCTCGTGAGCGACCGGCCGGCGCGGCTCCTCGCCACGATCCGCAGCCGCTGCGAATCCGTCGTGCTGCGAGCGCCGGCGCGCGCGCAGGCGCTCGCCTGGCTCGCGGAGGGCGGCGCGATGGATGCGGAGGCGTCGCTGGCCCTCGCCGGTGGCGCGCCGCTCCTCGCCGCGGACCTGGCCCGGCCCGAGGAGCGCGACTGGCGGCGCAAGGTCGTCGCCGAACTTTCGCGGCCCGACGGCGCGCACGTGTTCTCGTTCGCCGTCGGGATGGACCGGGCGAACCTCGACCGCACGCTCTTCGTGATGCAGACCTGGGTGCACGACCTCCTGCGCCTCAAGCACGACTCCGGGCCGCGGCACCACATCGAGGCGGCCGCCGCGCTCAAGGCCAAGGCCCGGCGCGCGCGGCTCGACCGGCTGCTGGCGCTCGACCGGGAACTGCTCGAGGCGCGGCGGCTCGCCGGGCATCCCCTCAATGCGCGCCTCGCAGCCGAGCACTTGATGATGGCCTACAATCGCGCCACACTTGGCTGAACCATGAACGACGCCGTCTCCGATCCCGCCATCGCGCGCCACGGGGTGTTCTCCCTCGTGATCCGCACCAAGGCCGCGCTCTACGCAGCGTGGATGCCCTTGTTGCGCGGCGGGGGCATCTTCGTGCCGAGCAACCGCGAGCACCAGCTGGGCGAGGAAGTCCTCGTGCTGCTGTCGCTCCTCGACGACACGGTGAAGATCCCGATCCAGGGGCACGTCGCCTGGGTGAACCCGCCGCATGCCGCCTCCAACCGACCGCAGGGGTTCGGCGTGCAGTTGCAGGACAGCGAGACCTGCCGCGAGCTCAAGAAGCGCGTCGAGGGCCTGCTCGCGGGGGCGCTGCAGTCCTCGCGGCCGACGAACACGATCTGAGCCCCGGGCGCCGGCCCTCTCCGCGCGCCGGTAGAATGCGCGCCATGCTCGTCGATTCCCACTGCCACCTCGACTTTCCGGAACTGCGCGGCGACCTCCCGGCGCTCCTCGCGCGCATGGCCGCCGGCGGCGTGACCCACGCCCTCACGATCTCCACCACGCTGGCGGGCTTTCCCGGCGTTCTCGAGGTCGCGCGTTCCCAGCCGCACCTCTGGTGCACGGTGGGCGTGCACCCTGACGAGCGGCGCGACGGGCGCGAGGCGAGCGTCGAGGAACTCGTCGCGCTCGCCGCCGACCCGAAGGTGGTGGCGATCGGCGAGACCGGCCTGGACTACTTCCGCATCGAGGGCGACACCGGGTGGCAGCGCGAGCGCTTCCGCACGCACATCCGCGCGGCCCGGGCGTGCGGGAAGCCGCTCGTCATCCACACGCGCGAGGCGGCGGCCGACACGCTGCGCATCCTCGGGGAGGAAGGCGCGGCGGAGGCGGGCGGCGTCATGCACTGCTTCACCGAGTCGCTGGAGGTCGCCGAGGCCGCGATGCGGCTGGGCTTCTACATCTCCTTTTCCGGGATCGTCACCTTCAAGAACGCGCAGGCCCTGAAGGAGGTGGCGAGGCGCGTCCCGCTCGAGCGCATGCTGGTCGAGACCGACTCCCCCTACCTCGCCCCGGCACCGCATCGCGGCCGCACCAACGAGCCGGCGTACGTCCGTCACGTGGCCGAGGAGATCGCGCGCCTGAAGGGCGTGGCGCCGGAGGCGGTCGCCGAGGCGACCACGGGAAACTTCTTCGCGCTGTTCAGGGGCGCCCGGCCCGCGGGCTGAGCGCCGGGGCTCCCATTCCCTTGGACGCCGCCAACCTGCTCGCCTATTGCCGGGCGGGGTTCGAGAAGGAGTGCGCGCAGGAACTCACCGCGCACGCGGAAGCGGCGGGCCTGGCGGGCTTCGTCAAGGCACGCCCGGAAAGCGCCTTCGCGGTTTTCCACCCGCAGCAAGGCGACGCGGCGGGGTTCGCGCGGCGCCTCGACGCGACCAGCCTCGTGTTCCCGCGCCAGGTCGTGCGCTGCGGCGACGCCCTCGCCGACCTGCCGGTGGGCGACCGGGCCGCGCCCATCGCGGCCGCGGCGGCCGCGCTGGGCAGCCGCTTCCGCGACCTGTTCGTGGAAACGCCCGACACCAACGACGGCAAGGCGCTCGCGGCGTTGCTGCGCCCGCTCGAGCCGCACCTTCGCCGCGCGCTTTCCGCGGCGTCCGTCGCGGTGGACGATCCGGCCGCCCGCGAGCGGCTGCACGTCTTCTTCGTGGGCGGCACGGCGTGCCATGTCGGCACCTCGCGCGTCGACGCGGGATCAGCGTGGCCGATGGGCATCCCGCGCCTGCGCATGCCGCACGGAGCCCCTTCGCGTTCCACCCTCAAGCTCGCGGAGGCGCTCCTCGTCTTCCTGGGCGACGACGCCGCGGGCACGCGGATGCGCGCCGGGATGACGGCGGTGGACCTCGGCGCCTCGCCGGGGGGGTGGACCTGGCAGCTCGTCCGCCGCGGCCTCATGGTCGCCGCCGTCGACAACGGCCCGATGGACGAGGCGCTGCTCGACACGGGCCAGGTGAAGCACCGCCGCGAGGACGGCTTCCGCTACCGGCCGCCGGAGCCGGTGGACTGGATGGTGTGCGACATGGTCGAGAGCCCGTCGCGCGTCTGCGCGCTGGCGGCGCGCTGGGTGGCCGAGGGCTGGTGCCGCGAGACCGTCTTCAACCTGAAGCTCCCGATGAAGAAGCGCTGGGAGGAGGTGCAGCGGGCGCGCGGGATCGTCGAGGAGGCGATGGCCGGCCGCCCGTACCGGTTGCGCATGAAGCACCTCTACCACGACCGCGAGGAGGTCACGGCGTGGCTCGCGGCCGGGCGCCGTTGAGCGCGTGCTAGACTCGCGCCGCCCGCCCGGGAACACTTCCGAGGAACCCCGAATCATGCAAGGCATCGTCATTTCCGAAAGCATGGACGCGCCGGCCGTGGCGCTGCTCGCCCGCGAGTTCGACGTCGACTACCGCCCCGCGCTCTTCGGGGACGAGGCCGCGCTCGCCCGCGCGCTGGGGCGGGCCGATGCGTGGATCGTGCGCAACCGCACGCAGGTGCGCGGCGCGCCGCTCGCCGCGGCCGCGCGGCTGCGCGTCGTGGGACGGCTGGGCGTCGGCCTCGACAACATCGACCTCGAGGCCTGCCGGGCGCGCGAGATCGAGGTGATCCCCGCCACGGGCGCCAACGCGGAATCGGTCGCCGAGTACGTGGTGGCCATGTCGATGGTCCTGCTGCGCGGGGGCGCCTACCTCTCGACTTCCGCCGTGGCCGCGGGGCGCTGGCCGCGGCAGATGCTCTCGCAGGGCCGCGAAGTGGCCGGCAAGACCATCGGGCTGGTCGGGTTCGGCAGCATCGGCCGCGCGACGGCCCTGAAGGTGCGCGCGATGGGGATGCGCGTCCTGGCCTACGACCCGGTGGTGCCCACCGACTCCCCGGCGTGGGGCGAGCACGGCGCCGAGCGGCGCGAGCTCGACGACCTGCTCGCCGTCTCGGACGTGGTGTCGCTGCACCTGCCGCTCGCCGACGACACGCGAGGGCTCATCGGGGAAGCGCGCATCGCCCGGATGAAGCCGGGCGCCGTCCTCGTGAACTCCGCGCGCGGCGGCATCGTCGACGAGGCGGCGCTGGCGAAGGCCCTGGGGGAGGGGCGCCTGGCCGGCGCCGCGCTGGACGTCTTCGAGCGCGAGCCCCTGGCCGCGGGCAGCGCGCTGGCCGAGGCGCCCAACCTCATCCTCTCGCCCCACATCGCCGGGGTGACGCTCGAGTCGAACGAGCGCGTGAGCAGCCTCATCGCGGAGCGCGTGGCGGCGTTCCTTCGCGGACGCGGCCCCGCCGGCGCCTAGCGCCAGACCTGCAGGATGTTGTTGTAGGCGTCCGTCCAGAGCCGCCAGCCGGGCTGCGGCGCCACCGGCTCGGTGGCCGTCACGATCTCCGGGCGCAGGATGAACGGCTTGTGGCGGGTGAGCAGAACCCAGTCGCTGGTGGTGCCGCCGTCGTCGCTCGTCTCGTGGACGTAGGCGTATTCCAGCCCGTGCCGCTCGGCGATGGCCAGCAGGACGGGCTTGAGGTCCAGGAAGCGGTTCGAGACGTGGAAGGCGATGACGCCCTTCGGATTCATGTGGCGCAGGTACGCGCCGACGGCCTCCACGGTGATGAGGTGCACCGGGATCGAGTCGCCGGAGAAGGCGTCGACCGCCAGCACGTCGAAGCCCTGCGGCGCCTCGCGCTCCAGGCTCAGGCGTGCGTCCCCGAGCGCGATCTCGATCTTCGCGGGGCTGTCGGAGAGGTAGGTGAACTGCTCGCGCGCGATGCGCGGCACGGCCGGGTTGATCTCGTAGAAGCGGTAGGTGTCGTCGGCGTCGCCGTAGGTCGCGAGCGTGCCGGCGCCCAGCCCGATGACGCCCACCTTGATCGGCAGCCCCTCGTGGGCGAGGATCGCCTTGCCGATCCCCGAGGAGGTCTTGTAGTAGGTGGTCGCGGCGCGGCGGTACTTCTCGCTCATCCACTGCTCGCCGTGCAGGATGGCGCCGTGCACCAGCGAGCGGTAGCGCGTCTCCTGGTCGGTGTCGCGGGCGAGCGTCTCCTTCACGCGCAGCACGCCGTAGAAGTTGCGCTCGACGAGCACGGTGTCCTCGGTGAAGGTCTCCACCCGCCAGGCAAGCGCCCCCGAGGTGAAGGCGGCCACGGCCGCGAACATCGCGATCACCGGTTTCGGCCGGTCGTGATTGAGGAAAAGGGCGAGGAGCGCCACGACGACCAGCGCGATCTCCAGCTCCAGGTAGCCCGGCAGGGTCAGGGGCGCCACCACCCCCACCAGCACGCCGCCCGCCACGCCGCCCAGCGAGACGACGAGGTAGAAGAGGGTCAGGTGCTTCGGTCCGGGGCGCAGCCGCGCGAGTTCGCCGTGGCAGAACATGCACACGATGAAGAGTCCCGCGGCGAAGACGCCGAGGTGCCAGCCGAGCTCGAACTGCAGGCGCTTGTCGGCGAGGAACCACGCCATGACGCACACGATCCAGACCAGGAACCCGAGGTAGGCGTCGCGCCGGTACCAGCGCGTCCCCTCGAAGCAGAGGATGAAGGTGAGGAGGTAGATCGCGAGCGGCACCACCCACAGGAGCGGGATGGAGGACACGTTCTGGGTGAGGTGGTTGGAGACCGCGAGCAGCACGACCGACCCCAGCGAGGCGAGTGCCAGCCACACGGCGATGGCGCCGGCCGAAGGGCGCGGCTCCGCCTCCTCGCCGGCCGAAGGCGCGGCACGCTCGATCGGCGGCAGTTCCCGGCTGCGCCACGCGAGCCCGGCGCAAACCGCCACGAAGAGCGCGTAGCCGCCGGACCAGGCCCACGACTGGGCGGGGCTCGCGAGCCACGGCTCGAACAGGAACGGATAGCCCAGGAGCGCCAGCATCGAGGCGAGGTTCGACAGCGCGAAGAGGCGATAGGGGCTCGAGCCCGGGAACTCCCGCGCGAACCACGCCTGGATGAGCGGGCTCGTCGTGGAAAGGAGGAAGTAGGGCAGGCCGACCGTGGCGAAGAGCAGCAGCAGGATGCGCACCACCGGGTTCTCGTCGCCGGCGGGCTTCCACGTCTCGCCGGGGAGGATGGGCAGGAAGGCGAGGCTCGCCACGAGGAGCGCGATGTGGATGGCGTTCTGCCGGGGCGAGGGAACCCGGTTCGCCAGCCAGTGCGAATAGGCGTATCCCGTCAGCAGCACGAACTGGAAGAACACCATGCAGGTGGTCCAGACGATGGCCGCGCCTCCGTACCAGGGGAGGATCTGCTTGGCGAGGACGGGCTGGACCAGGAAGAGCAGGAACGCGCTCAGGAAGATGGTGGCGGCGTGAAGCAGCATCGAGCGAATCGTTCTTGTACGGGGGCGCGGCGTGGAGTGCGGCGAATGGTAGCACGCACCTCCCGGCCGTCCGGGCGCGCCGTTATACTCGCCGGGCATGTTCGCCAACCTCGTCCGCGTCGCGCTGTTCGTCGAATTTCTCGCCTGGGCGGCGCTGTGCGCGTGGCTCGGCGCGGGGCTTCCCGCGATCGCCGCCGGCGCGCTCGCCGGGGTGCTGGGCGCGCGGCTTCTCGTGGTGGGCACGACCTTCGGGCTCTCGTGGCTGGCGCGCTCGCCGCGCGGGGCGGCCGAGCGGCTCGGGCCCGCCGCCACGGCTGCGCTGGTGGCCGGCGAGTGGCGGGCGATGCTCCTCAACAACCTCGTGTGGCTCCCGTTCGAGCGCATCGCGCTGCGTGCCGACCCGCCGCTCGCGCCCGTCCCGTGCTTGCCGGTGATCCTCGTGCACGGCTACCTCTCCAACCGCGGCACGGTCTGCGCCCTCGCGCGGGCGCTGGATCGCGCGGGGGCCGGCCCGGTCTTCGTGCCGAGCCTGCCGGCGATCCTCGCCCCCATCGGGACCTTCGCGGACCACCTGGACCGGGTGGTGCGCCAGGTGACCGAGGCCACCGGGCAGCCTCGTGCCATCCTCGTCTGCCACAGCATGGGCGGGCTCGCGACGCGCGCCTGGCTGGGCCGGCACGGCGCCGGGCGGGTCGCGGGCATCGTCACCCTGGGCAGCCCCCACCATGGCACGGCGCTCGCGTCGCTGGGCGCGGGCGAGAACGCGCGCCAGATGCGCCAGGGCAGCGTCTTCCTCGACGGGCTCGAGCGGGGCGAACGCGAGCGCGGGGCGCCGTGCCCGGCCCTCTCGGTGTACACGGTCCACGACAACCTCGTGGCGCCGCAGGATTCCAGCCGGCTCGAGTGGGCGCGCAACGTGGCCGTTTCCGGCGTCGGCCACCTGGCGATGCTGGCGGACGCTCGCGTGCACCGCGAGGTGCTGGAGGAGATCGCGAGGCTTCGCGCCGCTGCGGGACAGGGCCCCGGCTAGGGGAGGGCGAGCACGTCCCCGAAGCGGGGCGCCGGGCGGCCGGGGCTGCGGCCGGCTGCCCTTGCGGTCCCCGCTACCAGTGGATGCCCTGGGTGATCTGGGCGAAGGCCACCTGCTCGGGCGTGAGTTCCACGTCCTTCGCGCCGTCCTTGCGGCCCTGGGCCGCCGTGGAATCGGGGAACATGCGGAACGCGGTGTTGAGGATGATCTGCGTGGCCTTCGGCGCGACCGCGTGCAGCAGCGCGCCGAAGATGCCCAGGCGCGTGGCGATGCGCACCGGCTTGTAGACGATCGCCTCGGCCACGAGGTCGGCCGCCTGCCCGGGCGTGAGGGTGGGCACGTGGTTGTAGAGCTTCGTCGGCGCGATCATCGGCGTCTTCACCAGCGGCATGTTGATGGTGGTGAAGGAGATGTTGCTGTCGGAGAACTCGCTCGCCGCGCAGCCGGTGAAGGAATCCAGCGCCGACTTGGAGGCCACGTAGGCGGAGAAGCGCGGCGCCTGCGTGAGCACGCCGATCGACGAGATGTTGATGATGTGGCCGTGCCGGTGCTTCATCATCGACGGCAGGAACCCCATGATGAGGCGCAGGCTGCCGAAGTAATTGAGCTGCATCGTGCGCTCGAAGTCGTGGAAGCGGTCGAACGACGACGCGATCCCCCGGCGGATGGAGCGGCCCGCGTTGTTGACCAGGTAGTCGCAGCGCCCGAACTCCTTGAGCACGGCGGCGACCAGCCGGTCGCAGTCCGCGATGTCCGCGAGGTCGCAGGAGATGAACCTGCCCTTGCCGCCGAGGGCCTTGATCCTCGCCATCACGGGCGTGGCCTTCTGCGGGTCGCGCGCCACCACCACGACCTGCGCGCCGGCCTCCGCCATCTTGTAGGCGGTGGCTTCTCCGATGCCGGAAGTGCCGCCGGTGATCACGATCACCTTGTCCTTCACCTTGCCGGCCAGCGAGCGGTCGATGAAGAGGTCGGGGTCGAGGTTCCTCTCCCAGTAGTCCCACACGCGCCAGGCGTAGTCCTCGAGGCGGGGCACCGCGATGCCCGAGCCCTTCAGGGCCCTGGCGCATTCGCGGTTGTCGAACCTCGTGGGGTAGTTCACGAACTTGAACATGTCCTTCGGGATGCCCAGGTCCGCGAGGAGCTGCTTCTGGATGCGGCGCACCGGCGCGAGCGACATGGCCGAGTCGACCACGAAGTCCGGGATGAAGCCGAACATCTTGGCGTTGAGCCGCATCGTCATCTGCGGCGCGTGCGCGGCCTTCGCGAAGAGGTTCAGGATCTCGCCGATGCGCCGCGGTTCCGGGTCCGTGAGGTGGAAGCAGCCGCCGTCGAGCCCCTTCCTGTGGGCGATGTGGTCGATGGCGTCGACCACGAAGTCCACCGGGACGATGTTGATGCGCCCGCCCTCGATGCCCACCGTGGGCATCCACTGCGGCAGGGCCTTGCGCATCTTCTGGATGAGCTTGAAGAAGTAGTAGGGGCCGTCGATCTTGTCGATCTCGCCCGTCCTCGAGTGGCCGACGACGATGGCCGGGCGGTAGATGCGCCAGGGCCGCCGGCACTCCTTGCGGACGACGCCCTCGGAGTCGTGCTTGGTGCGGAAGTAGGGGTGGTCGAGCTCCTCGGCCTCGTCGAACATGTCCTCGCGGAAGACGCCGTCGTAGAGCCCGGCGGCGGCGATGGAGCTCACGTGGTGGAAGCAGCCGGCCTGGATGGCCCCGGCGAGCTGCACCGCGTGGCGCGTGCCGTCGATGTTGGCCTTCTCCTGGCTCGCGGCGTCGGCGGAGAGGTCGTAGATGGCGGCGAGGTGGAAGAGGTGCTCGACCTTGCCCTTCATCCGGGCGAGGTCGGCGGCGGACACGCCCAGCTTCGGCTTCGCGAGGTCGCCCACGATCGCCACGACGCGCTTCCCGTTGCTTCCCCAGCGCTCGCGCAGGGTGTCGAGCTTCTTCACCGAGCCCTTGCGCACGAGCACGTACACGGTGCCTTCGCGCTCGAGGAGGCGGTCGATGAGGAAGCGGCCGATGAAGCCGGTGCCGCCGGTCACGAAGTAGGACATGGTTCTCTCTCCCCGGTGTGCGCTAGGTTCGACCGCGAATGATACACTCGCGCCCCGCGCCGCCGGACCGGCCCGGGGGAGCGCAAATTTAGTGTGCCCGCTCTAATCCTTTCGCCTAGCCTTGGTCGTGAAACCGGGGGCAGTTCCGCCCCCGGGGCCGCCGAACCGCAAGGGGAGGCGGCGGTCGGCAACGATTGAGGAAAGGAAGAACGATGGCCACCACCCGCACCTCCCGCACCCGCAAGACCCGCACCCCGGCGGTGACGCCCGCGAGGGCCGCCCGCACCATCCGCGCCTCCGCGCAGAAGGCGTTCGAGGCCGGCGTGCAGGCCGCCTCCGGCGTCCGCCAGTCCGCCGTCGGCGCGTTCGACGCCCTGGTGAAGCAGGGCGCCGCCCTCGAGTCGCGCAGCCGCCGCGCCGCCATGGCGAAGGCCGGCAAGGCCCGCGACGCCGCGTGCGCCCGCGCCGAGGAAGCCCGCGCCCGGACCGTCGAGGCGGTGTCCCACCTCGAGAAGGTCTTCGAGCAGCGCGTCTCCAAGGCGATCGCCAGCCTCGGCGTCCCGACGGTGCGCGACGTCCGCGCCTTGTCGCGCCAGGTCGCCGAGCTGCAGGCCAGCGTCGACCGGCTGCACCGCGCCCGCGCGCGCGCAGCAGCCCGATAGGGCATGACGCGGCGCCCGGCACCCGCAAGGTCCGCCGCGAGGAAGGTTTCCGCCCCGCGGCGGAAGAGGGCCGGCAAGGCAGCGAGGCCCCGGATGGGGCTTGCCCTCGCCGGGGGCGGGCCCTTCGGGGCGATCTACGAGATCGGCGCGCTGCTGGCGCTCGAGGAGGCCCTGGACGGCGTGCGCTTCCATGACCTCGACGTCTACGTGGGCGTGAGCGCCGGGAGCTTCCTGGCCGCCGCGCTCGCCAACGGCATCCCGATCTCCGAGATCTACGGCATCTTCATCGAGGGCGACGAGGCGGAGGGCGCGCTCACCCCCGAGGTCTTCATGCGTCCGGCGCTGCGGGAATACCTGCAGCGGGCGCGGACCGTGCCGCCGCTGCTCGCCCGCTCGCTGTGGCAGTACGTCCGGCGGCCGCTGTCCCGCGGGGCGCTGGAGTCCTTCGCGGCGCTGGGCCGGGCGATCCCCACCGGCGTCTTCGACAACGACACCATCCGCCAGTATCTCGCGGCGGTGTTCACGCAGCCGGGACGCACGGACGATTTCCACCGCCTGAAGCACCGGCTCTACCTCGTCGCCACGGACCTCGACAGCGGCGAGAGCGTGAGCTTCGGCCGGCCGGGGCACGACCGCGTTCCCATCTCGCAGGCCGTCCAGGCGAGTGCCGCGCTCCCGGGGCTCTTCCCGCCCGTGGAGATCGACGGGCACTGCTTCGTCGACGGGGCCCTGCGCAAGACCCTGCACGCCTCCGAGGCGCTGGACGACGGCGCGAAGCTCGTGATCTGCGTGAACCCGATCGTGCCCTACGACGCGGGCCTCGCCGCGGAGAAGGGCAAGGGCCGCCACCGCCGCCTCGTCGAGGGCGGGCTCCCCGTGGTGCTGTCGCAGACCTTCCGCGCCATCATCCATTCGCGCATGGCCGTCGGCATCTCCAAGTACCGCGGCCAGTACCGCGACGCCGACGTCGTCCTGTTCGAGCCCGACGCCGACGACAGCGAGATCTTCTTCACCAACATCTTCAGCTACTCGACCCGCAAGCGCCTCTGCGAGCACGCCTACCAGCGCACCCGGCGCGACCTCCTGCGCCGGCGCTACGAGCTCGAGCCGGCGCTCGCCCGCCACGGCGTAAGCCTGCGCCTGGACGTGCTGCGCGACGCCACGCGCGTGATCACGCTCGGCACCGGCAACGTGGCCCGGCCGGCCGCCGCCGGGCTGTCGGAGTCCGCCGACGACCTGCGCGAGACCCTCGTCGACCTGCGCCGCTGGCTCGCCCGCAAATACCCCGCCCCGGCGTGATAACCTCTCCGGCCATGGCGAAAGCTCCCGCCGGCCGGCCCGCCCTCGACGGCAACGCGGTGCGCACCCAGCGCACGCGGGAGCGCATCCTCGCCGTGAGCCTCGGCCTCTTCAACGACCGCGGCGAGGCGCACGTCACGACCGGGATGATCGCCGACGAGCTCGACATCAGCCCCGGCAACCTGTACTACCACTTCCGCAACAAGGACCAGATCGTCGAGCGCCTGTTCGAGCGCTACGAGGAGCGGATCTCGATCGAGCCCCCGCAGCCTTCCGGCGGCGCCGGGGCGATCGAGGACCTCTGGCTCTACCTGCACCTGATGTTCGAGGCGATCTGGGACTACCGGTTCCTGTACCGGAACCTCGAGGACATCGTCGGCCGCAACCGGCGGCTGCGCGAGCGCTTCCGGCGCATCGTCGATGCGAAGCTCGACGCGGTGGAAGGGCTCTGCCGGGGGCTGGCGCGCGGCGGCTTCATGAAGGCGACGCCGGGCGAGGTGCGAGCGCTGTCGGTGAACGTGCTGGTCGTGGCCACCTACTGGCTCAACTTCCAGTCGGTGCGGGGCGACCGGGACGCGGGCGACGCCCGCGACCCGGGAAACGGCGCCTACCAGGTGATGTCCCTCGTGGCGCCTTTCCTGGCGGGCGAGGCGCGGGCGCACTTCGAGCGCCTCGGTCGCGAATACGTGCGGTGAAGGCAATGGCCGAACTCGAACGAGCGAGCATTTTTTTTTGCGCGCTTGTTGCGCCACGGCGACGCAGAGTGGAGAAAGGCCGTTTTCAGAGTGAAATTCCATTGACAAACGGTTTTTGGCGTGTGCATTCTCTCGCCTGTCACGCCTCTCACAGGCGAGATCCAGCTGAACCAACGTCACTATCTGATTGGAGGATCCTGAATGGCAACTAAGAAAGCCAAGAAACCCGCCGCGAAGAAGCCCGCGGCCAAGAAGCCCGCCGCGAAGAAGCCGGTGGCCAAGAAGACCGCCGCCAAGAAACCCGCGGCCAAGAAGGCCGCTCCGAAGAAGCCGGCCGCCAAGCGCAAGCCCAACGCCGCCTTCATGAAGCCCCTCACGCCGAGCGCCGCGCTCGCCGCCGTGATCGGCTCCGCCGCACAGCCGCGCACCGAGGTGACCAGCAAGCTGTGGGCCTACATCAAGAAGAACGGCCTGCAGGACAAGGTCAACCGCCGCAACATCAACGCGGACGACAAGCTCCGCGAAGTCTTCGGCGGCAAGAAGACCGTCTCGATGTTCGAGATGACCAAACTGGTTTCGAAGCACCTGAAGTAACGGGTGCGTGGCCGGCTCGCGCCGGCTGCAGACAGGGAAACGGGCCGGCGCAAGCCGGCCCGTTTCTTTTCCGCGGTCGGGACTAGGGCCCGCGAGGGCGCTTGCGGACCTTGCCCGGCTCCGCAACCTTCTTCCGCCTGGCCCTGGCTGCCTTGCCCGGCCTGGCCGGCGCGGGTGCCGGGGGGGCGGGCGCCGGGACCGCAGCCTCCACGCCCTCGTCCCCCCAGGGCGACATCAGCGTGAGCCACATGAGCTTGTCGAGCTCGCCCTGGAAACGCTCGACGATGCGGTCCGGATCGGGAACGAGGCCCGCGTCCGCGATGAGCCCGAACTGGATGCGCCCGTTGTAGGAGAGGATCGACACGCCCATGCCGATGCCACCCGACTGCGGCACCCAGAAATCGAGCTCCTCGATGCGGCGGCCGGCGAAATAGATCGGGTACTGGGGCCCGGGCACGTTCGTCATCACGGCCGAGGCGTTCTGCGAGAGGAGGGCCGTGACCTGCTCCTGCAGGATCCTGGGCCCGTAGCCCACGGTGTGCAGCAGCCCGAGGACGATGAGGGGCTGGTAGGAGCCCTTGAGGGACTGCATCAGGCGCCGCACCTCGTAGAGCCGCTCGAGCGGATGGTCGATCCCGATGGGCAGGTCGAGGAACACCAGCCCGAAGCGGTTGCCGAGTTCCCGGCCGCCGCCGTTGCCGCGCAGGTTCACCGGCACGATGGCGCGGATGCCCAGGCCGTCGACCGCGTCGCCCTTGGAGGCGAGGTAGTCGCGAAGGGCACCGGTGGCCATCGCGAGGAGGACGTCGTTGATGGAGCAGCCCAGCGCCTTGCCCATCACCTTCACTTCCTCGAGCGGCACCGGCGTGGCCCACGCCACGCGCTTGCGGGCACCCAGGCGCCCCTTGAAGCGCGTGGGCGAGTCGCTGCCCATGAGGGCGAGGCGGGCCAACTCGCCCGCGAAATCCATCCCCTTGCGCGTGGCACCCTCGAGCGCCTCCTGCGCGGCTGCGGGGTTGGCCGCGATCTCGCGGCCCTGGTCGAGGAGGTTGCGGCCGACGCGCGAGGCGCTCTCGAGGGCTCCGGTCACCGGCCGAAGGATCTGCTCCCAGAGGTCCGCCTCGCCGCCGCGGTCCGCGTCGAATCGCTCGGCCCGAAGCGCGAGGCTGGCCCGCGCCGTCTTCTCGGTCATCGAGAGCATGACCTGCACCAGCGCGATGCCGTCGGCGTAGCAGTGGTGGATGCGCATCACCAGCGCGCTGCCGCCCGCGTAGTTGTCGACGAGGTGAAACTGCCAGAGGGGCTTGGAGAAGTCGAGCGGCGTGGAGGCGAGGTCGCTCACGAAGGCCTGCAGTTCCGCCTTGCCGGCCCCGCCCGGCAGCGCCACCTGGTGGACGTGCGAGTCCATGTCGAAGTCGGGATCGTCCTCCCACCAGGCGCCGGTGGGGTCCT
Organism: Lysobacter sp.; assembly: GCA_023700985.1. Taxonomy (GTDB): domain Bacteria; phylum Pseudomonadota; class Gammaproteobacteria; order Burkholderiales; family Usitatibacteraceae; genus FEB-7. The sequence goes on from JAMPXV010000010.1 coordinate 18,731, forward strand.
GGACGGCCCGTTGCCGGAAGCGCGGGAAGGCGAGGAAGCGCCGGTCGAGCGTGCGCCTGACCTGCTTCACGTCGAGCCGCCCCTCGAACATGAGCACGCCGACGATCACCATGAGGTTGGTCGGCAGGTCCATCCTCAGCCAGGCCGTGTCCACGCCGGAAATGCGCTCTCTGCGGACTTCGGGCATCGGGGGAATCTCCTCGTCGCGTGGCCGGATGCCCGTGCCGTTGCGGCCGGCGGGCGCTTTCGGCTAACTTTAGCACCATCCCCCTGGGGGCAATGAGGCAAGGAGCAGCGCGATGGCGGACGTGAAGAAGCAGTTCGAGGCGGCGGCAGCGGCGGTCCTGAAGGCGAAGAAGGATCCCGGCAGCGACCTCAAGCTGAAGCTCTACGCGCACTACAAGCAGGCCACCGAGGGCGACGTGGCGGGCGAGAAGCCCGGGTTCACCGACTTCGTGAACCGGGCCAAGTACGAGGCCTGGGCCAAGCTCAAGGGGATGGGGGCGGAGGACGCGATGAAGGCCTACGTGAAGCTCGTCGACCGGGTGACGCGGGAGTAAAAAAAGGCCCGCGAGGTTCTCCCGCGGGCCTTGAACATCCTTCGGTCCCCGGCAGACGCCGGGGCGCAGACAAGGATGAGGAGGAGCCGGTTGCGGGGAGGGCATGGCCCTCCCCGCGTCATGTCATTTCGCCTTGCGACGCGCCGCCTTCTTCGCGGGGGCCTTCTTCGCGGGGGCCTTCTTCGCGGGGGCCTTGCGGGCACGCCTGGGCGCCGCGCCGCCCATCAGGGCGCGCACGCTCTCGTTCAGGTCGGAGACCTGGCGGGCCAGCACGTCGACGTCCTTGCTGGTGAGCACGCCCAGGCGGTTGAGCGAGCGCGAGACGCGATCCTCGAACACCTGCTCGAGCTTGTCCCACTTGCCCTGCGCCGAGGAGAGGGTGACGTCGGCCTGCGTGCGTACGGACTTCATCGCCTGGTCGGCGGCCTTGCCGCTCTTCGTGCGGATCGTCTTGCCCTGCTCGACGAGCAGGTCGAACAGCTTGTCGCCCTCGGTGCGGGCGCGGGCGAACGCGCCGAGCCCGGCGAGCCAGATCTTCTGCGCAGACTGGGTGACCGCCTGCGCGAGCTGGTTGTCGGCGGCGGACTTGCGCACCTTGGCGCGGGTTTTCGTCTTCCGGGTTGCCATGGCTTCCTCCTTGAACGTTCGGTCCCGCCCACCGCGGGCGGACAGCCGTCATCACGATTGCCATCCTAGGCGCGAGAATTAGAGGAATCACACTATTCTTCGCCGGGACGGGCGTGAGGTAGACTTGACCCGCCGTCGCCGGCAGCCCGCCCGACGCTGCGGCAAGCCGAGAACCCGGACCCGGGGACGACGATTCCCGGGCCGCCGAGAGGAGAGCATGGAAAGACCCTGGATCAAGTCCTACCCGCCCGGCGTGGGCGCCGACATCGACATGGGGGCCTATTCGAGCCTTCGCGACATCCTCGAGTCGAGCTGCGGCCGCTACGCCGACCTTCCGGCGTTCACCTGCATGGGCGCCACCATCACCTACCGGGAGCTCGACCGGCTCTCCACGGACTTCGGAAGCTGGCTGCAGAACTCGGCCGGCCTCGGCAAGGGGGCGCGCGTCGCCCTGATGATGCCCAACCTGCTGCAGTACCCGGTGGCCATCTTCGGCCTGCTCCGGGCGGGGCTCGTGGGCGTGAACTGCAACCCCCTGTACACGCCGCGCGAGCTCGAGCACCAGCTGGTCGACTCCGGCGCCGAGGCCATCGTCATTCTCGAGAACTTCGCGAAGACGCTGGAGGAGGTGCTGCCGCGGACGAAGGTGAAGACGGTCGTCACCACCCAGATCGGCGACATGCTGGGCTTCCCCAAGTCGCTCATCGCCAACTTCGTCGTGAAGCGCGTGAAGAAGATGGTGCCGCCGTTCAGCCTGCCGGGCCGGGTGAGCTTCCCCGACGCGCTCGCGGCCGGCAGGTCGCACCGCCTGGCGCCCCCCCCGATCGGACTGGAGGACATCGCCTTCCTGCAGTACACCGGCGGCACGACCGGCGTCTCGAAGGGTGCGATGCTCACCCACGGCAACCTCGTGGCGAACCTGATGCAGGTCTCGAACTGGGTCGGGACGGGCCTGGAGGAGGGCCGCGAGACGGTCATCACCGCGCTGCCGCTTTACCACATCTTCGCGCTCACCGGGAACTGCCTCACCTTCATGAAGATCGGCGCGAAGAACGTGCTGATCCCCAACCCCCGGGACCTGCCGGGCTTCGTGGCCGAGCTGGGCAGGCACCGCTTCACGGCCATCACGGGCGTGAACACGCTCTTCAACGCGCTCATGAACACGCCGGGGTTCGCCAACCTGGACTTCTCGGGGCTGAAGATGACGCTGGGCGGCGGGATGGCCGTGCAGCGCGCGGTGGCGGAGCGCTGGATGGAGGTCACCCGGACGCCCCTCGTCGAGGCCTACGGGCTCACCGAGACTTCCCCCGGGGCGTGCATCAACCCGCTGGTGAAGGACGCGCGCTACAACGGCTTCGCGGGCCTGCCGCTGCCCTCCACCGTCGTCACCATCCGCGACGAGGCCGGCACGATTCTTCCGGCCGGGGAGTCGGGGGAGATCTGCATCGCCGGCCCGCAGGTGATGAAGGGCTACTGGAACCGCCCCGACGAGACGGCCAAGGTGATGTTCCCCGACGGGGCGTTCCGCACCGGCGACATCGGCCTCATGGACGAGCGCGGCTACGTGAAGATCGTGGACCGCAAGAAGGACATGATCCTGGTCTCCGGCTTCAACGTGTACCCCAACGAGGTGGAGGACGTCGTGGCGATGATGCCGGGCGTCCTCGAGGTGTGCGCCGTGGCCTCGCCCGATGAAAAGTCCGGCGAGGTGGTGCGGCTCGTCGTGGTGAGGAAGGACCCGGAGCTCACCAAGGAGGCGGTGCTCGAGCACTGCAGGAAGCACCTGACGGGCTACAAGCTCCCGAAGATCGTGGAGTTCTGGAAGGAGCTGCCGAAGACGAACGTCGGCAAGGTGCTGCGGCGCGAGGTCAAGAACGCGCCCCTTCACACGGACTGATCGCGGCCAGGGCCTGCTCGATGCGGGGAAGGGCCCAGTCGAGTTCTTCGCGGCCGATGACCAGCGCCGGCGCCAGGCGAACGACCTGGCCTTGCGTCTCCCGGGTGAGGATGCCGCGCTCGCGCAGGGCCGCCGCGAACTGCGCCCCGGTTGCCACGGACGCCTCGATCTCCAGGCCCACGAGCAGGCCGAGCCCGCGCACCTCGCGCAGTGCGGGCGAATCGATCGCGCGCAGCCGGCCGGCCAGGTAGTCGCCCAGTTCGGCCGCGCGCCGGGGGAGCCCTTCCTCGACGAGGAGCTCGAGGGCTTCGAGCCCGACGGCCGCCCCCAGCGGGTTGCCCCCGAAGGTGCTGCCGTGGTCGCCCGGCTGCAGCACGCCCAGGACATCCTCGCGGGCGAGGAAGGCGGAGACGGGAACGAGCCCGCCACCCAGCGCCTTGCCGAGCACCAGGGCGTCGGGCCGGACGCCCTCGTGATCGCATGCGAGGAGCCGGCCGGTCCGGCCCAACCCCGTCTGGACCTCGTCGGCGATGAGGAGCACGCCGCGGCGGCGGCAGATCGCCGCGCACTCGGCGAGGTAGCCGGGTGGCGGCACCCGCACGCCGGCCTCGCCCTGCACCGGCTCGACGAGAAAGGCCGCGGTGTCCGGGCCGATCGCGGCCTCCAGCGCCCGAGGGTCCCCGAACGGCACGACCCGGAATCCGCCACCGAAGGGGCCGAACCCCGTGCGGTACTGGGGGACCGTCGAGAAGCCGACGATGGTGGAGGTCCTGCCGTGGAAGTTGCCTTCGCACACGATGATCTGTGCGCGGCCGTCGGGCACCCGGCCGGTGACGTGCGCCCACTTGCGCGCGACCTTGATCGCCGTCTCGACGGCCTCCGCGCCGGTGTTCATGGGAAGGGCGCGGTCCATTCCCGTCAACTCGCACAGGCGCGCGAGGAACACGGGCAGGCGATCGTTGTGGAAGACGCGCGAGGTCACCGCGAGCCGCTGCGCCTGCCGGCACAGCGCCTCCACGAGGCGGGGATGGGAGTGCCCGAAGCTCACTGCCGAGTAGGCCGAGAGCATGTCGAGGTAGCGGTTCCCGGCGGTGTCCGTGAGCCATGCACCGCGGCCCTGTGCCAGGACGATCGGCACCGGGTCGTAATTGCGCGCCGCATAGCGGCGCTCGAGGGCGATCATGTCGCTCATGCGCGTCCCTTCCCGCTCGTGGCAAGTCAGGCGCCCGCGTGCGTGCACGGGCTTCGGAAGCGAAAGTATAGGCGCCCGTGGGCGCGAAGGCGGGCCCTAGGCCCGGGAGCGGGGCGAGAGCCCGGCCGCCAGCTCGCTCGCCATGCGCGCGGCCTGCGCGTAGATCGAGAGCTGCGGATTGGCGCCGATGCTGGTCGGGAACACGGACCCGTCGTGCACCGATAGGTTCGCGATGTGGTGGTGGCGTCCGCGCTCGTCGACCAGCGCATGCCGGGGATCGGGGCCCATCGGGCAGCCGCCCATCACGTGCGCGCTCACGACCCGGGGGTGCAGCGGGACCATGGAAAGGCCCGCGATCGCGGCCTTCGCCGCCGGCCAGCCGGCGACCGGCGCGGCGTCCTCGTGCAGCGGCATCACGGTCGATGCGCCCGCCGCGAACTGGATCTCGGCCATCGCGAGGTACGCGCGGCGGATGCCGTCCTGCAGGAATGCGCCGATCGGGTAGTCGAGCTCCGGCGAGCCGTCGTCCCGCAGCCGCACGCGGCCGCCGGGCGAATCCGGGTGGAAGCCGTCGCGCAGGAGCGCGATCACGACCTGCAGGTTCGCGAACTCCTTCATCCATTTCGCGTGCCCCGCGCCGTGGCCCGGGAGCGTGATGCCCGCGAGGATCGGGTGCAGCGGGGGCGCCTCGAGCTTGAAGCCGACCGGCCCGTCCACGGGCACCGCATCGAGGAAGTGGTCCGAGTAGATCGTCTGCGGCGCGCCCTCGTAGCCCTTCACCGGCGCCGGCATGAGGGCGGCCGACACGACCGTCGGGTGCAGGAAGGTGCGCCGCCCGACGAGCTCGCCGGGATCGGGCAGGGCGCTGCGCATCAGCACCGCGGGGCTGCCGATGGCGCCGGCGGCGAGGACGAAGTGGCGTGCCACGAGGCGGACGCGGTGCACGCCCGGCGGGGAGCCGGACCCCGCCACGCCTCGCGCCTGCGCCTCGACGATGCGGTCGCCGGAGGCGACCAGCCGTTCCAGGCGCGCGCGATGCACGAGGACCGCGCCTTTCGCGAGCGCGGCCGGGATGGTGGTCACCAGCATCGACTGCTTCGCGTTGGTGGGGCATCCCATGCCGCAGTAGCCCAGGTTCCAGCAGCCCTTCACGTTGCGCCGGATGGCGGCGGCGGCGATGCCCAGCTTCTCGCAGCCGCGGCGAAGGATGTCGTTGTTCTCGTTCGGCGGGACGGGCCACGGCGCGATCGACAGCCGTTCCTCCATGCGCGCGAACCACGGGGCGAGGTCGGCCTCGCCCATGCCCTGGATGCCGTGCACGGCGCGCCAGTGCGCGAGCGTGGTGGGCGGGGTGCGGAAGCTCGAGGTCCAGTTCACGGTCGTCGACCCGCCCACGCAACGGCCCTGCAGGATCGTGACCGCCTTGTCGCGCGTCTGGCGGCCGGCCGACTCCTGGTAAAGCTGCGGATAGGCCTCGCGCTCGCGCATGCGGAAGTCCGCGGACGACTTGAGCGGGCCTTCCTCCACGATCACGACGGCGAGCCCCGCGTGCGCGAGGATCTCGGCCGTCACGCCGCCCCCGGCGCCGCTGCCGACCACGACCACGTCCGCCTCAAGGCGCAGGTCCGAATCGAGCGTCGCCGCGTCGATCGTCTTCCAGCCGGCCGCGATGCCTTCGCGGAACGGGTCGGCGATCATCCGCGCCTCCCGTCGAGCGCCGGCGGGCCGGGATAGCCGATGCGCTCCCAGGACGCCGGGTTGCCGTACCACGCGGCGAGGAGGAGCTGCGTGAGCGCCTGGCAGCCGGCGCGCAGCAGCCCGAAGCGGCTGGTGCGCCAGCGGCGCAGGAAGGCGTGCACTTCGTCCGGCGTGGCCTCGTGCCAGGCCGAGCGCACGCCCGCGACGATGAAGCGCCCCGCGGCCAGGCCGAGAAGCGCGAAGAGCTGGGCGATTTCCTCCTGTACCGCCGGGGAGAGCCCCGAGACGGCACGGTCGAAGGCCTGGACCACTTCCTTCACGGCCTCCTTTCGCGCCGGGCCGTCCGCGGGCAGCGCATCCTCGAGGACCACGGGGACGAGGGCCGCGACGATGGCGGCCGCGCGCTTGTCCAGCCACTGGAAGCCGGGCGCAGGCGCCCGGCCCTGCCGGAGCGCGAGCCACCCGGCGCCGGCGAGGACGGCGCCGGAGGCGAGGCCGACCTTGAGGAACTGGCGCCGGGTGAGCATGGCGCGCTAGCGCAGGAGCAGGCGCACGAGGCTTTCGAAGCGCTTGCCGTAAGGCGCGCGGAAGAGCTTCAGGCCGTTGATCCGCGACTGCCGGAAGACGGCCTTGCGCTTCGAGAACGTGTCGAACCCTTCGCGGCCGTGGTACTGGCCCATCCCCGAGGCGCCCACGCCGCCGAAGGGCAGGTCGTCCTGCGCGATGTGCAGGATCGTCTCGTTCACCGTGACCCCGCCCGAGACGGTGCCGGTGATCACGCGCTCCACCGCCTCGCCGTCGTGCTCGAACACGTACAGCGCGAGCGGACGGGGCCGCGCGTTCACGAAGGCGATGGCGTCCTCGAGGCGGCGGTAGGGGATGACGGGCAGCAGGGGGCCGAAGATCTCCTCGCGCATCACCGCCATCGCCTCGTCGACGCCCACGAGGAGGGTGGGGGCGCGCTTGCCCGCCGCGGCGACGTCCTCGCCGGCCGGGTTGATCTCGATGGCCTTCGCACCCTTCGCCACCGCGTCGGCCAGGAGGCCCGCCAGGCGCTCGCGATGGCGGGCGTCGACGATGGCCGTGAAGTCGGGGTTGGCCGCGAGCGTCGGATAGAGCGAGGCGACGGCGGCGCGCGCGCCTTCCACGAAGGCGTCGACCGACTCCTCGGGGACCAGCACGTAATCCGGCGCCACGCAGGTCTGCCCGGCATTGAGGCACTTGCCGAAGAGGATCCGGCTCGCCGCCTCGTCGACCGAAAAGCCGCGCCCGACGATCGCCGGCGACTTGCCGCCCAGCTCCAGGGTGACGGGGGTGAGGTTGTCGGCGGCGGCGCGCATCACGTGCCGCCCGACGCCGGAGGACCCGGTGAAGAGCAGGTGGTCGAAGGGGAGCCGGCAGAAGGCCTGCGCGACCCCCGCGTCGCCGTTCACCACGTCGACCTCGCCGCCGGGGAAATGCCGTTCGACGAGGCGGGCCAGCAGCCCGCCCGTCGCCGGCGTGGTCTCCGACATCTTCACCATCGCGCGGTTTCCCGCCGCCAGCGCCGGCACCAGCGGCCCGATGGCAAGGTACAGGGGGTAGTTCCAGGGCACCACGATGCCGACCACGCCCAGGGGCTGCGGCACCACGGACGAGCGCCCGGGCAGGAACCACAGGCTCGTGGGGCGGCGTTGCGGCTTCATCCATCGCCGGAGGTGGCGCCGGGCGTGGCGGATTCCCTCGAGCGACGGGAAGATCTCGAGGAGCTGCGTCTCGTGCGGCGAGCGGCCGCCGAAGTCGCGGGAAATCGCCTCCGACCACTCGCCGGCGTGTTCCTTGACGAGGGCCTCGAGCCGGTCGAGCAGGTCCATGCGCTCGGCAGCCGGAGGAAAGGGCTGCCGGGCGAAGGCATCGCGGTGGCGGGCGAACCGGGCGTCGAGGTCGGGGAGCAAGGGGAGGAAGCCGGGGCGGGGCGTTGACGAAGATTCAAACGCTCGTTTCAATCACTCGTTAGAATAGCTTCGGGTCCTTCCCGAGGCAACCGCGAGGCCATGTTTTCAACCGTCGCCAAAGCGCCGGAGTCGCTGCGCCGCCACCTGGAGCGGTTGCGCGAGATGCGCGGGCGCGAAGCCCACGGCCACACCCCGCCGCGGCTGGCGGAGGTGAAGGCCTGGCAGGCCGCGCGGCTGGAGCGCACCTACGCCGACCTGTCGGCCGACCCCCGCTATGGCCGGCCGACGGCGTTCTTCCTCGACGACCTCTATGGTGCCAAGGACTTCAGCGGCCGTGACAAGGCGATGCTGCGCATCTACCCGGTCATGGTGCGCACGCTGCCCGACATGGCGGTGGAGACGGCCGCCCTCGCGATCGAGGTGGACGCGCTGTCGGAGGAGCTGGACCGGCGGGTCGCCGCCTGCCTCGACCCGGGACCGATATCGGAGGCGAGCTACGCCAAGGCCTACCGCGAGGCGGGCACCCGCGCCGAGCGCGAGAGGCAGATCGGGCTGATCGACGAGGTCGGCCGCCGGCTGGACCGGCTGGTCGCGAAGCCGTTCATCTTCACGACGCTCAAGCTCATGCGCCGGCCGGCGAAGCTCGCGGGGCTCGAGGATCTGCAGACCTTCCTCGAGCACGGTTTCGAGGCCTTCCGGCACATGGGCGGGGCGGACGAGTTCCTCGCCACCATCGGCGGGCGCGAGACGCGGATCCTCAGCCGCCTTTTTTCCGGGCACCCGAGCCCGTTTTCGGGCTGACGGCCTTCTTCTTCGCCGTGGGCTTGTCCGCGGCCTTCGAGGAAAAGAGCATGTCGAGCTCCTCGTGGACGGCGCGCTCGATGGAGCCGCGCAGGGCCTTGAGGAGGAAGCCCAGCGTCACGGAGAGGTGGAGGTCCTTCTCGGTGAGCACGAGCTTGCCGGAGACGCCGGGGCGGTCGAAGTGCAGGGTGTTGCCGGCCCAGCTGCCGGAGAGCCCGAACTTCTTCCCGAGGTCGGCGGCCATCTCGTCGGCTGCGTGGCGCGCGGCCTTCATGCCGAGGTGGTGGACGCGCTTGAGGTCGATGTCGGCCAAGGGGAACTCCCTGAGCGGGGACTCAGTGCCCGGGTCCCATGACGGTATCGGGCAACCACGTGGCGATGCCCGGGAAGAAGCACAGCAGCACCATGAACCCGATCATGATGAAGACGTAGGGTAGCGAACCCCGCAGCACCACGCCCAGGGGCACCTCGGGCGCGACGCCCCGCAGCACGTAGAGGTTCAGCCCGACCGGCGGCGTGATGAGGCCCACCTCGAGGTTGATCGTGAGGAGCACGGCGAACCAGATGAGGTCGAACTCGTTGGCCTCCAGCACCGGCGTGAGGATGGGCATCAGCATGAGGATGATGGCCACCGGCGGCAGGAAGCAGCCCATGAGCAGCAGGAACAGGTTGAGGATGAAGAGCAGCACCCACTTGTTGAGCGCAAGCGAGACGAGCCACTCCGCCGAGGCCTGCGAGACGTAGAGCAGCGACATCATGTAGGAGAACAGCGCCGCCGACGCGATGATCATGAGGATCATGCTCGACTCGCGCACGGTGTCGCGGAAGATGTGCTGCAGGTCGGACATGCGCCACGTCTTGTAGATGACGATCACCAGGATCAGCGCGAGGAAGGCCCCGATCGCCGCGATCTCCGAGGGCGTGGCGAGCCCGCCGTACATGAAGTAGGCGATGGCGGCGATGATCGCGAGGAACGGGCCCACGCGCACCATGCCCTCCATCTTCTCCTTGAACGTGAAGTGCTCGTCGACGACGATCAGCTCGCGCTGCGCCACGAGCGTGGCGAACCACGCCCAGACCGAGAAGAGGAAGACCAGCAAGATCCCGGGGACCACGCCCGACAGGAAGAGCCTGCCGATGGAGGTCTCCGTCGCGATCCCGTAGAGGATCAGCGTGATGGATGGCGGGATCAGGATGCCCAGCGTGCCGCCCGCGCAGATGGCGCCGGTGGCCAGCGCCGGCGGCACCCCGCGGCGGATCATCTCCGGGACGCCGGCCTTGCCGATAGCCGCCGCCGTGGCGGGCGAGGACCCGCACACCGCGGAGAACATCCCGCAGGCAAGGATGTTGGCGATGATGAGGCCGCCGGGCACGCGCGCGAGCCACCGGTAGAGCGAGTTGTAGATGTCCTTGCCCGCGGCCGATACCCCGATGGCCGCCCCCAGCAGGATGAAGAGCGGGATGGTGAGGAGGGCGAAGGAGTTCAGCTCGTCCATGAACTGGACGGCCACGACGCCGAGGCTCGCCGGCCCCTTGAAGGCCACCAGGAAGACGACCGCCACGAGGGCGAGGCCCCACGCGATCGGGAAGCCGGAAAACAGCACCGCCGTCGTCACGACGAGGATCAGCAGGCCGATCTGCAGCTCGTTCACGCCTCGGCCTCCTTCCCGGGGATCGCGGCGCGGGCCGGCGGCGCGGAGTCGTCGCGGAACATCTCGGCCACGTACTGCAGTGCCGTGAGCCCGAGCCCGATGGGCATCGTCGCGAAGAGGGGCCAGCGCGGCGGGTTCCAGAGCGAGCCGCTGCCCTCGTTCTTGTGCCAGGCCTCGAGCGCGAGCTGCAGTCCCTCCCACCCCAGGTAGAGGCAGACGGCGAGGCCCATCGCGGCGATGATGCGCGCGAGCACCCGCTTGCCGCGCGCCGGCAGCCACTCGGAGACGAGGTCGACGCCGATGTGGCCGCGCGTCTTCAGGCAGTACGGCGAGCCGATGAGGACGGTGCCCACGATGAGGTAGGTCGCGGCCTCGATTTCCCAGTAGGTGGAGTTGCCGAGCGAGCGATAGACGACCATCCAGACGACGATGAGCATCGCGGCGACCAGCATGGCTGCGGCGGCGATGCCGCAGAGGTCGGACACGCGATCGACAAGGCGGACGAAGAGACGCACGTGGCTTTCGGGCGGCCGTCGGGCCACCGGGAGGATTTCCGGGAAAACGGGGCGGCCGGAGCCGCCCCGCGAGCCTTACTTGACCTTGGCGATCAGCTCCAGGAGCTCCTTCGCGTCGGCCGACTTGGCGCTGTACTCGGGCCAGGAGGTCTTCTTGGCCAGCTCGATCCAGGCGTCGAACTCGGCCTTGGTGAGGGCGCGCACCTTGGCGCCGGCCTTCACGTAGGCTTCCTCCATGCGCTTGACCGCCTCGCGCTGCCCGGCGGCGAAGAACTCGTCGCTCTTGTTCGCCGCTTCCTCGAAGATCTTCCTCTGGGCGGGCGTGAGCTTGTCCCAGGCCGCCTTGGACATCACCAGCGGCTGGAGCAGCCACCACAGCGTGTAGTCGCCGCCGACGGTGGCGAATTTCGTCTGCTCGTAGATGCGCATGCTCACGAACGTCTCGGCCGAGGTGAGGGTCGAGGTGAGCACGCCCGACTGCAGGGACGGGTAGATCTCGTTGGAGGCGATGTTGATCACCGAGGCGCCCGCGGCCTTGAGCATGCTCTCGAACGTGGGGTCGGCGGCGCGCATCTTCTCGCCCTTGACCGTGTCCGGGCCGCCGATCTCGCGCACCTTCGAGGCGAAGCCGCCCGGCGTCCACCACCAGGTGACGATGTGCACGCCGTTCTTGTTGGCGACTTCCTGCAGCTTCTTGTGGAAGGGCGTGCCCTTCAGGCGCATGGCGTGGTCGACGCTGGTGATCGTGCCCGGCATGATGGTGATCGACATCTCCGGCACCTTCCCGACCGCGTAGGACATCGGGAAAACAGCCATCTCGAGGGTGCCGGCCTGCAGCGCGTCGAACTGGGCGACGGGCTTGATGTTGAGCGAGCTGCCGGGGTAGATGCGGAACTTGAGGCTCGGGTCCTTCTTGTTCACCTCCTCCACGAAGAGCCGCGTGGCCTTGTCGCGTCCGTCGGTGTTGGCCTTGAACTGGTGCGAGATCTTGATTTCCTGCGCGAGCGCGGGCAGGGCCAGGGCGGCCGAGGCGATGAGCGCAAGGGCGCCCTGCCGGATGCGGCTGTTCATGGTGGGTCTCCTCTTTGGCAATTCGAACGGATGCCGTCTCGTGCGGCAGTGCCGGCAACTTACGCGATGGCCGCGGGGCTGTAAACCGCCCCGGTCAAGCGGCCTTGGCCGTGCCGGCCGCCGGGCGTCCGCAGGATGCGAGGTAGTCCATCGCGGCCTGGGCCCCGCCCTTGCGGTGCGGCACCCCCGCGAGTTCCAGCCCCATCTCCACCCCCGAGAGCGTCCCCATGAGCGTGAGGTCGTTGAAGTCGCCCAGGTGGCCGATGCGGAAGACCTTGCCCGCGAGGCGCCCCAGGCCCATGCCCAGCGACATGTCGAAGCGCTCGAGGATCGCGCTGCGCAACCGGTCGGCGTCGTGGCCGGCCGGCATGATGAGCGCGGTGAGGGAGGAGCTGTATTCCTCGGGCACGGCGCAGAGCACCTCCAGGCCCCAGGCGGCGGCGGCGCGCCGGGTGGCCTCGGCGTGGCGGTCGTGGCGGGCGAAGACGTTCGCCAGGCCTTCCTCCTCCAGCATGCGGATGGCCTCGCGCAGGCCGTAGAGCAGGTTGGTGGCCGGCGTGTAGGGGAAGAAGCCCTTCTCGTTGGGCGCCAGCATCTCGCTCCAGTCCCAGTAGGAACGCGGCAGCTTCGCGCCCGCCTGCGCGGCCAGCGCCTTCGGGGAGAGCGCGTTGAAGGACAGGCCCGGGGGCAGCATGAGGCCCTTCTGGGAGCCGCCCACCGTCACGTCCACGCCCCACTCGTCGTGGCGGTAGTCGATGGAGGCTAGCGAGGAAATCGTGTCGACGAGTAGGAGGGCGGGGTGCCTGGTCTCGTCGATGGCCTTGCGAACGAGCGGCACGCGCGTCGTGGCGCCGGTCGAGGTCTCGTTGTGGACCACGCACACGGCCTTGATCGCGTGGGCCTTGTCGGCGGCCAGGCGCTCGCGGATCGCGGGCGCCTCCGCCCCCCGGCGCCAGTCGCCGGGGATCAGTTCGACCTCCAGCCCCAGCCGCCCGGCGAGCTTGCGCCACAGCGCGGCGAAGTGCCCCGACTCGTACATCAGCACCTTGTCGCCGGGGGAGAGCACGTTCACGAGCGCGGCCTCCCAGGCGCCCGTGCCGGAGGCGGGATAGATCACGACAGGGTGGCGGGTCTTGAAGATGCGCCTGATCCCGGCCAGCACGTCCTGGCCGAGCTCCTGGAACTCCGGACCGCGGTGGTCGATGGTCGGGCGGTCGATGGCGCGCAGCACGCGGTCGGGCACGTTGGTGGGGCCCGGGATCTGCAGGAAGTGGCGGCCGGCTGGCATGGGAAATCCTCCGTGGTGTTCGGTTCGGTCCACGCGCGTCATTGCGGCGGTCCGGCATTTTCCCCTCATAATGCCGCAGGCCGCCCCGGAGTCCAATCGCGGCCAGGTAATAGCACTGATGACCGCCACGCACCCCATCCGCTTCTCCCCCGACCGCGAGTCGCCCTCCCACCCCCTCGCCGAGCGCCTGCGCCGGGAGATGGACGGCGACGTCCTCTTCGACCGGGCGAGCCGCGGCCGCTATTCGACGGACGCCTCCATCTACCAGATCGAGCCCGTGGGCGTGGTCGTGCCGCGCACCGCCGAAGCGGCGGCCACCGCGCTGGCGATCGCCGTGGAGGCGGGCGTGCCGGTCCTGCCGCGCGGCGGCGGCACCTCGCAGTGCGGCCAGACGGTGGGCGCAGCCCTGGTCATCGACGCGAGCAAGCACCTGAACCGGGTGGTCGAGGTCGACGCCGCAGCGCGCCGCGCGGTCGTGGAGCCGGGGGCGGTGCTCGACATCCTCAACGCGCGGTTGCGCCCGCACGGGCTCTGGTTTCCCGTCGACGTCTCGACGGCGGCCCAGGCGACCTTGGGCGGCATGGCCGGCAACAATTCCTGCGGATCGCGCTCCATCGCCTACGGCTACATGGTCCACCGGGTCAGCGCCATCGACGCGGTGCTGGCGGACGGCACGCGCGGGCGCTTCGGCCCGGCGGCGGAGATCGCGCACCCGGTGATCCGCGAGATCTCGGCGCGCGCCGCCG
>JAMPXV010000011.1 GCA_023700985.1 Lysobacter sp.
GGACCTCACCGGGGTGCAGTACTGGATCGACCAGGTGGCCTCCGGGGCCCGCACCCGCGACCAGGTCCGCCAGGCCTTCATCGCAAGCAGCGAGTTCAGCGGCCGCGTCGGCGCCATCATCGCCCAGGGGTGCCTGCCGTGACAGGGGTCATTCCCGAGTCATCGGGAGTCCAGCCATGGGCGGTGGGCCGAGATGGATCCCCGCCTTCGCGAAGATAACGGGATCGTGGCCCTTACCGAGTCATCGCGATTCCATGATCCTCTCCCGACTTAGAACATCAGCAGGTGGAGTTTCCGAACAGTAGCGAGCAATGTCGCTCGCCACCAAGTTGCATGCGGGAGTAGGAACTGCAAGCTCAGCCAGGCTGGGGCCCTCCTTCGGTCAATGGACAAACCAAAGGATGCCTTCACTCTCGATGGCTGGCGTTCTGCATGTACTACGGCCCGGAGTTTATCAGCCTTGCCATCCTTGAATGGCTGGCCAACTCCGGAATCCATACTGCCCATATCCACCCCGGGAAACCCTGACGGAGCGCTGGCCGGGCGGTGTCAGACACCGCCAGGTCAGTAGCCGGCCGGGTTCAGGACTTGCCACCGCCAGGCGTCGCGGCACATGTCCTCGAGGGTGCGGCGGGACGACCAGCGGAGGAGCTGGCGGGCCCGGGAGCAGTCGGCGTAGCAGATGGGGACGTCGCCCGGGCGGCGGCCGGCGAGTTCCCGCGGGACCTTGACCCCGTTCACGCGCTCGAAGGTGTCCACCACTTCCAGCACGCTGTGCCCCATGCCGGTGCCGAGGTTGACCGTCATCACGGTGCCGGGCGGGGTGAGCGGGAGGGCCGTGAGGGCGGCCATGTGGCCCTCCGCCAGGTCCATCACGTGGATGTAGTCCCGGATGCCGGTGCCGTCCGGGGTGGGGTAGTCGGTCCCGAACACCCGCAACGGGCCGCGCAGGCCCGCCGCCGCCTGGCAGACATAGGGCATGAGGTTGTTGGGGGTGCCCGAGGGGTGCTCGCCGATGGTCCCGCTCTCGTGCGCGCCCACCGGGTTGAAGTAACGCAGGCTCGCCACGCGCCACGAGGGGTCCTCGCCCGCCAGCTTCGCCAGCATCCGCTCGATCTCCAGCTTGTTCTCCCCATACGGGCTCGCGGGCGCGGTGGGCGCATCCTCGCCGATCGGCATCGCGGTGGCGTTGCCGTAGACCGTGGCCGACGAGCTGAACACGAACGTGCGCACCCCCGAGCCGGCCAGCGCCTCGAGAAGGCATTGCGTGCCCCGGACGTTGTTGTCGCGGTAGAGCGCCGGCTTCTCCACCGACTCGCCCACCGCCTTGAGCCCGGCGAGGTGGATCACGCTCGAGATGTCGGCGCCGGCCAGGACGCGCCGCAGCGCCTCCGTGTCCCGGATGTCGGCCTCGACCGCCTCGATGGCCCCCGGCGCCAGTACCTGCGCGCGCTCGACGGCCCGCGGCGAGGAATTGGAGAAGTTGTCCAGGCAGACGCACCGATAGCCCTTCCGGCCCAGCACCACCATGACGTGGGAGCCGATGTAGCCCGCCCCGCCCGTGACCAGAACTCTGCCCAATCTGCGCTCCTGCGGTACGGCCCTGGGGCTGGATGCCCCGGGTCAACTCCGGACCGGCCGCCATTCTGCCCCGGTCGCCCCCTCATTTCACCTGAAATCCCGGATGTGCGTCGCGTCACACCCGTGAAACCGACGCTGCCCGATAGTTCGGGCAACTGCGGGCGGGTCGGATTCCGGTCAATTTGTGGCCTCGATTTCGCGCTCCGGTCGGTTCGAATTTCTGCAAAGGCGCCCGATCCATGTTAATTTTCGACGACGATAAAGGGATTCGGCATGGACAAGCCCCTGAAGGGCTGTCCGAAGCCTTCTCCCACAAACCTGGGAATTACGGCGTGGCGCACAATTCCTCCTCCATGGAAGAGGTGGGACTTTCCCGTTCGGATCTCGGATCCCTGCGGCAAGACCTCTTCTTCGCGGAATCTTCGGGCTCGGTTGCCTCCAGCCCGGCACGCGCGAGCGTGGGGCGGCTCCCCGGTGCTTCGGCACCTTCCGGCGAGCGTCTCACGACGCTGCGCTACTTCCGGGGCAACATCCACCGCATTGCCGCGCTCGGCGTCATGGAGGCGGTCGTGTGCTGGACTGCCTTCCAGTTCGCGATGCTGGTCGCCATCCCCGCCAACGCCTACTGGATCGGGCAGTCCATCCCGGGGCCCTACTGGCCGCACGGCGTGCTCATGTCGGCCGTCATGTTCGCCACGCTCACGTCGGTGGGGCTGTACCAGCTGCGCCAAAGGGCGCGCTACACCGGCGTCCTGGCCCGCCTCATCGTCGCCGTGGGAGCGGCTTCGGCGGGGCTGGAGGTCCTCTACCTCATCGCGCCGACCCTGTTCGTCGGGCACGGCACGCTCTTCCTCGCGGGGACGCTGTCCTTCACAGGGCTTGCGCTGGTCCGCTACGGGTTCATGAAGGTCGTCGACCAGGAGTTCTTCAAGCGCCGGGTCCTCGTGTGGGGCACCGGCGAGCGCGCCCAGTCCATCGTCAGCCGGCTGCGGCGGCGCACCGACCAGCGGGGCTTCCGGGTAGTGGGCTACGTCGCGGCGCATGGGGATCCGGTCTGCATCCCCCGCGAGGAAATGGTCTCGCCAGGCCAGAATCTCCTCGAATTTGTCGTCCGCAACCGGGTCCACGAGGTGGTGGTTGCCATGGACGACCGCCGCGGCGTGTTCCCGGCGCGGTTCCTGAGGGAATGCCGCCTTCGCGGCATCGAGGTGGTCGACATCATGGAGTTCCTGGAGCGCGAGACCGGCCGCGTGAGCGTCGAGCTGGCCCGGCCCAGCTTCCTCATCTACGGCACCGGCTTCCGCTCGGACTTCGTGCGCTGCGCCGCCAAGCGGGTCTTCGACCTGTCGGCCTCGATCCTGCTGCTGGTGCTTTCCGCTCCGGTCATGCTGCTCGCCGCCCTGGCGGTCAAGCTCGAGGACGGCGGCCCCATCTTCTACCGGCAGGTCCGGACGGGGCAGGGCGGCAGGCCGTTCAGCATCATCAAGTTCCGCAGCATGTCGGTCAACGCGGAATCCGCCGGAAAGGCCATCTGGGCGGTCCGCAACGATCCGCGCGTGACTCGCGTGGGCGCGTTCATCCGCAAGGTCCGCATCGACGAGCTGCCGCAGGTGTTCAACGTGATCGCGGGCGACATGAGCTTCGTGGGCCCCAGGCCGGAGCGGCCGGAATTCGTGCAGTCGCTCGCCCGGACGATCCCTTTCTACGACGAGCGCCATTTCGTGAAGCCGGGCATCACGGGCTGGGCACAGGTCCGCTACCCGTACGGCGCTTCCGAGGACGATTCCCGGGAGAAGCTCGGCTACGACCTCTACTACGTGATGAAACACGGCATGATCTTCGACATCATGGTGTTGCTGCAGACGGTCGAGATCGTCCTGTTCCGCATCGGGTCGCGCTAGGCGCCCTGGAAGAGCCCATGTCCGCTCCCGTCATCCACGGCGCCCCGGGCGCCGCCCCGGCGCATGCGCGGGCCGCCCGGCCCTTGCCAGCCCCCATCGTCGCGGTCGTCGGCCTGGGCTACGTCGGCCTGCCGCTCGCGGTGGAGTTCGGCAAGGTCTTCCGCACGGTCGGCTTCGACCTCTCGGAGGAGAAGATCCAGGCATACCGGCGGAAAGTCGACCCCACGGGCGAGGTGTCGGGTGACGAGCTTCGCGCCGCCACCCGGCTCGAGGTCACCGCCGACGCGGGTGGCCTCGCCGAGGCCGACTTCGTCGTGGTCGCGGTTCCCACCCCGGTCGACAGCGCGCACAACCCCGACTTCGGCCCGCTGGTCGGCGCCTGCGAGTCGGTCGGGCGCAACCTCAAGCGCGGCGCGACCATCGTCTTCGAGTCGACGGTGTACCCGGGCGCGACCGAGGAGGTCTGCGTCCCCGAGATCGAGCGGCACTCGGGCATGAAGTGGAAGAAGGACTTCTTCGTGGGCTACTCGCCCGAGCGCATCAACC
Source organism: Lysobacter sp. (assembly GCA_023700985.1). Lineage (GTDB taxonomy): Bacteria > Pseudomonadota > Gammaproteobacteria > Burkholderiales > Usitatibacteraceae > FEB-7. Next base: position 4,029 of record JAMPXV010000011.1, read on the forward strand.
CGGGCGACCGCGAGCACACGCTCACCCGGATCGTGAAGGTGGTATCGGGAGACACGCCCGCGACGCTCGACCGGGTGGCCGAGGTCTACGGCGGGATCATCTCGGCGGGCGTCTACCGCGCCAGCTCCATCAAGGTCGCCGAGGCGGCCAAGGTGATCGAGAACACGCAGCGCGACCTGAACATCGCCCTCGTGAACGAGCTGGCGATCATCTTCCACCAGATCGGCATCGACACGCTGGAGGTGCTGGAGGCGGCCGGGACGAAGTGGAATTTCCTGCCCTTCCGCCCGGGCCTGGTGGGCGGGCACTGCATCGGCGTGGACCCGTACTACCTCACCTACAAGGCCGAGACGCTCGGCTACCACCCCCAGGTCATCCTCTCGGGCCGCAAGATCAACGACGGCATGGGCAAGTACATCGCCGAGCAGACCGTCAAGCGCATGATCCTGCAGGGCTTCCCCGTGAAGGACTCTCCCGTCATCGTTCTCGGGCTCACCTTCAAGGAGGACTGCCCCGACATCCGCAATTCGCGCGTGGTGGACGTGATCCGGGAACTCGAGTCGTTCGGCGCCCGCGTCCACGTCCACGACCCCGTCGCCGACGCCGCGGAGGCCATGCGCGAGTACGGCGTGAGGCTCGAGTCCTGGGAGGAGCTGCCGGAGTCCGCCGCGATCGTGGCGGCCGTCTCGCACCGCGAGTTCTCGGGCCGGCCCGTCGAGGACTTCGTGGCCAAGCTCGCCCCGGGCGGCATCTACGTCGACGTGAAGAGCAGGGCCGGCGTGGAGCAGTTCAGGGCGCGCGGGGTCGACGTGTGGCGCCTGTAGGAATCGCCCCCCCGGCCCACCGGTACCTGTTCCTCGACGGTCTCCGGGGCATCGCCGCGCTGGCGATCGTGGTGCGCCATTTCTCGTCGAACAGCGGCCACCGGGAGTTCTTCTCGTCGGCCTCCGTGGGGGTGGACCTGTTCTTCTGCCTAAGCGGCTTCGTGATCGCCCATGCCTACCAGGACAGGCTGCTGGCGGGAATGCCCCTGCGGGACTACATCCTGCGGCGGATCACGAGGCTCTACCCGATGTACCTCGTCGGGCTGCTGATGGGGGGCGCCGCCCTGTGCCTCATGAAGGCGCACGGTCTCACGAACATGACCTGGTCGTCGATCGTCCTCGCCGGGGCGCTCAACGCGCTCTACCTTCCGTACCTCAACCACTATGCGGTGCAGATCTACGCCTGGCCGATCCCCGGGGCGATCTTCCCCCTCAACAACCCCGCGTGGTCCCTGTTCTACGGCATGGTCGCGAACTTCATCTACGCCGCGACGCTTCGCAACTCCCGGATCAAGCCGGTCGCCTGGATGGCCGTGTTCGCGGTAGGGCTTCCGCTCGCCGCGTACACCTTCGGGACGACGCCGGGATGGGGCACCGACAACTTCATCGGCGGGCTCCCGCGCGTTCTCTACGCGTTCTTCGCCGGGGTCTTCGTCTTCCAGGTTCGCGACCGGCTGACCGCGCTTCCCCGGTTCGAGTGGACGACCACCCTGGCGCTCGTGATGGCGATGTTCCTGGTCCCGAGGTTCCCCGGCTACCAGTTCTACTGGCTGGCGTGCTCGCTCCTCGTCGTTCCGCTGCTCGTGGCGCTGGCCGCCCGCGCGCCGGTCGGCGCGGATTCCCCGTGGCGGGCGGCGTTCGGGTATTCCGGCAGGCTCTCGTACCCGGTGTTCTGCGTGCACTACCCGCTGCTGATGGTCTTCTCGGCGACGCTTTCGGTCGACGACCACTACGTGCTCGTGGGGCTCGCCTTCATCGTCTCGACGGTCCTGCTCGCCGACCTCTCGTCCCGGTTCATCGAGAGACCGCTTCGCGACCTGCTCTGGCCCGGCAGGGTTTCCCCATGAGCGCGCCCACCCGGCCGTCCGCACGGATCGTGGCGGGCAGGGTCTCCATCGTGTTGCCGGCATGGAACGCGAGCCGCACCGTGGCGGCGGCGGTGGAAAGCTGCCTGGCGCAGACCTGGGGCGACGTCGAGGTCGTCGTGGTGAACGACGGGTCCACGGACGATACCCGCCTCGTCCTCGAGTCCTTCGGCGACCGGATACGGCTGCTGGACCGCCGCAACGGCGGCGTGGCCGCGGCCCGCAACTCGGGCGTCCGCGTGGCGACCGGGGAATTCATCGCCTGGATGGACAACGACGACATCGCCGAGCCCGAGCGCATTTCCCTCGGCGTGGCCGTGCTGCAGTCCCGGAGCGACGTCACCGTCGTCTGCTCGGACTTCAGCGGCTTCGTGTCGCCCGACATCGAGATCGAGCGGTCCCACTGTGCCACCTACTACAGCGCCATCGGGCGGCTGGGCGGCATGGCCGCCATCCTTCCGGAGCGCGCCGAGTTGCCCGCCGGCCCTCCAGGGGACGGTTGCGAGGCATACCGCACGGGAGACGCCTACGAACTGCTACTGGAGGGCAACTTCGTCCACCCGCCTACCACGATGTTCCGCCGCCGGGACCTCGACCGCGTCGGTTTCCTCGACGAAAGGCTGCGCTATGCGAGCGAGTATGAGCTGTCGCTGCGCCTCGCGCGCCTCGGCCGGGTAGCCTTCATCGAGAGGCCTCTGCTGCGCTATCGGCGGGCAGAAACCCAGCTTTCCTCCTACACTACGGCCGTTGGCAAGATCGAGCGCGAGACGGTTTACGTGATGGACAAGGTGTTCCGGGAGGACCCGGCGGTCGGTGAGCGCCGTCGCGACCTCTTTCGTCGCAGGATCAGGACGGCGTGCGTGGAGGCCGCGGCGGGAATCGGCGCGGCCGACCGCCGCGTCGCGCTGGGACTGCTGGCGCGGGGCGTCTCGCTCGGTGCCCATCCCGCGCAGGCGTTGCGCGCGCTTGCCAAGATCGTGATTCCCCCTCGAGCGGTGGCTGCCGTCAAGGGTCGCCTAGCACGCAACGCGCCGACCCGATCCCTGCCGGCAAGCCCGGCCGGCAGTGGCGGACCAACCGAATCCTGAGCCAGGAGGAAGCATGCTGACCCGGTACCCGAAGTCGTTCCCGCGATGGATGATCGCCGCGTTCGCCGCCGCGTTTCTCGCGGCCTGCGCGTCCCCTTACCCCCCGGCTCCGGCCACGGCGTCGTCGTCGGACTACCGCTACGTCATCGGTCCCGGCGACGCGGTCAACATCGTGGTGTTCCGAAACCCGGAACTCTCGATGACCGTGCCGGTGCGCCCCGACGGCATGATCACCGCGCCGCTCGTGGAGGACATCCCCGCCATCGGCAAGGACGCGACGACCCTCGCGCGCGACATCGAGAAGGCGCTGGCGAAGGTCATCCGCGACCCAAAGGTCACCGTCATCGTGTCGGGCTTCGTCGGACCCTACAGCGAGCAGATCCGCGTCGTGGGCGAGGCCGCCAAGCCGCAGGTCCTCCCCTACAAGCAGAAGATGACACTCCTCGACGTGATGATCGCCGTGGGAGGCATCACCGACTTCGCCGACGGCAACGCGGCGACGATCCTGCGCACCTCGGAGGGCAACAAGCAGTACGCCGTGCGCATCCGCGACCTCATCAAGCGCGGGGACGTGTCCGCGAACGTCGAGGTGCGGCCCGGTGACGTCGTCATCATCCCGCAAGGCTGGTTCTGAGAGAGGCTGACAGGGCATGACCGACGGGAGGGCCATGGACGAGATGCTGCGCCGCGCCACGATGGTGGCGCGGGGCATCTGGAGCCACCGCAGGCTCGGGCTCGCCACCGCCTGGGCGGTCGGCGCGATCGCGCTGGCCGCGCTCTCCCTGCTGCCGGAGAAGTACGAGGCCTCGGCGCGCATCTTCGCCAACACGGACTCCATCCTGAAGCCCCTCATGACGGGCCTCACCGTGCAGCCCAACGACGACCAGCGGATCGTGATGCTGAGCCGGGTGGTCATCAGCCGCCCCAACGTCGAGAGGCTCGTGCAGGCGGTGGGCCTGGACGCCGATGCCGAGACGCCGGAGGCGCGCGAGCGCGTCATCGATTCCGTGATCAGGACGCTCCATTTCAAGGGCGCCGGGCGGGACAATCTCTACACGCTCACCTTCCGCGACGTCGACCCGCGGCGCGCCAAGCAGGCCATCGACATGCTGGCGGCGATGTTCATCGAGTCGAGCCGGGGGGGCAAGGAAAGCGACTCCGACGCGGCCCGGAAATTCATCGACGAGCAGATCGCCGTCTACGAGAAGAAGCTCCAGGAGGCCGAGACCCGCCTCAAGGAGTTCCGCCTGCGCTACCTGGTGATGTCGCCCAGCGACGGGCGCGACTTCTTCGTGCGCATGTCCGACGCGCAGGCGCAGCTCGTCAAGGCGCAGCTCGAGCTGAGCGAGGCGCAGCGCGCGCGCGATGCCTACCGCGCCAGGCTCGAGAGCGAGGAGCGCGCCCAGGACGGCGGCTCCCCGGGGGCGCCGGACGCGGCCTCGCAGCTCGCCGAGGTCGAGTCGCGGATCGACTCGATGCGGCGCAGCCTCGACCAGATGCTGCAGCGCTACACCGAGGAGCACCCCGACGTGGTCGGCGCGCGCCGGGTCATCCGCGACCTCGAGGAGCAGAGGCGCCAGCTCACGGTGGCGCGCCGCAAGGACGGCGGGGCCTCGGGCACCGTCCCCGGCGGCGCGCGGGCCTCGGAGCAGCTGAAGGTGTCGCTCGCGCAGGCGGAGGCCGCGGTGGCCTCGCTCACGATCCGGGTGGCGGAGTACACGGCCCGCTACGAGCGCCTGAAGGCCTCCGCGGCGCTCGTCCCGCAGCTGGAGGCCGAGCACGCCCAGCTCAACCGCGACTACGACGTCAACAAGCGCAACTACGAGAGCCTCGTGGGCCGGCGCGAGTCGGCCAAGATATCGAGCGAGATGCAGTCCGTGGCCGGGGTGTCGGACTTCCGGCTGGTCGACCCGCCGCGCGTCTCGCCGCACCCCGTGTCGCCCAACCGGCGCATCCTCATCCCGCTGGCGCTGCTCCTGTCGCTCATGGCGGGGCTCGCGGCGGCGTACGTCGCCGCCGAGTCGAGGCCCATCGTGTACGACGGCAGGGACCTTCGCGAGCTGTCCGGGCTGCCGCTGCTCGGGGTCGTGACCCTGATGCCCAGTCCCGCCCGGGACCGGGAGGAGAGGCGAAGCCTCCTGCGGTTCGCGGGCAGCGTCACCGGCCTCGTCGTTGCGTTCGCGGCGTGCTTCGTCGTCCTCGAGCTTCTCACCGTGCGGGTCGTCTGAGGTCGCCATGAGCCTGATCGAAAAAGCCGCCGAAAGACTGGACCAGCTCCGCCGGGCCGGCGTGGAGGTGCCCGCCGGCGATGGCGGGCGCGCCGAACCCCGGGCGGCTGCCGAGCCCGCGGCCGCGGCCGCGGGGCAGGACGGGCCGCCGCGCGGCACGGCGAGGCTCGAGATCGACGTGGCGCGGCTCGCCGCGGAGGGCTTCGTGACGCCCGCCGACCCGCGATCGCGCACCGCGGAGGAGTTCCGCGTGCTCAAGCGCCCGCTGATCGCGAACGCCTCGGCCGCGCGGTCCGCTCCGGGCGGGCATCCGAACCTCGTCATGGTGACGAGCGCGCTGCCGGGCGAGGGGAAGACCTTCTGCGCGGTGAACCTCGCGATGAGCATCGCGATGGAGATGGACAGGACCGTGCTGCTGGTGGACGCGGACGTGGCCCGCCCGTCGGTGCCACGGGTGCTCGGGCTTCCCGAACTGCCGGGGCTGTTCGACGTGCTCGAGGGAAGGGTCGCCGACGTGAGCGAGGTGCTCAACCGCACCAATGTCGAGAAGCTGGTGTTCCTGTCGAGCGGCACGCTCAATCCGCGGGCTTCCGAGCTGCTGGCGAGCGACTCCATGGCGGCGCTCCTGGACGAGCTGGCGGGCCGGTATTCGGACCGCATCATCATCTTCGACTCGCCCCCCCTCCTGGTGACGACCGAGGCGCACGTGCTGGCCTCGCACATGGGCCAGGTGATCGTCGTCGCGCATTCGGAGAAGACACTGCGGAGCGACGTCAAGCGCGCGCTCGCCACGATCCAGTCGTGCCCCATCCGGATGATGGTCCTGAACCAGGCGCGCCCTAACCTGCGCAGTCCCTACGGGCAGGGCTATGGATACGGATACGGGTACGGAAAATGAAGCGTTCGCCGGCGACCCCGCGGGCACCCCGGCCCGCGCCCCGGCCGATGCGCCCCGCGCTCGGCGCGGGCGCGGCGGCGATGGTGGTCGCCCTGGGCGCGCAGGCGGAGACCTGGCACGTCTCGCCGTCGGTCGCCGTGCGCGAGACCTTCTCGGACAACTTCCTCCTCGCGACCGGTGATGCGGCCCGCAGCGGGTGGTACACGGACGTCGTTCCGGGGCTGCGCGCGGAGGTCATGGGCGCGCGCCTGCGCGGCTTCGCCGATCTCCGGCTGGACGCGAAGCGGTACGCGGGGGATTCCCGGCTCGACGAGAACCGCCGCTTTCTCGAGTCCCAGGGCACCTTCGAGGCGGTCGAGAATCGGGTCTTCCTGGATGCGCGGGCCTACATCACGCAGGAGAATCTCTCCGCCTTCGGCGCGGCGTCCACGCCGGACCAGCCGTCGGCGAGCGGCAACCAGGTCGAAACGTCCGTCCTGAGGATCTCGCCCTGGATCCGGGGGAAAGTCCCGGACGTCGCCAACTACCACGTCCGCTACGACGCGGCGGGCATCCGCGCCGACGACCCGGCGCTGGCCGACACGCGTACCGGCGAGTGGATCGCCCGGATCGCCTCGGCCTCTCCCTCGGCCCGGCTGGGGTGGGCGCTCTACGGCTCGGCCCTGGACGTGCGCAACGACGAGGTCGGCCACATCGTCGACCGCCGAGTGCGCGGGCGGCTCGCGTTCGCGGTGACGCCCCAGCTCCGGCTGTCCGTGCTCGGCGGCGTGGAGGAAACCGACTTCGCGGGCCCGCCGCGGACCCGGACCGACACGCCGGGCGCGGGCATCGCGTGGACGCCGGGCGATCGCACCCAGCTGGCGGGGGTGGTGGAAAGGCGCTTCTTCGGCAACGGCCACTCCGTGTTCTTCTCCCACCGCACGGCGCGCCTCGCGTTCCGCCTGGCGAGCGTGCGTGACGCGGCGGTCTTCCCGGGCGCGCGCTCCGCGGGGGAAAGCCCGGCGCGCGCCCTCATGGCTGACCTTCTCGCCTCGACGGTGGAAGACCCGGAGGAGCGCGCCCGCGAGGCGCGCCGCAGGCTCGAGGAGTCCGGAATCGCCCCTTTCTCCTCGCTGGGGAGCTCCTCGCTCACTTCCAGCCCCGTGGTGTTCCGCGTGGACGAGGCCTCGGCCGCGATGGTCGGCGCGCGGAACACCGTGACGGTCACGGCGATGCGCAGGGAGCAGCGCACGATCGGCGCGCCCGCGGGCGCCGCGCCGGCGGCGCCGGACGACGATTTCCGCCGGCGGGGCATCGACGCGAACTGGGCCTACCGGCTCACGCCCGTCACGACCGTGACCCTGACGGCCACGGCGCTGCGGACGGTGGGCCAGGGCGCGGTCGAGGCGCGCTCGGACGAGGACCGCATCGGCCTGGTCGTGTCGTCCCGGCTGGGCCCGAAGACCCTCGCCACGATGGGCGTGCGGCACTCGACGTTCGACACGCTCGCGGGAACGGGCAGCTACCGCGAGAGCGCGGCCTACGCCTCGTTCTCGGTCAGGTTCTAGGCGGCGCATGTACGAGTCCTTCTACGGGTTTTCCGCCAGGCCCTTCCAGCTCAATCCGGACCCGGACTTCTTCTTCGCGAGCCGCGAGCACCGGCGGGCGATGGGGTTCGTGGAGTACGGGCTCCACCAGGGCGAGGGGTTCATCGTGGTGACGGGCGAGATCGGCGCCGGCAAGACGACCGTCATCCGCAACCTGCTGGCCGGCCTGGACTCCCGGCGGATCGCCGCCGCCACGCTGGTGAGCACGCAGCTCGGTGCCGACGACACCCTGCGTCTCGTGGCCGCCGCGTTCGGGGTGTCCACCCGCGACCTTCCCAAGTCCGACGTGCTGCTCGCGCTCGAGGCGCGCCTGGCTGCCGAGGCCGCGCGGGGACGCCGCTGCCTGCTGGTCGTCGACGAGGCGCAGAACCTGGCGCCCGGGGCGGTCGAGGAGCTGCGCATGCTGTCGAATTTCCAGCTCGGCGCGCACGCGCTGCTGCAGACTTTCCTGGTGGGGCAGCCCGAGTTCCGGCGCATCCTCCAGGGCCCCGGCATGAGCCAGCTTCGCCAGCGGGTGATCGCCGCCTGCCACATCGGTCCTCTCGACGCCGCCGACGCGCGCGGGTACATCGAGCATCGGCTCGCGCACGTCGGGTGGAAGGGCAACCCGGAGGTCACCGCGGAGGCGTGCGCGGCGGTCCACGAGGCGAGCGGCGGGATCCCGCGCCGCATCAACCTGATCTGCGATCGCGTGCTGCTGTCGGGATTCCTGTCCGGGACGCCGTCCTTTTCCGTCGGGGCGGTGCGCGAGGTCGCCGTGGGGCTCGAGGCCGAGACGCTGGAGGAACCGCGCGGTGACTGCGATGCGGCCCGCGATGGCGGGCCCGGCGGGACGCAATCCGTCGTCGCGGCGGGCGACCCGCGGGAGGTGGACGAGGCGGTGGTCACCTTCCGGCGCTTCCTCGACTGGATCCGCCAGGGCGGCCGCGATCGGGGTGACCGTGCTTGAGGGGCGCAGCCCTTCGACGCGCCAGCGGGCCGCGCACGGCGTGGGGAGGGCCGCGTGCTGCGCCGCCTGATCCTCCAGTCCTCGCACTACACGATCGGAAGCCTGCTCGTCACGCTGGCCGGCATCGTCTCGTTCCCGATCTTCACCCGGACCTTCACGGTCGCCGACTACGGCGCGCTCAGCCTGGTCTCCTCGCTGCTGCTCTTCTGGACGGGCATCGGCAAGCTCGGCGTGCAGCACTCGATCGCGCGGTTCCACGCCGAGGTCGTCGCAGGCCGGCGCGGCATCTCCGAGGGGGCCTACGTGACGACGGTCCTGCTCGGCATGGGTGCGACCGGCGCGGCGGCGGTCGCCGGCTGGCTGCTGATGGCGCTGGCCGTCCCGGATTCCTGGTGGGGGAACCCGGCGGTGCCCGCGCTGCTCCTGCCGCTCTCGATGCTGGTCCTCGTGCGCGTGCTCGACAGCGCCGTGGGCAACGTCCTGCGCGCGCAGCAGCGCAGCCTGCTCTACGCCTCGTACACGGTGGCGCGCAAGTACCTGAGCCTCGCGCTCATCCTGCTGCTCGTCTTCCATTTCCTGCCGGGGCTGAGGGGCTTCTACCTCGGGACCTTCGTGGTGGAGGCGCTCGCGGCGGCGGCGGTGGCCTTCCTCCTCTATCGGGGGACGCGCTTCTCGCCGGGCGACTTCGATGTTCCCGCCTTCCGGGCCATGCTCGCGTTCGGCGCGCCGATGATCGGCTTCGAGCTCGCCGGGATCATGCTCGCGCTCGGCGACCGGTACGTGATCCAGTCGATGATGGGCGGCGAGGCGCTCGGGCGGTACTCGGCCGCGGCGAACCTCTGCGACTACGCGCGCGTCGTCATCCTCGTCTCCATCGCGCAGGCGGTGACGCCGATCTACTCGCGCATGTGGGAGGAGAACGGGCCGCAGGCCACGCGCCTCTTCGTCGAGCGGGCGCTGCGGCTCTACTTCATGATCGGCCTTCCCCTCGTCGCCGGCATGGCCGCGGTGGGCGACGACGTCCTCACCCTGCTCGCGACCGACCGGTATTCCGTGGGCGCGCCGGTCGTCGCCCTGCTCATCGCGGGCATGGTGGCCGACGGCTCCATCGCGATACTCGGCGCCGGCATCTACATCCACAAGCAGAACCGGCGGATCATCCCGTGGGTGGCGCTCGCGGCAGCGATCAACATATCGCTCAACGTCGCCCTGATACCCCGATTCGGGCTTCTCGCCGCGGCGGCCACGACGCTGGCGGGCTACGCGTTCCTGGCCGCGGCGGCCTGGCGGCTCGGCGCCCGCCTGATGCCGCTCAGCTTTCCGTGGCGGGAAGTCGCGAAGTTCGCGCTTCTCGCGGCGATCATGCTGGCCGTGGTGCACGCGATGCCGTCCCCCGGGCGTTTCGCGGGGCTGGCGATCAGGATCGCGACGGGCGTCGCCGTGTACGCCGCGCTGGTCGTCGCGTTCGACCGGGAGGCCCGCGGCCTGCTCGCCGCGGCGTGGATGCGGCTTGCCGCCGCGCGGCAGGCGTGAGGAGGTGAACGGTGCCCGTTGAACTGCTCAAGCGGGCGGCCAAGTCCGCCCTGGCGACGCGGCCCGGCTGGATCGCCGCGGCGCCGCTGCGCGCGCGGGGCACGGTCGCGCTCATGTACCACCGGATCCACGCGGGCGAGGCGCACTTCCCGGGGATGGCGGCCGACCGCTTCCATCTCCAGATGGCCTGGGTCGCGAAGCACTGCACGCCCGTTCGCCCCGAGGAGGCCCTGGACGCGGCGCGGCGGGCATCGCGGATCCGGCCGCCGGTCGTCGTGACCTTCGACGACGGCTTCCGCGACTACCACGACGTGGCCTACCCGATCCTGCGCGACCTTCGCATTCCCGCCGCGGTCTTCCTCGCCACGGACTTCATGGACCGGGGCGGCCTGCTGTGGACGGAGATGCTGCACTGGGCCGGGATGCGCAGCCCGAACGCATCGGTGCGGCTGCCCTGGGACCCGGCGCGCGAGGCCGGACTCGCCACCGGGGCGCAGCGCGTCGCCTTCCTCGCCATGGCGCGGCTTCACCTGAAGGGCGCCCCGGATGCCGACCGCCGGCGCTGGGTGGCGGAGCTTCTCGATTCGCTGCAGGCGCCGCCCGCGGAGGCGGAGCTGGGACGCCAGATGCTGTCGTGGGACCAGGTGCGCGCGATCCGCGAGGGCACCACCTTCGGCGGCCACAGCCACACGCACCCGATCCTCTCGCAGCTCGGGCCGGCGGACCTGGAGCGCGAGATCCGAACCTGCCGCGAGCGCATCGAGGCGGAGACCGGGGAGGCGCCGCGCTGCTTCGCCTATCCCAACGGCCGGGCCGTGGACTTCGACGAGCGGGCGAAGGACGCGCTTCGCCGGCACGGCTTCGAGGTGGCGTTCTCGACGGAGGAGGGCATCATCGAGCCGGGCGCGGACCCCCTCGCGCTTCGCCGGCAGCACTCGGGCGGCGCCACCGCCGCCGATGTCGCTGCGATCGTGGCCCGCGCGTGACTTCCCGCCCCGTCGCCGCCATGAGGAAAGCCCCGGTCCCCGTGCTGATGTACCACGCGCTCCTCGACGCGCAGGGAGCGTGCCCGGGCGCCGATCCGCACTACGCCGTCGCGCCGGGCACGCTGGGCCGCCACCTGGAACTGCTCGCGGGCGAAGGGATGCGCGCATCCAGCGTGCGCGACCTGCTGGAGGCGGGAGATGCCGGCGGCCGGGTCGGCTTCACGTTCGACGACGGCCACGAGAGCAACGCCGCGGCGGCGCAAGCCATCATCGCCGCCGGCGGGACGGCGGACCTCTTCGTCAACCCTTCGCTCGTGGGCGCCCCGCGCTACCTCGACTGGAGCGCGCTCGCGGACCTGGCCCGCGCCGGGATCTCCATCCAGTCGCACGGCCACACGCACCGCTACTTCGACGAGCTCTCCGAGGCGGAGATCGGGGAGGAGCTCGCCCGCTCCAAGGCGGCGATCGAGGACCGGATCGGGCGCCCGGTGACGGTCTTCGCTCCCCCGGGCGGGCGGCTGACGCCGCGCGTGGCGCCGGTCGCGCAGCGCCTGGGCTACCGCGCGATCTGCTCGTCGCGGGCCGGCCTCTGGCGCGCGGACGCCTCGGCCTGGGACATTCCGCGCCTCGCGGTGCTCGCCTCGACGGGCGAGGCGCAGTTCCGGCGGTGGATCGCGATGGACCGCTGGGAGATGGCGAGGATCGGCATGCGCCACCGCGCCCTTGCCGCCGCGAAGGCCCTCCTCGGCAACCGGGGCTACGAGCGCCTGCGCGCGGGCCTGCTCGCGGCCGGGCCGCGCCGGGGGCGCGCATCATGACGCCGCTGATCGTCGCCTTCCTCGCCTCGCTGGCGGTCCTCGGCTACACCTACGCGGGCTATCCCCTGGCGATGGCGCTCCTCGCGCGGCTCTTCCCCCGGCCCGTGCGCCGCGCGCGCTTCGAGCCGCCGGTGGCCATCGTGATCGTCGTGCACAACGGCGCCGCCTGGATCGAGCGGAAGCTCGAGAGCTGCCTCGCGCAGGACTATCCGGCCGGCCGGCTCAGCGTGATCGTCGCTTCCGACGGCTCGGACGACGCGACGTGCGAGCGCGTCGCGTCGTTCGGCGATCCGCGGGTGCGCCTGCTCGACTATCCGCGGCGTCGCGGGAAGGCGGCCTGCCTGAACGACGCGGTCGCCGCGTGCTCCGAGGAGGTCCTCGTGCTCACCGACGTGCGACAGGTTCTCCACCCGCACGCGGTGCGGCTGCTGCTCGAGAACCTGGCCGACGCGGAAGTGGGCGCGGTGAGCGGCGCGCTCACGCACGGCACGGGCGAGGGCGACGGGGGGCTCGACGCCTACTGGAGGTACGAGCAGTCGCTGCGCCGCGCGGAAAGCGGCTTCCATTCGATGATCGGCGTGGCCGGCGCGCTCTACGCGATCCGGCGGGAGTGCTTCCGGGAGATACCGCCGCAGGCCATCCTCGACGACGTCATGATCCCGATGCAGGTGGCGATGCTCGGCCGCCGCGTCGTCTTCGAGGGCGGCGCGCACGCCTACGACCAGCCGATGCACGACCTCGCGCGCGAGCGGGCCCGCAAGGTGCGCACGCTGGCCGGGAACTTCCAGCTGGTCGCCCTGCGCCCCGGCTTCCTCGCGCCGTGGGCCAACCCCGTGTTCCTGCAGTTCGTGTCGCACAAGCTCATGCGCCTGCTGGGCCCCGTCGCGCTGGCCGTGGCGCTGGGGACCAACGCCGCGCTGGCGGGCGAGGGCCCGGCCTTCGCTGCCTTCCTCGCGCTCCAGCTCGCCTGCTACGGGGCGGCCGCGCTCGGCGCGATGTGGCCCGGCTCGCGCCGGGCCTGGCCGGTGAGGCTCGCCCTCGCGTTCGTGGCGCTCAACGCGTTCGTCGTGCTCGGCTTCCTTGCCTTCGTCTCCAACCGGAGCACGCACCTGTGGACGAGCCCCGCGGCCGCGGGGCGCCCGCGGGCGTCGCGCTAGCGGGACGATCCGGCATGCGAGTCCTCTACGTGGTGTCCCTGTTCCCGTGCTGGTCGGAGACCTTCATCGTGCGCGAGATCCGCGAGCTGCTGCGCCTCGGCGTGGACGTGCGGATCCTCTCGCTGCGGCACCCGAGCGAGGCTCTCGTGCAGTCGGACGCGGCCGCGCTCCTGGACCGCGTGGCCTATCCGGCGCGGTGGGGCACGACCCTTCTCGCCGTGGCGGGGGCGCTCGCGGGCGACCCGGCCGGCGAGATCCGCCGGCTGTGGCGGTTCGCGGTGCGGCTGTGGCGCCACCCCGCCGTGCTCGCGAAGACGTTGGTGACCTGGTGGCGCGCGACCGGGCTCGTTGCGACGGCGGCGGCGCTCGCGCCCGGGCATGTCCACGCGCACTTCGCCACGTATCCGTCGACGGCCGCCATGCTTCTTTCCCGGCGCCTGGGCGTGCCATTCAGCTTCACCGCGCACGCGCACGACATCTTTCTCGAGGACCATCTCCTGTCCGACAAGGTGCGCGAAGCCGCGTTCGTGGTGGCCATTTCCTGCTTCAACCGGCGCTTCCTGCGCGAGCGCGTGGAAGGCGCCGCCCGGGCGGACGTGCGCATCGTCCACTGCGGGGTATTTCCGCAGGAGTTCCCGCTCGTGACCGAAGGGCGCGACGCGCACCTCGTGCTCGCCGTGGGCCGGCTCGACGCGATCAAGGGCTTCCCGACGCTGGTCGAGGCCTGCGCGCTGCTGCGCGACCGGGGCGCGGCGTTCCGGTGCGAGCTGGTCGGCAGCGGCCCCCTGCAGGCGACGCTCGAGGCGCGCGTGCGGGAACTGGGTCTCGGCGGACAGGTGCGGCTCGCCGGCACGCGCAAGCAGGAGGAGGTCCGGGCGCTCATGCAAACGGCCGGCATCTTCGCGATGCCCTCCGTGGTGACCCCCAGGGGAGACCGCGACGGGATTCCCGTCGCGCTCATGGAGGCGATGGCGAGCGGGCTGCCGGTGGTCTCGACCCGCGTCTCGGGCATCCCCGAACTCGTGGAGGATGGCGTGACCGGACTGCTCGCCGATCCCGGCGACGCGGCGGGGCTCGCCGCCTGCCTGGAGCGGCTGCTGGCCGATCCCGCCCTCGGCGCCGCCCTTGCGCGGCGCGCGCGCGACAGGGTCGAGCGCGACTTCGACGTCCGCGCCGAGGCGCGCAAGCTCCACGATGCCTTCGCGGGGCGTTCCTGACATGGCCGCCCGCATCCGCGTCCTGCTGCTCACCGACGAGATGGAGGTCGGGGGCACGCAGCGCCAGATCGCCTACCTCGCCCGGGCGCTGGACCGCTCCCGGTTCGACCCGGCCGTGGCCTTCTTCCGCAACCGCTCCTTCCTCGTCGGGGAGCTCGAGGGCGCCGGCGTGCCGGTGACCGAGCTGCCGAAGCGGGGCCGGATCGATCCGCGCTTCCTGCGCTCCCTGGTGGCGTTCCTTCGCGAGGGCCGGTTCGACGTGATGCACTGCTTCGCGTTCACCGGCGAATTGTGGGGGACGGTCGGCCGGCGCCTGCTCGCGCCCGCGTCGCGGCCGGCCCTGGTGACCTCCGTGCGCAACAAGTACGACTGGTACTCGGGGCTCCAGTGGCGCCTCAAGCGCTGGGCGTCGCTGCAGTCGTGCCGGATCGTCGCCAACTCCCGCGTCGGCGGGGAGCACGCGCGCGACATGATGTCGCTGCCGCCGGGCTCGGTCGATGTCGTGTACAACGGCGTGGCGGATGCGCCCGGGGCGGGCGCGCCGCCGGCGCGTCCCGGCGGGCCGGTGACGGCCCTCTTCGTGGGAAGGCTGGTCGAGCAGAAGAACGTGCCCGTCCTGCTTCGCGCGATGGCGCGGCTGCGCGACGCGGGCGTTCCGGTCCGGCTCAGGATCGCCGGGGACGGACCGCTCCGGGGAACCTGTGCCGGGCAGGTGGCCGCGCTGGGGCTTTCCGGCGTCGTGGATCTCATGGGGGAGCGGCCGGACGCGCGCGCTCTCATGGCATCCTCCGACTTCGTCGTGCTGCCGTCGCTCAGGGAGGGGCTCTCCAACGTGATCCTCGAGGCGATGTCGGCCGGCCGGCCCGTGATCGCCTCGGCGGTGGGCGGCAGCGTGGAGCTCGTGGAGCCGGGAGCGACCGGCCTGCTCTTCCCGAGCGGGGACGACGCGGCCCTTGCCGCCGCGATGGGCGCGCTGGCGGCGGACGCGGCCCTTCGGGAAGCGCTCGGCGCCGAGGGCAGGCGCCGGGCGATCGAACGATTCTCGGTCGACGCCATGGCGCGGTCGATGGAGGCCATCTACACGGCGTGCGCGCAGCGGCGCGCCGCCGCCTCGGGGGCATGAAAGGGGCATGACCAAGGTACTGGGTGAATTCGTCGTCAGCCTTCGCGCCGCCGGGGAACCGCGCGCGCCGGCGTCTCCCGTTCCGCGGGGCTGCCCTGCCGCCCTGCAGGGGATCGGCTGGCAGCGCATCGAGCCGGGGCCGGGCCTGGCCGTCGCCTGGGGCGGGAGCATGCGCTGCCTCGTGGAGGGCCACCGCGGTGGCATCGGGCTCGCGCGAGAGCCGGAGCGGGGCGGCTCCGGGAGCGCGGCAGCCGCCGTCGCCGACCGCGCGATCCGTGCCTGGCTGGACGATCCCGAGTGGTCGCCCCGGGAGCTTCGCGGGCGCTTCGTCTTCGTGTTCTGGGACGCGCGCGAGCGGACGATCGCCGCGTTCACCGACGCGTTCCGCACCTACCCGGTGTTTCACCGGTGCTCCCCCGGGCGCACGACCTGCGCGAGCGACCTCAGGCTGCTGCTCGGCGCGGACGAGGCTCCCGCGAGGATCGACCGGACCGCGATCTACCACTACCTCAACTTCGCCTACGTTCCGTCGCCGCACTGCGCGATAGAGGGGGCGGGGAAGGTCCCTCCCGGCTCGCGGCTCGACGCGAGCCCGGGCAAGGTGGCGACGCGGCGCGAGTGGGACCCGCGCTATCCGGAGGACCTCGAGGGACCCGACGACGTCCTTGCCGAGGGGCTGCGCGAGTCGATCGTGCGGACCGTCCGCGGCTATCGGCCGGGGCCGGACACGGCGTGGGGAACGTTCCTCAGCGGGGGAACGGACAGCTCGAGCATCGCGGGGATCCTGGCCGGGGAGGCCGGGGTGCGCGTGGACAGCTTCTCCATCGGGTTCGAGGAGCAGGCCTTCGACGAGATCTCCTTTTCGCGGCTGGCCGTGTCGCGGTTCGGCCTCGTCGGCCACGAGCGGATCGTCGGCGAGGCGCAGACCGTCGACGCCATTCCCCTGGTGGCCGCCGGGTTCGACGAGCCCTTCGGCAACCCGTCTGCGATCCCCACGTGGTACTGCGCCAGCCTCGCGGCCGGAGCGGGAAAGGAGATGCTCCTCGCCGGCGACGGCGGCGACGAGATATTCGGGGGCAACGAGCGCTATGCGAAGAACAAGGTGTTCGACTGGTACCACCGCGCGCCGGCGATGGTCAGGGCCGCAGCGAGGCTGGCGGCGGGCGGGATGGGGCGGATCGACCTGCACGCCACCAATCGCCTGAGGAACATGATCCGCCGCGGCGAGCTCCCCAACCCGGACCGCTTCTACAGCGACGACTCGTTCGCGTCGGACCATTTCGCGGCCATGCTCACGCCGGAGTTCCGGGCGGGGATCGAGCCGGACGCGTCGCTGGACATCCAGCGCGAGCTTTTCCGGAGTGCGCAGACCGCGAGCGAGCTGCACCGGCTCATGTACCTCGACCTGCGGCTCACCATCGCGGAGAGCGACCTGGTGAAGGTGCTGCGCGCCAGCCGGATCGCGGGCATCGACGTCGCCTTTCCCTACATCGACCG
This sequence comes from Lysobacter sp., assembly GCA_023700985.1. Taxonomy (GTDB): domain Bacteria; phylum Pseudomonadota; class Gammaproteobacteria; order Burkholderiales; family Usitatibacteraceae; genus FEB-7. Next base: position 21,018 of record JAMPXV010000011.1, read on the forward strand.
CGAGCTGGTCGAGTACGCGGGGCGGCTGCCCGACCGCCACAAGGTGCGGGGGCTCGACAAGCGGCACCTGTTCAAGGCCGCGATGGCCGGCATCCTGCCCCCGGAGATCCTGAGGAAGAAGAAGCAGGGCTTCGGCCTGCCGGTGAACGTCTGGCTCCGGCGCGGCGGCGCGCTGCGCGATCTCGTGCGCGAAGTCGTGCTGTCGGACCGCTCGCTGGGCCGGGGATATTTCGAACCGCGCTTCGTCCGCGGACTGTTCGAGGCCCACGAGAGGGGAAGCTGGGACCATTCGCCGGAGATCTTCCGGCTGCTCATGCTCGAGCTGTGGCACCGGGAGTGCCTCGAGCGCCGCGCGGCAGGACCCGTCGCGGCGGATGCGCTTCGGGTACGCACCGCGGCTCCCGGCGCGGCTGCCGGCGCCGTCCCGGGCGGGCGCGCGCCCCGCGTCCTGATGGTGCTCGAGGCGACGTTCCCGAGGCAGGGCGGGGGCGGGGCGGAGAGCCAGGTGCAGACCATAGGCGCGAGCCTCGTCCGGGAGGGCGTGCTCGTGCGCGTGGTCGTGCCCATGGTCCCGGGCGGGTCGCGGCAGGAAAGGCAGGATCTCCAGGGAATCGAGGTGGTGCGCCTGCGCTACCCGAACGTCCGGTACGTCGGCCCCGCCATCATGCTGGCGAAGCTCGCGTGGAAGCTCGTGCGCAAGCGGCGCCAGTACGACGTCGTGCACTGCCACATCGCGCACAACATGACCGCCGTGGGCGTGCTCGTGGGCCGCCTGCTCGGCAAACGCGTTCTCGTCAAGCTCACCGGGTCGCACGAGATGGTGGGCGGCATCCTCGACCCGCATCCCGGCGCCGCTTCGCGGATCCGCAGGCTCGCGATCCGCAACGCCACGCTCTTCCAGGCGACCAGCACGCGCATCCGCGGGCTGCTCGCGGAGCGCGGCTTCGATCCCTCGCGCGTTCTCGTGATTCCCAACGGCGTGGATGTCGGCCGCTTTCTCGCGACCGGGCGCGACGAGGCGCTCAGGCAGCGCCTTCTCGGCGGTGCTTCGCTGCTGGGCATTTTCGTCGGCAGGCTGTCGCCGGAGAAGGGGCTCGATGTCCTGCTGGAGGCCTGGGGCGAGGCTTTCGGAAGGAAGGGCGACGCTCGCCTTGTCCTGGTGGGCGAGGGGCCGGAGCGCGATGCGCTCGGGAGCCTTGCCGCCCGTCTCGGGATCGGCGGGCAGGTGGTGTTCGCTGGGCACTGCGGCGACGTCGAGCGCTACCTCGCGGCTGCCGACTTCGGCCTGCTGACGTCGTTCGCCGAGGGCCTGTCCAATGCGCTGCTCGAGTACATGGCGGCCGGCCTGCCCGTGGTCGGCTCGCGAGTGAGCGGGACGGAGGACTTCGTGGCCCACGGCGAGAACGGGTGGCTGTTCGAGCCGGGCAGCCGGGAGGGGCTGGCGGGGTGTCTCGCGGACGCCGCATCGGCCGGTGGGGAACGGCTGCGGCGCATGGGCGAGGCGGCCCGGGCGCGGATCGTGGCGAGCGCCTCGCGCGAGGCGATCACGCGCCGGCTCATCGAGGCCTACGGCATTTCGCCCGGCACCCCGGCGGAACGCGGGCGCGGCAACGGGCCGGGAGGCGCGCCATGTGCGGGATAGCGGGCCTCGCCACGCTCGACGGGGGGGCGCTTCCGCCGGGCGCGTTCGCGGACGCCATGTGCCGGCGCATCGTCCACCGCGGCCCGGACGACCAGGGCGTCCGGGAGGAGCGCGACGCGCAGATCGGCATGCGTCGCCTGAGCATCATCGACCTCGCCGGCGGGCACCAGCCCATCCACAACGAGGACCGCACCGTCTGGGTCGTCTTCAACGGCGAGATCTACAACTTCCCGGAACTGCGCCGCGACCTCGAGGACCGCGGCCACGCGTTCTACACGAACACCGACACCGAGTGCATCGTGCATGCGTACGAGGAGTACGGCGACGAGGCGTTCTCCAAGCTGCGCGGCATGTTCGCGATCGCCATCCTCGACCGGGCCCGGGGCCGCCTGGTCCTGGCCCGCGACCGCCTCGGGAAGAAGCCGCTGTACTACACGCGCACCCGCGAGGGGCTGCTGGCGTTCGCTTCGGAGACCAAGTGCCTGTTCGAGGTGCCCGGGTTCCGGCCGCAGGCATCGGCGGCGGCCACGCGGGAGTACTTCACGCTCGGCTACGTGCCGGGCCCGGGGTCGATCTTCGAGGATGTGCACAAGCTTCCGCCCGCGCACTACCTGGTCATGGAGCGGGGGAACGTGACGGTGCACCGCTACTGGCGGCTCGCATTCGGGCCGAAGTGGGAGGATGGCGACGAGGAGCTCCGGCAGCGCCTGTCGGGGCTGCTCGACGAGGCGGTGCGCATCCGGCTCGCGAGCGACGTGCCGTTCGGCGCCTTCCTGAGCGGCGGGCTGGACTCGAGCGTGGTGGCGGCGCTGATGGCGAGGCACCTCGCGCGGCCGGTGAAGACCTTCACGATCGGCTTCCGCGAGGCGGCGTTCGACGAGACGCCCGACGCGCGGCGCATCGCGGCGCACATCGGCGCGGAGCCGCATGAACTGGTGATGACGCCCGACGCCGTTTCGCTGGTTCCCCTGCTCGCGTGGCACTTCGACGAGCCCTTCGGAGATTCGTCCTCGATCCCAACCTACCTCGTCTCGCGACTGGCCGCCTCCCACGTGAAGATGGTGCTCTCGGGCGACGGCGGTGACGAGGCGTTCGCGGGCTACGAGCGCTACGTGAAGTACATGCGCCTCAACGCGATGGCCAGGGCGTCGCTGGGACTGGCGGGGCCGGCTCTGCGGCTCGCGGGGGGGGCCCTGGGTGGCAGGCTAGGCAACCGGCTGCGTCGCATCGGCGCGCGGGCAGGCCTTCCGTACCCGGAGCGGTACCTGTCCGCCGTGGCCCTGGGAACCGACGCCGAGGTGAGCCCGCTGCTTGCGCCGGACCTGGCCGCCGTCGACCCCTACCGCTCCGTGCGCGGCCATTTCGGGCGCGAGGACGTCCCCGGGGACATGGACCGGATCCTCTCGGGGGACATGGATACCTACCTCGCCGACGACATCCTGGTGAAGGTCGACCGCGCGACGATGGCCAATTCCCTCGAGGCGAGGGCGCCCCTCCTGGACCACGTGCTCCTGGAGTTCTGCGCGAGGCTTCCGTTCCGGCTGAAGAACGACGGGCGGGAGGGCAAGGTCATCCTGCGGGAAGTGGCCCGCCAGTGGCTTCCCGCGGAGAGCCTCGCGAAGCGAAAGCAGGGCTTCGGCATCCCGCTGGACCGCTGGTTCCGGCACGACCTCAAGCCCCTCATGCTCGACCTGCTCGGCGACCGCTCGTTCCGGGAGCGCGGCGTGTTCGACGAGCGCGGCGTGCGCGCCTGCCTCGACAGCCACCTGTCCGGCCAGCGCGACTTCGGGGAATTGCTCTGGCTCGTGCTCACCTACGAGATGTGGGCGCGCGCCCACCTCGACGGGCGCGGCGCGCCGCCCGCCGGCGGGCCTTCCCGGTGAGCGCGCTCAATGTCGCCCTCGCGGCGGTGATCCTCTACATGCCGTACCAGCAGCACTACGGTGTGGTGCTCGATCTGAAGGGGCTGAACCTGATGAACCTCCTGTTCGTCGGGCTCCTGGTCGTCGTGCTGGTTCGCGCCATGGGGCTGCCGGCGGGCGCGGCGGTGCGGACGCCGACGCCGCTCAAGGGGCGGTTCGTGCTGTTCTTCGTCGCCCTGGCGGTCGCGTTCCTGGTGGCCCAGGCGGGCGACAGCACCCACTTTCTCGAGGAGCTCACGCACCTCAAGAACGCCGTCTTCTACATGCTGTTCTTCTTCCTCTACTATCACGCGGTCCGTGACGAGCGCAGCATCCGGTTCCTGTTCGGCGCGATCCTCCTGGCGACCGCCATCGTCTCGCTGCAGGGCCTTCGGCAGGCCGTGGACCTGGGCGGGATCTACGGATTCGCGCCCCATCGCCGGGTCACGGGTCCCTTCGGCGCCGGCAGCGTCGCCGGGGCGAACCTCGCGGCGGCGTTCTACGCGATCTTCGTGCCGCTCTTCATGGCCGTGTTCCTCCTCTGCAAGTCCCGGCCCCTCGTCCGCCTGGCGTCGCTGCCGCTGGCGGCCCTGGGCCTGTTTGCGGCCTTCTACACCTACTCGCGGCAGGCCTACTTCATCCTCGCCTCCCAGGGCGTCCTGCTCACCCTGCGGCGCCACCTCGTCATCGGCGTTCTCCTCGTCGCCGCGGTCCTGAACTACGAGCTGTGGGCACCGCAGGTCGTGGTCGACCGGATCCAGATGACGGGGCAGGAGGACCCGGAAGGCGACAGGAAGCTCGACAAGAGCACCGCCAGCCGGTTCGTGCTCTGGCAGGGGGCGATGCAGCTCTTCGCGGAGCGGCCGTGGGGCATCGGGCTCGGCCGCTTCAAGGGCGAAATCGGCGCCCACGCGCCCGACTACGCCAACTTCGACGCGCACAACGGGTTCGTCCTCGTCCTCACGGAGGCCGGCATCCTCGGCTTCGCCGCGCTGGCCTGGCTCCTGGCAGGCCTCGTGAAGCTCGGGCGGCAGGCGGGCAACCTCGACGACTCCGAGGATGGCCGCGTCCTCGCCACCGGCTACCTCGTGTCCGTGGCGGGGGCCGTCGCGGTGAATTTCTTCGGCTCGCGCCTGTTCGATGGCGCGGTGATGGGCAACTTCTGGATCCTGACGGCGCTCGTGGCGCGCTACGTCACGCTGGGGCTCGAGCGACAGGCCGCCGGGCGCGCGTCGGCCGGCGCGCGCGACGGAGCGGCGACGACGTGAGAACGGCCGTGGCGCCCCTGCGAAGGCTCGCCTCGCCCCTTGGCGGCGCGGAGGTACCCGGCTGGTGGCTTGCGCTCCACCAGCGCGCGCCCCGGGCGTCGCTCTTCACGTCGGCGGCGTGGATGCAGACCTGGCTCGAGGTCTACGGCGAGCTCTTCGGGGGCGAATGGGTCCGCTGGGAGCGCGACGGCGAGGTCGTGGCGGGGTGCCTGCTCCTGCGTGGCACCCTGCGCAGGCGCGGCTTGCTGCGGCTGCGGGCCGTGTTCGTCAACGCGACGGGAGAAACGACGGAACGCACGCCCCTCGCCGAGTTCAACGACGTCCTCTGCCTGCCGGGCGAGGAGGATGCGGTGGCCCTCGACTTCGCGCGCCTGCTCGGGGAAGAGCCATGGAGCTGCGTCTTCCTGTCGGGTTACGAGGGAGGCGGCGTTCTCGACACCCTCGCGCGGACGCTGCCCTCGGCAGCGTCGTCGCACGAAGTCCGTCCCGCGCCGTTCGTCGACCTGGCCGCCCTGCCGGAGGGACGATTCGAGGACTCCCTGGGCGGCAGCACGCGCAGCCAGGTGCGGCGCAGCCGCCGCGGCTACGAGGAGAGGTCGGGACCCGTGAGGCTGGAGTTCGCCCGCACGGAGGCCGAGGCCGGCGAATTCCTCGACGGCCTCGCCCGGCTTCACAACGCCCGTTGGCGTGCCAGGGGAATGCAGGGGTCCTTCGAGAGCGATCGCGTGCTGCGCTTCCACCGGCGCCTGGTCGGACGCCTCCTGCCCGAGGGGGGAGTGGACCTGGTCCGCGGGCGCTCGGGAGACGACGACGTCGGCTACCTGCTCAACTACAGGGACCGCGGCAAGATCTGCTTCTTCCAGTCGGGCTTCGCCTACGAGGAGGACTCGAAGCTCAAGCCGGGGCTGCTCACCCATTGCATGGCGATCGAGCACTACCGGGGCACGGCGGCGCGCGAGTACGACTTCCTCGCGGGCGACGCGAGGTACAAGCGATCGCTCGCCGGCGGCCATCGGGACCTGCGCTGGAGCGTGGTCTACCGCGACAGCGCCTGGATGCGGCTCCTCTTCCGGTTGCGCGACGCCCTGCGCTCCTTCGCGCGGCAGGGGCGTGCGGCGGGCGGCCAGGAACAGGGCGAATAGCGTGGCCTGCCCGAGCCTGTTGCGGATTGCGTGTGCGGGGGCGGCACTGTCCCTGTCCTGCTTCGTGTCGTGCGCCCATGCGCAGGCGGTCCCGGCCGGCGAGCCGGCGATCGGCGACGCGTGCGCCGGAGTGGCCGGCGCGGACTGGCGGCCGGTGACCGGGAAGGTGGACGCTCCGCCTCCGGCGGCGCCGCGGCCCCCCAAGGGCAGGCCGCTTCGCGATGCGGTCTTCGGCACGTGCGTCGTGCGCGCGACGCAGCACGGCGCCGAGCCCCCGCGGGGGTTCGCGCGCGCCGACTATTCGCGCCGGCAGTCGTTCAACGCGGACGGGTCCCGGTTCCTCGTCGTCGACGGCAACGGATCGTGGCATCTCTACGACGCGGCGACTCTTGCGCCGCTCGGCGCCCTGAAGGGCGTCAGCGGCGACGCCGAGCCGCACTGGCACCCGGACGACCCCGGCCTCCTGTATTACCTCCCGCGGAACGGCGTCGGCATGCGCCTGCACGAGCTCGACGTGCGCTCGGGCCGGTCGCGGATCGCGGCGGACTTCGGCGACCGGATCCGCAAGCTGTGGCCCGCGGCCGCAAGCGCGTGGACGCGCTCGGAGGGTTCGCCCTCGGCGGACCTGCGCTACTGGGCGTTCCTCGTCGACGGCGGCGACTGGAAGGGGCTGGGGCTCTTCACCTACGACCTGCGCACGGACACGATCGTGGCGACGTACGACCTGGCGGCCAACGGCCGGCCGCGGCCCGACCACCTGAGCATGAGCCCCACCGGGGAGTTCGTGGTCGTGTCCTGGGACGACGGGCCGCAGGCCTTCACGCGCGAATTCGGCCAGCCGCGAAGGCTGGCGGGGCGCGGCGAGCACTCGGACATCGCCCTCGACGCCGACGGCGACGACGTCTACGTCTCGGTCGACTACCAGGCGAGCGGCGGGCCCGTGTACATGACGCACCTGCGCACCGGGCAGCGCACGCGCCTCTTCGACAGCTACGTGTCCTCCACCGCGACCGCGATGCACTTCTCGGGCAAGGCCTATCGCAGCCCCGGGTGGGTCGTCGTTTCCACCTATGCCGACCATGCCGGGGGTGGCCGGCTGCGGCGCGCCCTCGGCGGCGGCGGGTTCCAGTGGCTGCACCGGAAGGTGTTCGCCGTGGAGCTTAGCGACGCCCCCAGGATCGTCAACCTCGCGTTCCATCACTCCACCCCCGCGGGGTACTTCACGGAGCCGCACGCGTCCGCGAACCGCGACCTCACCCGCGTCCTGTTCAACTCGAACTGGGGAGCGTCCGGCGACAGGGACGTCGACGCCTACCTCGTGGTGCTCCCCGGCCCCCTGCCTCCCGCCCGCCGCCGGGACTCCTCCCGATGACCTACGACCTGATCGGGCTCGCGTTGCCGGGCGCCGCGCACCTCTTCGTGGTGCTCGCCGTGCTCGCGGCCACGGCGTTCCGCGCCTCGTCGGCCCCCGCATGGCGCCGCCTGCGCTACGCCCTTGCCGCTGCGGCCCTGTGGTCGTGGGTGTTCTCCTCCCCGGGGCTGGCCAACCTGGCGCTGGCCGCGCTCGAGGGTCCGCCAGCCGCTGCGCGGACGGCAGGGCGCCCCGCCGGGGAACCGGTCATCGTCGTGCTCGCGAGCGGCAGGCTCTTCGCCCGCGATGGAACGCCTGCCCCCCGCCTGGACGCGAACGGGTGGGAGAGGTTCCGGGCAGGCGTCGGGCTCTGGCGCGAGACGGCAGGCGTCCTCGTGTTCACGGGCGGGCCGGGCCCCGACGAATCCCTCGCCGGGCTGATGCGGGCAACCGCGCTGCAGTCCGGCGTGCCGCCGGGAGCGATCCGCGTCGTGGCGAACTCCCGCAGCACCTACGAGGACATCGCCCTCGTCCGCGAGGTCGTCGAGACGCGAGGTCGCCCGGTATGGCTCGTGACGAGCGCGGTGCACATGCCCCGCGCCCTGGCCGTCTCGCGAAAGCTGGGGCTGGACGCGAAGCCCTTCCCCTGCGATTTCCGCCAGATCGATTCGCCGACGTGGCGCGCGTGGTTGCCGGACGATGGGGGGCCCGAGTTGTGGTCGTCCGTCCTCCACGAGGTCGCCGGCCTGCAGTACTACCGCCTCCGGGGCTGGGCGGACTGATGGCTCGGCGAAGTCGATCAGCGCCCGGATTTCTGGCCATCCTCTTCGGGCAGAGATGAAAGGTCTCGAACCTGCGCGACGCTGCGGCTACTGCGCGAAGACCACGACGATGGCCACGCCCGTGCCTCTGAGACGTCGTGCCACCGAGGAAGAGGGAAAGCAAGCGAAATCCGAGTACATCGAGATGTTCTGCAATCGCATAAGACGACACTCGAGACTCGGAAACCTTGTTCCTGCCAATTCGAGAGGCGGCAGTACGCGGCTCAAATGGCCGCCTGAGGCAGGCGGGCGATCGTGTCCCCTAATCCGGACGCATTCCACCGACGACGACGACGCGAACACGAGATGCCCGCCGTGGTGCCGCACCCCCTCGAGGATGTTGAGGAACCCGGTGACGTTCGCATCCACGTAGGCGTGCGGATTGACGAGCGAATAGCGCACCCCCGCCTGTGCCGCGAGGTTCACCACGCAGTCGAATCGCTCGCCCGCGAAGATCTCGGCCATCCCCTCCCGGTCCGCGATGTCGTGGCGGCGGAAGGAAAACCCCGAGTGAGCCTGCAGCCGGGCCAGGCGCGCTTCCTTGAGCGTGACGTCGTAGTAGTCGTTGAGGTTGTCGATGCCCGTGACCTGGTCGCCGCGGGCCAGCAACCTCAGGGACAGGTGGGAGCCGATGAAGCCGGCGGCGCCGGTGACGAGGAATTTTATGGCTGCTATCTTGACCCGGCGCCTGCTTGCAGCCTCGTCGGCGACGATGCAGGATGCAGTACGCACGCCGCAGTCAACCTCATGGGAAGGCGAAAAAGACCGTGAACACTTCCATGTCCTTTTTCCGAAGCGCCGCCGCAGCAACGCGCGGCCGCCTGGTAGTGGTTGCCGTACTTGTTCTGGCCGCGGCCCTGGATGCCGCCGGCGCCTACCCCTGGCCCGTGTGGACCCCTGACATCCCTGCGGTGGCACCCTCCTCCACGGGAAAGACGTACTACGTGGACGGCGCGGCCGGAAGCAACACCAACAACGGAACCACGCCCGCCACGTCATACAAGACTATCGCGAAGGCGGTCTCCATGCTCGCCGAGGGCGACACGATCCTCATCCGCAAGGGGCTTTACCGCGAAGCCATCAACCTGAGCAGCGCGCCGTCCGGAACCGCAGCGAAGCCGATCACCGTCGGGTCCTATGGCGACGGGGAGGTGATCGTCGACGGGTCGACCAGGGTCACGGGCTGGACGATCCACGGCGGGACGGTCTGGAAGGCGCCCATCGCATTCACGCCGGTCGGGATCGTAGTGAACGAGGTTCCGCTCAAGCAGGTCACCCAGGGCCAGGGGGGCTCGACGGCACCCCAGGTGGGGCTCGCAGGCGTCACCAGCGGCAGCGGCAAGTGGTACGTGGGCGGCGGGTTCATCTACGCCGACATGGGCACGACCCTGGGCGCGGGCGACCCGAATTCAGCGGACATCGTCGTGCCAAGCAACGTCGGCAACCAGGAACACGTGTTCTGGTACGACCAGCACTACCTCCGGTTCAAGGGCCTCACCGTGCGCGGCTCGGGGTCCAACGGCCTCTGGGGATACGGCAGCAACGTGACCGTGGAGAGCTGCAACATCAAGTTCAACGGCAAGGCCGCCGTGTCTTTCCTCAGTTCCACCGGCATCGCGAACTCCGACAACGCCGTGCTCACGAGCCACGCGTACCACAACAACCTGGTCAACTGGCCGCGCGGGAACAACGGGTTCGCCGAGGACGGCGGCGGCTGGCCCGGCACGCTCGTCTGGGACACCAACCTTCGCCCCCTCGCCCGCGGAAACATCGTCCACAAGAACGGCGGGGAAGGAATCATCACCTACGGCACGGCCGCGGGGCTACCCAGCGGGTCCGCCCTCTTCGAGCAGAACGTCGTCCACGACAACTGGAGTGTCAACATGTACTTCGACAACCAGCCGGACAACGTCGCCCGGAACAACTACCTCTTCAACCACCCTCCCGACAACGCCGATTTCCTGTACGTGTCCGGGTCGGCGCCCTGGAATTCCCTGGACAAGTTCACCGTCTGCCTCATGCTCGCGGACGAACAGAACTCCAGCGACTCCACCGGTGGGTACGCCAACCTGAGCGGCTCCCGGGTCCACAACAACATCATCGCCGGCTGCCGCATCGGCATCCGGGATTATTCCGAGGGCACCCAGTCGATACGAAACCACGGGCTCAGGAACACGGTGATCTCGAACAACACGATCATCATGCCCTTCCACACGTTCCAGGGGGGCGAGACGTTCGGCATCTTTCTCCAGGACAACAAGACCCCCAGCGGCACGCAGCGGAACACGAACTCGCGGATCCAGAACAACGCCATCCACGGATTCAACGGCGACATGCTGGTGTTCACGGAGCTCAAGGGCGCCCAGGGACTTCTCATCGACAACAACAATTACTTCAGCGCCGCCGCGCAGCCGTTCGGCGCCGGATTCAACTCCTCCGTCACTTACTACAACTTCGCGGGCTGGAAGGCGGCCATCACCGGCGCGGACCCGAACAGCGTGTTCGCCGACCCGCTCTTTGCCGACGTCACGCAATTCCGCGCCGCGGCGGCATACGACTACGCGGGCGCCGACCTGCTGCCGGGCTCGCCGTCGCGCCTGGCCGGCACTTCCAGCGAGGCGCCCGCGACCGACTTCCGCGGCACGGCCCGGACCGTTCCGCCATCGATCGGCGCACTGGAGCCCACCGGGTCGGGCCCGTTCGCGCTCGCGCCATCCTCGCTCGACTTCGGCGGCCAGTCGATGGGCACGACCTCGCCGTCGCAGACGGTGACAATCACCAACACCGGGAGCTCGGCGCTCACGGTGAGTTCGGCAAGCGCCTCGACCTGGTTCTCAGTGTCCCACGACTGCAACTCGCTCGCCGCCGGCGCCTCCTGCACCGCGAACGTGACTTTCACCCCCGCCGCGCAAGGCGCGCTCAACGGCACGCTCACCGTAGCCTCCAGCGCCGGAAACACCACCGTGCCGCTGGCCGGCACCGGCGAGCGCTCGCTCGTGACGCACTACTACCGCTCCATCCTCGGACGCGCGCCCGACGGCGGCGGCAAGTCCTACTGGGAGAGCGAGGCTACCCGCATGGCGAGCCTCGGCGCCAACGTGAACGAGACCTGGTACGCCATGGCGGTCTTCTTCTTCACCAGCCCCGAGTACCTGGGCCTCAATCGCGACAACAACGGGTTCGTGACCGACCTCTACAACACCTTCTTCAACCGCCCGCCCGA
>JAMPXV010000174.1 GCA_023700985.1 Lysobacter sp.
CAGGCGGCGGCCCTGGCGCGCATCCGCGAGGGCTTCGGCCGCTTCCACCCGGTGCTGCTCGCGGGCATCACCGGCAGCGGCAAGACCGAGGTCTACCTGCGGCTCATCGCCGAGACGCTCGCGCAGGGGCGCCAGGCGCTCTACCTCGTGCCGGAGATCGGCCTCACGCCGCAGCTCGAGTCGCGCGTGCGCAGCCGCTTTCCCGGAGTCGCCATCGTCGCGGCCCACAGCCACCTGGGCGATGGCGAGCGGGCGGCCGCCTGGCTCGCGGCCCAGTCGGGGCGGGCGCGCATCGTGCTGGGCACGCGGCTCGCTGCGCTCTCGCCCATGCCGGAGCTGGGCCTCATCGTCGTGGACGAGGAGCACGACCCCTCGTACAAGCAGCACGAGGGGCTTCGTTACTCGGCGCGCGACGTGGCGGTGCGCCGAGCCCAGCTCGCCGGGATCCCCGTCGTGCTGGGCTCGGCCACGCCCTCGCTGGAAACCTGGGCCAACGCGAAGCAGGGCCGCTACGCGCTCCTGGAGCTCAGGGAGCGGGCGACGGCGGGCGCGAAGCTGCCGTCGGTGCGCACGGTGGACACGCGAGCCGACCGGCCCATCGAGGGCGTGACGGACGCGTTGCTGCGCGCGCTCAAGGCGCGCCTCGCGCGCGGCGAGCAGAGCCTCGTCTTCCTGAACCGCCGGGGCTTCTCGCCGGTGCTCTTCTGCCGCTCGTGCGCGTGGCACTCGACCTGCACGCGCTGCAGCGCCAACCTCGTGCTGCACCTGAAGGCCGGGGAGCTGCGCTGCCACCACTGCGGCCACCGCGAGCGCGTGCCGGCGCGCTGCCCGGGGTGCGGGAGCGCCGACCTCGCGCCCGTGGGCCACGGCACGCAGCGCCTCGAGGAGACGCTCGCCGCGGCCCTGCCGGGCGCGCGCATCGTGCGCGTCGACCGCGACTCGACGGCGCGCAAGGGGGCGCTGGCCGACGTGCTGGACAGGGTGCGCGACGAGGAGGTCGACATCCTCGTGGGCACGCAGATGCTCGCCAAGGGGCACGACTACCCGCGCCTCACGCTGGTGGGCGTGGTCGACAGCGACTGCGCGCTCTACAGCGTCGACTTCCGCGCCGGCGAACGGCTCTTCTCGCTCCTTACCCAGGTGGCGGGGCGGGCGGGCCGCGCGGGCGAGCCCGGCGAGGTGCTCATCCAGACCGACTTCCCCACGCACCCGCTCTACGCGGCCGTGGCGGCCCACGACTACGCCGCCTTCGCCGACGCGGCCCTCGAGGAGCGGCGCGTGGCGCGCTTCCCGCCCTTCGCGCACATCGCGCTGCTGCGGGCGGAATCCAAGCACGCCGGCGAGGCCGTCGCCTTCCTGCGCGAGGCCACGCGGATCGCGCGCGGGCTCGGCGGCAAGGTGGAGATCTTCGACCCGGTCCCGGCGCCGCTCGAGCGCAAGGCGGGGTTCGATCGCGCGCAGCTCCTGGTGCGAGCCGCATCGCGCGCGACGCTGCAGCCCTTCCTGCGCCGCTGGAAGTCCGCGCTCGACGAGAAGGACGACCGGCGCGTGCGCTGGTCACTCGACGTCGATCCGCAGGAATCCTGAAAAGGGGGCAGCAGACCTTTTTGGGGACGGTTCTATGGAGCTATTGGGACGGTTCTACAGAACCGGTCTATTCCGTGATTGGCGAGTGTCATGCACGAGTTCCTGAATAGACCGGTTCTGTAGAACCGTCCCAATAGCTCCATAGAACCGTCCCCAAAAAGGTCTGCTGCCCCCTTTTCAGGATTCCTTGCGGGGGAAAAGGAAGAGTCCCGGCTGGCGCACCATGCGCCGCAGGATCGCCCCGTAGACGCTGCGCCGGCGGATGCCCTCGATGTCCCTCGCGCGCACGGCGACCTGCAAGGCGAGCGCAAAGCTCACGCCAACGTTGAGCGCGCCGATCAGGGCGATGCCCGCCACGGCGAGCCAGAAGGGCGCCGTCGAAGCCACGCCCCAACCCAGCGTCACCACCGAGGCCGCGAGCAGCCCCGAGGAGAGCGTGACGTGGCGCACCTCGATGGGCAGGCCGTAGAAGGCGAAGACCACCGGAACAAGTCCGAGCATGAGACCCAGCGAGATGTTGGCCGTGAGGCCGGCGATCTCGCGCGACAGGAAGCCGCCCGCGCGCTGCATCGTGGAGGGGCCGAAGACGTACACCAGCCGCCGGTGGTTCGCGATGGCGGGGCCGAGCCGGCGGTAGGCGAACCAGTTGTCCGCCCAGCCGGCGAGGATCGCCGAGAACCACAGGAGCACGCCGGTGAACGCCGCGAAGAACGCCGTCGGGCCCAGTATCGAGATCGAGTCGATCGTCTTCGCGGCCTTCGCCGCGTCCACCGGATTGAGCCCCAGGAGGCCCGACATGAGCGAGCCAAGCAGCCACGTAAGCGGGAAACAGACGAAGACGTTGCCGAAGATGCTCGCCGATTGCGAGCGCACGAGGTTCGCCACCTCCTCCACGAAGCGGTCCATCCGCGCGGGATCGTCCAGCCCCTTCATCTGCGCGGCGAGCGCGGGCGCGGTCATCGCCGGCTGCTTCGTGGCCACCGTGAAGCCGGCGAGCTGGACGGCGACGAAGGTCGCCGCGTAATTGAGGGAGTCGAGCACGCCCCCGAAGAAGTGCGGCAGGTTCAGCGCCGAGATCGCGAACTTGACGTACGTGGTGACCGCCAGCAGTGCGCCACCGCCGCTCGCGTGCGCAAGCATCTCGCGGTACTCGTCGCGGTTGCGCGTGATGTAGTGCTCGCCGGTCTCCGCGCTGCGCTCCACGACCTTTCGTGCGGCCAGCTCGAAGTTCTGGGCGAGGAGGGCGCGCACGCTGTGGTGGTCGTGCACGTCGCGGATGAGGCTCGCGATGAAGTGGGGCAGGACCTGCGGGAGGTGCTCCGGGGCGGCGAGGAGCTCGGTGAGCTCGCCCGCGCGCTGCAGCTGCGCCCTGATGCGCTCGAGCTGGTAGACGACCCCGATGCTCACCCCCTGGTCGTCGAGGTGCGTGTAGGCCTGCTCCGTCTCCATGAGGGAGCGGCCGATGACGGCGCGCAGCACCTCGCCCTTCTGCGTGCGGCGGGCCTCGTCTCCCGCGGCGCACGCCACGACGAAGGCCCGCGCCGCCTCGGGCAGGCCCCAGGCCGCCAGGGGTGCGGCCGAATCGCCGCGCATGCGCGTTCGCACCACCGAGGGCATCGTCTCCGCGCACACCTGCACCGCGAGTGCCTCGATGGCCCTGCCGGCGGCCTGGGAGAGACCGGCGCGGAAGTCGGCGGCACCCTCGCCGTCGCCGAGCAGCGCCAGGATCCCCTGCCAGTTCTCCGTCGTGATGCCGGACACCCGCTCGGAATCCTCGCGCTCGGGGAAGACCTGCACGAAGAGCTCGGAGAGATCCGTGGGCGGCGGCTCGGGCAGCAGCTTCGCGAAAACGCGCCGGACGAACTCGCCCAGGAAGCCCGCCTCGCGCGGCATGCCCGTCTCGATGAGGAGGTCGAACGCGTCGCTCCGGCCCAGGGCCGCGCGCAGCGTCTCGGCGAAGGCGGCCCGGCGCTCCGGCTGCCGGTCGAGCACGCCCAGAAGGTGCTTCAGCCGCACCGACTGGGAAGAGGAGGCGCGCGCCTCGGCGTTGTCGCCCAGGTCCGCGCGGACCCACGCCGAGAGGTCGCGCAGCCAGGCGAGCCGCCGCTCGGGGGAGGCGCCGGGCTGCGCGCCCGCGACGAGGGAATCGAGCCCCACGTGCGGATCGGCGGATTCCCGCCAGCGCGAGATCCAGCGGACAAGGGGCGGGGACAAGGGGAGGATCGGGCCGGGAGAAGGGGGCCCGTATAATAGTGGGTTTTCGCCCGAAGCCGAACCCGTGACCGAAGCCGATCCCAAGACCCGCCTTGCCGACCTGGTGAGCCAAGCCGTCCGCACGGCCTTCCCCGACGCCGGCGAGGTGACGGTCGACCTCGACCGCCCGAAGAGCGCGGAGCACGGCGATTTCGCCTCGAACGTGGCGCTGCAGATCGCCAAGCGGGTGGGGCAGAAGCCCCGCGACGCCGCGCAGGCCATCGTCGCCGCCCTGGGCGCCGCACCCGAGATCGCGAAGACCGAGATCGCCGGCCCCGGCTTCATCAACTTCACGCTGTCGCGCGCCTCGCGCTTCGGCGTCGTGGCCGCGATCCAGGCCGCCGGCGCGCAGTACGGCCAGGGCCGCTCGGGCCAGGGCGGCACCATCATGGTGGAGTTCGTCTCCGCCAACCCGACGGGCCCGCTGCACGTGGGACACGGCCGCCAGGCCGCGCTGGGGGACGCCATCTCCACCCTCCTCGAGTGGCAGCGCTGGAAGGTGCTGCGCGAGTTCTACTACAACGACGCCGGCAACCAGATCGCCAACCTCGCGCTTTCCGTGCAGTTCCGCCTGCGCGAGGCGAAGGGGCTCGTGGCGGGCGGCGACATGCACGACGACTGGTACCGCGGCGACTACATCAAGGACATCGCCCGCGACTACGCGGCGGAGTACCCGGCGGACGGGCGCGGGGACGACCTGGAGGCGATCCGGCGCTTCGCGGTCGCCTACCTGCGCGGCGAGCAGGACGCGGACCTGCGCGCCTTCGGCGTGAAGTTCGACTCCTACTTCCTCGAAAGCTCGCTCTACACCGACGGCAAGGTCGACGAGACGGTCCGCATGCTGGTCGCCGGCGGCAGGACCTACGAGGCCGACGGCGCCCTGTGGTTGAGGACCACGGACTTCGGCGACGACAAGGACCGCGTGATGCGGAAGTCCGACGGCACCTTCACGTACTTCGTGCCGGACGTGGCCTACCACCTGACCAAGTTCCGCCGGGGCTTCACGTCGGCCGTCAACGTGCAGGGCGCGGACCACCACTCGACGGTCACGCGCGTGCGCGCGGGCCTGCAGGCGCTCGCCACCGGCATCCCCGAGGGCTACCCCGACTACGTGCTGCACCAGATGGTCACGGTGATGAAGGGCGGCGAGGAGGTGAAGATCTCCAAGCGCGCCGGCTCCTACGTGACCGTCCGCGACCTCGTCGAGGAGGCGGGCCGCGACGCCGTGCGCTGGTTCTTCATCATGCGCAAGGTCGACTCCCACCTCGTCTTCGACATCGACCTCGCCAAGAGCCAGAGCGACGAGAACCCCGTCTACTACGTGCAGTACGCGCACGCGCGCATCTGCTCGGTGCTGCGCGAGTGGGGCGGGGACGAGGCCGCGCTCGCCGGCGCGGACCTCTCCGCGCTGGGCACGCCGCACGAGGTGGCGCTCGCCCAGGCGCTCGCGCAGTTCCCGGAGATCCTCGAGCGCGCGGCGCGCGAATTCTCGCCCCACCTCGTGAGTTTCTACCTGCACGACGAATTGGCGGCTCGACTGCATACCTACTACAATGCCGAGCGCTTCCTCGTCGAGGACGAGGGCGTGAAGCTCGCGCGGCTCGCCCTTGTCGCCGCGACGCGACAGGTTCTCGCCAACGGCCTCGCCGTGCTGGGCGTGGGCGCGCCGGAGAGGATGTAGATGCCGAAGGATTTCAAGAACAATCCGTCGCCGCGCGAGCCGGGCCGCGCGGCCCACCCCCTGCTTCTCGGCATCATCATCGGGCTGCTCATGGGGATCGTCATCGCGCTCGCGGTGGCGCTGTGGCTCAACCGCCTGTCCAACCCGTTCGTCGACAAGGCGAAGCCCATCGAGCCGCTCGCGAAGATCGGCCCGACGCAGCCGCCGAAGCCCGACGACAAGGGCGCGGCCGCCCCGGCGCCGCCGGCGAAGCCCGCCGCGGACAAGGCGGCCGGCAAGCCGAATACCGACCGGCCGCGCTTCGAGTTCTACACGATGCTGCCGGGCGAGAAGGAAGTCACCGACAAGGAGGCGAAGTCCGCCGCGGCCAAGCCCAGGGAGCCGGCCAAGGTCGGCCCGGGCTCGTCTCCGTTGCAGCCCAAGCCCCACTCCGGGGAGACCTACTGGCTGCAGGCCGGCGCCTTCGCCGAGGAGAAGGACGCCGAGAACCTCAAGGCCAAGATCGCGTTCACCGGCCTGGAAGCCGCGGTCAAGGCCGCCGAGGTGCCCGGCAAGGGCACCCTGCACCGCGTCCGCCTGGGCCCGTACCAGAACCTCGACGACGCGAACCGAATCAAGGCCGTGCTGTCCCAGAACGGGGTCGGCGCGACCATCATCCGCACCGACGAAGCCAAGAACCGCTGACGGAGTCCGACCATGCTTTTGCGCCGAATCCTCACCCTTTCCCTCGCCGCCCTGGGCCTCCTGGCCGGGAGCGCCCACGCCCAGTTCCGCCAGGGGCAGGAATTCACCCTCCTCACCCCCCCGCAGGTCACCGAGGGCGGCGGCAAGGTCGAGGTGATCGAGTTCTTCTCCTACGCCTGCGGCCACTGCTACAAGCTCGAGCCCTTCCTCGAGATGTGGGCCAAGAAGATGCCGGCGGACGTGACCTTCAAGCGCATCCCCGGCGTGGGCAGCGGCGCGTGGACGCAACTCGCGCTGATGTTCTATTCGTTCGAGGCGATGGGCAAGCTCGACACCCTGCACATCAAGGCCTTCGACGCGCTCCACAAGGACAACGTCAACCTCGCCAACCAGAAGCAGCGCGAGGGCTGGCTCGCCAAGAACGGCGTCGACCCCGCGCAGTACGAGGCCGTGGCGAAGTCCTTCAGCGTGCAGTCGAAGCTCTCGCGCGCCCAGCA
>JAMPXV010000012.1 GCA_023700985.1 Lysobacter sp.
CACGCCTGGAACCAGTTCGCCGTCGAACCAGAGAAGGAGGCCGTGCCCCCTCCCTTCCCGGGCCGCTTGAAGACCTATGCGCCCACGGGCATTGGCCGACTCGATGGTACGGTAGTCGAGCTCGGCCCAGGGTCTCGGCTCGGTGAGCAGCTGGTCAGCCCGGGCACGGAGGCTGTACGTCGAATTGAGGACGAAGCGCAGGCCGGCGGAAAGGTCCAGCGACTCGGGCTTCCTCAACCAGGGGTCGCTGATCTTACTGTAGCGCTCCGCCGCCTCAACCACCGCGCAGTATGCCGTGTCGCGGCACGAGATGATCCGCCCTCCTGGCTTGAGCAGCCTGCGTCTCGCGTCTACGAGATCGGGAATGTGGCGCCCCATCCACGGCAAAGCCCCCCTCATGTCCTCCAGGAGGATGTCGGCCCGTTCCGGCAGCGACACGTCTCGCGAGTAACCCTGGATGAAGACGATTCGATCAGCGAGACCGTTGTCCTTGGCCGACGCTCTCGCGACCTCGATCGCGTCCGACGGCTCGATGGCGTAGACGCGCCGCGCGCCCAGCCTGCAGGCGAACAGAGCCATGAGTCCCGCTCCGGTCCCCAGCTCGACGATGACCGACTCGGGCTCGACCACCGACGCGAGCGCCCGATGGAATGCGACTCTGCGGATCTCATTGTCCGCCATGGCGCCATAGTCGCCGACGCTATACATGCGCGCCTTCTCGCCTTCCAGGACTCAGTTGCGCGAGATCGGCGAGGATGCGATCGCACGTTTCCCCGACCTGCGAGATGTCGTCCGGCCGGCGCAGGCGGCGGACCGGGACCTGCTGCGACACTCTCGCGAGAAACGCAAAGTCCCGCGCCCCTTGGCGGGAAGCGAGGAAATAGTTGCCATAAGTGTGGGCGACCAGCATGGGGAGCACGCCGGCGCCCGACATCGCGTGGAATCCGATCCCATCCGGCGCCCTGCAATCGTCGAGCACGTAGAGGGCTGCAAGGGGCATCGCCCGGTCAGGGCACCTCGGATCGCCGGCGAGGCTCAGCGCCCGCTTCTCCCAGCCGGGCAGTGCCCTGGGGAGCGCTTCCGTTCTCCCCAGCAATGCCTCGACCGATTGCGGCCACAAGAAGACGGCGGGGACGCCGGGCTGTACCACGACTCCCTCCGCCCCTCCCCCCAGAGCGGCGATGTTGTCGGTAAGTACCCCGATGCCCATGCGCGAGAACGCGGCGGCAAGTGTGGATTTTCCCGCTCCCGAGGCCCCTGCAAAGGCGACCGCCACGCCGTCCACCGCAATGGCGCTGGCATGCAGGGAAGTGATGCCGCGCAGCCTCAGGAGAAGCCCCGAGACGAGCGTCAGCAGGTAGAGCCCCCCTCGGGCGTCCGGCAAGCCCGGGCCCCATGAGCCGAACACCCGGCTGCCGGTACGGTCGACGACGAACAGGGCACCGTCGCCGTATGCCACCCGCAGGAAGTCACCCTCGCGGATGGACTCGACCAGGAGCGCCGGCCGGCTCCCGGGACCGTCACCGGGCCATCGATGCAATTCCTCACCGAGCGGTTCCAGGAACGGTCGCGTAACCCCTGCGCCAAGTTCCACGGTGACGTCCGCGACGCGGGGGCCCTGGATGTGGCGCAGCCACGGCACCGGGGTCGAGCTGCCGAAAGTCAATCCGAAAGCGCGATAGAAGTAGCTCACGCGGGAGTATCCAGGCAGGAGGACATGCGGGGCGATCCATTTCCGGAGGGAGCGCTTCGCGCACCGGGCCCTCGCCCAACGCCTTCTCGCGTCAGACCAGCCAGCTCCCACCCTGACAGCAACTCGAGGCGAACCTGCGGCAAGACAAGCCCGAAGGGCCGAGCGCCCTTGCGCTACGTTGTAGTCTTCGCGCCGCTTCCCGAGTCGTTCATTCCCACGCGGGGGAACCCCTGCGTCACCGTAGCCAGGTCGCCATAGGACTCTAGCCGCGGCTGCACGTAGGGCTTCCTCGGAGCAATGTCGGGAGTGTTGCTCGCGTCAATCGCCATTTGTGCCAACCTCGTCATTTCGCTTGAGCCAACAGGCCAGACTCACTGGCCGGAGGTCCGTCCATACATGTCCCCGATAGTCTACCGCTTCCATGTGAGGGACGATAGCGGGATCGACGTACTCCGCCGCCCGCCCTCGCAAGGCGTCTCGCGCCTCGGGATGGATCCCGAACCGCCGCAGCGCTACAAGGACGGGAAATTCCGGCAGAGGGGTCTTCGGCCTCTCGACGATCTCCCGGGGGAGGATGCCCGTCGCCGCGCACCGGAAGATGGCCTTGTCCAGGCACCATGGCAACGGCGGCAGGCGCTGGAAGAATTCGACGAGCCGTGCGTCCATCAGGGGATACGACGTTTCCAGGGCGCACCCCGTCCAACCCGGGTTGAAGACGTCAAAGAACGAAAGCGAAAGCAGCGGCGCCAGGCTGCGAAACCCATGCCCTTCATCGAGTCTCTCGCCGGTTTCCCTCTCCAGCGCGAGCCCAAGTCGGTCCCCCAGACCGGCACGGCGTGCGAAACCGGGACGGATCCAAGGCGGAATGCCTCGCGCCTTCTTCCGGCGTCGCGCCATTGCCCTCCTTATCCCGATGGGCGGCGCACGCCGCATTCGCCATGTGTAGTCAATCAGCTCGCGGCCGAGCTGAAGCCAGCGCCCCCCCTTGACGAGGTATCGCCAGTACTCCGCAAACGAAACGGCGGCAAGGACGTCCCCATGGAAACCCGTCATGACAGTCCGGGATCGCTGTGCTACCTCCCGCAGCGTGCTTTGAAAGGTCGACCAGCCCGGCTCGACGGCCGGCTCCGGAGGAGGCCAGGCGCTTCGCTCGACCCAGTCGAACGGGACATAGGTCGTCGCGGGCTGTCGGCGAACATCGATGCCAAGCGCCCGGGCCGCTAACTCCGCGTAACCGGGCTCCTCGTGCGCGAACCACTCGCCAAAGTCCTCCGTGTATGCGCGCAGCCGCCAGGCGCCGTCAATCGCGGCGGGTGACCTCAGGGCGGCTGCCGCAACGGTCGTCGAATCGAGCCCCCCGCTCATGAAGACGGCCGTCTCGCCAGTCCTGATGCGGTCGCAGGTGGCCGTCTCCACCAGGTGGAGAAACTCGTCGACGATCGCCTCCGGACGCCCTTGCACGGGGTCGCTGGGCTCGAGATGCCAGTAACGCTTGACTCTGCAGCCATCCCGGGAAAGGACCAGCGAGCTTGCCGGCGGCAGGCGCTTGACGGCCTCGTACACCGTCCGGTCACGGTCCTGGTAGTTCCCGAAGAGGAGGAAGTCGCCGATCGCCACCTCGTCGAGCCTGCCCGCGACGCCGGGGTGGAGAAGGAGGCAGTCGAGGGTGTTGGAGAACACGAACGACTCGCCGGCCCGGGCGTAGTAGAGCGGACGGATCCCGAAGCGATCGATCGCGCACCAGAGGCGCCTCAGGCGGCCATCCCAGATCGCGAACGCGAAGTCGCCGAGGAGGTGGGCAACGCAGTCCTCCTTCCAGGCGGCGTAGGCGTGCAGGATCAGCTCGGCGTCGTCCGCGCCCGTCGACGTGTCGCGCCCTTTCGAGCGCAGGTCCGAAACCAGGGCATCCCTGCCGTCGATCCGCGCGTCCGCCGCGATCCACACCTCGCCATCGAGGGTCATCGGCTGCGCGTTTGGAGGCTCGTCATCCGAGAGCTTGAACCGCGCGTGCCCGAGTCCCGCCAGGCCGCACGACCAGGTGCCGAGCCCGTCCGGCCCCCGGAAGGACAGGAAGTGCGTCATTCGCTCCAGGATCCCGCGGTCGACGGAACCTCCGTCCAATCGGACGATCCCGGCGATGCCGCTCACGGGTCAGGTCCTGAACGGCGGCAAGGGCGTGTATCCGGAAGGCTCGTCCCCGGTGGGAAGGACGCGGCCTTCGCAGACGACCCACGCATGTGCGGCGAGCCCCTCCGGGACGTCTTTCGCGACGCCGATCCTCAGCTCGGAGGCGATCCCCGCGCTGCGCAGTACGCCCTGCAGGGCGAGCGAGCGGGCGAGGCAGGCGGTGCCGGGCACGCGCCGCGCTACCGCGCAAACGGCCCATACCGCCTCGTCCACGCCGTAAGCCCCGGGCAGCGCCCGCGCCCCTTCCATCTGCCTGAGCAGGTCCGACAGCGGTCGATGGCGCAGTCCCGCTCTCGCCATGAGCAGCCAGCGCAAGGCAAGCCCGAGCGCGATGCAGCGCCGCCAGGACAGCCGGCGCAGGCTCGCGACGCTAGCCGGCATGAACAACCCTGATGAGCCCGGCCTCACGCAACTTCTCCAGCAGGTCCAGCACGTCCCGACTGGCGACCTCGCCGTCGACCTCGAATTCGGAAACGATCGCGGAATGGATATCCCGGACGGTCACGGGCTCCGCAAGCAGTTCCCAGATCCGGGTTCCCGTCGAATTGAGCCCGAAGTACAGGCCCCGATCGAGTTCCAGGATGGCGACCTCCTGTCCGAGGCGGCTTGAGACCTGGCTCTCCACCGCCTGCACCTGGTCGTCCCATTGAAGGGCCCGCGCGTCGTGGGTCATGAAGATTTCGTCTGTGCCGCGGCTCGCCTTGGCCCGTCGGGTCCGGCGCCGCTGGCGTCCTCGCGGTTGTTGGCTACGACGGCTGAAGCTGGATCCCGGCGAAGGCCTTGGGAACGGCTTCTATTCGGCTGAAGGTTACCACCTCCGAGGCCGCCGCATCGTCGAGCAGCGCGCGGACGAGCGCGTTATTGAGCGCGTGCCCCGACTTGTGGCCGTGGAAAGCACCGATGAGCGGATGCCCGGCGAGATAGAGGTCGCCCACCGCGTCGAGCGCCTTGTGCTTCACGAACTCGTCGGCGAAGCGCAGGCCATCGGCGTTCAGCACCCGGAAGTCGTCCACGACGATGGCGTTGTCCAGCGAGCCTCCGCGGCCGAGGCCGGCGTTGCGCATCGCCTCCACGTCCTGCGTGAAGCCGAAGGTGCGGGCGCGGGCGACCTCCTTCACGAACGAAACCTCGCCAAAGTCGATATCGACGTCGGTTTGCGACTGCTCGAATACCGGGTGCTGGAACTCGATGGTGAACCCGACCTTGAATCCCGGAAACGGGGCAAGGCTCACCCGCTTGTCGCCCTGCTCGATGGTCACGGTCTTTAGCACTCGCAGGTACTTCTTCGGTGCGGCTTGCTCCTCGACACCCGCCTGCTGCAGCAGGAACACGAAGGTGGCGGCGCTGCCGTCCATGATCGGCACTTCCTCGGCGGAGACGTCCACGTAGGCGTTGTCGACCCCGAGGCCGAAGAAGGCGCTCATGAGGTGCTCGACGGTGGACACGCGCGCGCCGTCCTTCTCGAGGACGGTGGCCATGCGGGTGTCCACCACGTTGTGGGCGCGCGCCGGGATCGCCGGGTTGCCGGGCAGGTCGGAACGGCAGAAGACGATGCCCGTGTCGGGGGCCGCGGGACGCAGGACGAGCGTCACCTTGTGGCCGGTGTGGACACCGACGCCGGTTGCCTTGACGGAAGACTTGAGGGTGCGCTGGCGGATCATCGCGGGTGACCCGGGCCGCCTCTGGCAGCCGGGTACATCCAAAAGTTGAATTCTATCATGCTGTTAGCAGCCCATCCCGGACATTTCGGCCGTCGTTGCCGCGCGGGCGGTCCGGAGTGGCCGAGCACGGCGCCGGGGCATGAAAAGGGCCCGCTTGCGCGGGCCCAAGAGAGGCGGGCACGGCCGCCGGGAGACGATCGGCGTCCGTGTACAGCCGTGCATCCCCACCCCCCGGTGAAACGGTTCGGGGGCGGGCGCGGGACATCGGCCGGAGACGGGGGCCCTGCCCCGCGCCTGCCGGTCAGTCCGCCTGCTTGCGCAGGAACGCGGGGATGTCGAGCGTCTCCATGCCGGAGTGGCGCAGCGCGTCGACCGTCTGGTCGCGGCGGCGCCGGAACGCGGCAGGCTGCTCGAGCTCCTCGTAGTTGACGGCCATCGGCTCGTCGTGGGTGCCGGTGCGCTGCACGATCGAGATCGTCGGCTGGCGCTGCGCGGCGGCGCCGCCCAGGCCGGTGGCCACGATCGTCACGCGCAGGTTCTCGCCGATCGACTCCTCGATGACGCTGCCGTAGATGATGGTCGCGTCCTCCGCGGTGAACGAGCGGATCGTGTTCATCACCTCGTGCACCTCGCGCAGCTTCAGGCTCTTCGAGGCGGTGATGTTCACGAGCACGCCGCGCGCGCCGGAGAGGTGGATGTCCTCCAGCAGCGGCGAGTGCACCGCCTGCTCGGCGGCCATCTGCGCGCGCTCGGGGCCGGAGGCCATGGCCGAGCCCATCATGGCCACGCCGTTCTCGCTCATGACGGTGCGCACGTCGGCGAAGTCCACGTTCACCAGGCCGGGGCAGTTGATCACCTCCGCGATGCCCGCGACGGCGCCGTTGAGCACGTCGTTGGAGGCGCGGAAGGCGTCCTCGTAGGCGACGTCCTCGCCCAGCACCTGCATCAGGCGCTCGTTGGGGATGATGATGAGGGAGTCCACGTGCTGCTTGAGCGCGTCGATCCCGACGGCGGCCACCTTCTGGCGCTTGCCCTCGAAGTCGAAGGGCTTCGTGACCACGGCCACGGTGAGGATCCCCATCTCCCGCGCGATCGACGCGACAACGGGTGCCGCGCCGGTGCCCGTGCCGCCGCCCATGCCCGCGGTGATGAAGAGCATGTCGGCGCCGCTCACCAGCTCCTCGATGCGGCTCCTGTCCTCCTCGGCGGACTGGCGGCCCACCTCGGGGTTGGCGCCGGCGCCCAGGCCCTTGGTGACGCCCGTGCCCAGCTGCAGCGTCGTCTTGGCGAGGTTCCTCTTGAGCGCCTGGGCGTCGGTGTTCATCGTGATGAACTCCACCCCCTGCACCCCGTTGTTGATCATGTGGTCCACGGCGTTGCCGCCGCAGCCGCCGATCCCCACCACCTTGATCACCGCCTCCGGCGATTGGGCTTCAAGCAATTCGATCATCTGTCGTCTCCTTTTGTAATGACTGCGGTTGCAACTGCGCTCTGCCTGCCCGTTGGACCCCCCGCTTCGCCGCCCCCGCCCCGCGCGGGGGTGGCGACCCGAAGGGCTAGAAATTGCCCTTGAACCAGTTCTTCATCTTCTCGAGCACGTCCTTGAAGCCCGTGCCCGTGATCTTCGCGTGGTGGTCGCGCCGCACCTGCTCCAGCCCGGCCAGCAGCAGCCCCATGCCCGTGGAGTGGCGCGGGTTCCTCACCACCTCCGCGAGCGCCCCCGAGTACTGCGGCAGCCCCACGCGCACCGGCATGTGGAAGACCTCCTCGCCCAGCTCCACCATCCCCTTCATGAGCGAGGAGCCGCCCGTGATCACGATCCCGGAGGACAGCAGCTCCTCCAGCCCGCAGGAGCGCAGCTCGCGCTGCACGAGGGAGTAGAGCTCCTCGACGCGCGGCTCGATCACCTCGGCCAGCGTCTGGCGCGAGATCTCGCGCGCCCCGCGGTCGCCGACCCCCGGCACCTCGATCATGTCGTTCACGCTCGCGAGCTGGCGCAGGGCCACGCCGTGGCGGATCTTCAGCTCCTCGGCGTCCTTGGTGGGCGTGCGCAGCGCCATCGCGATGTCGTTGGTGATCTGGTCGCCGGCGATGGGGATGACGCTCGTGTGCTTGATGGCGCCCTCGGTGAAGACCGCCAGGTCGGTCGTGCCCCCGCCGATGTCGACCAGGCACACGCCCAGGTCGCGCTCGTCGTCGAGCAGCACCGCGTCGGCCGAGGCGAGCGGCTGCAGCATGAGGTCGCGCACCTCCAGCCCGCACCGGCGCACGCACTTCATGATGTTCTGCGCGGCGGAGACGGCGCCGGTCACGATGTGGACCTTCACCTCCAGGCGCATGCCGCTCATCCCCAGCGGCTGGCGCACGCCGCCCTGGCCGTCGATGATGAATTCCTGCTCCAGGATGTGCAGCACCTGCTGCTCCATCGGGATGTTCACCGCGCGCGCCGTCTCGATCACGCGGTCGATGTCGTACTGCGACACCTCCTTGTCCTTGATCGCGACCATGCCGTGCGAGTTGAAGCTCTTGATGTGGCTGCCGGCGATCCCGGTGATCACGTCGCGGATCTTCACGTCGGCCATCAGCTCCGCCTCCTCCAGCGAGCGCTGGATGGCGGTCACGGTGGACTCGATGTTCACGACGGTGCCCTTCTTCAGGCCCCGCGACGGGTGGCTGCCCATGCCGATGAGGTTGAGCGTCCCCTCGGGCGTGACCTCGGCCACCAGGGTGACGATCTTCGAGGTGCCGATGTCCAGCGCCACCAGGACGTTGCGGCTCTCGCGGTTTCGGTTGACGATCATGGCTTCGCTCGGTTCCTCATGCGCGCCCGCCCTTCGGCGCCTTCGTGTTCCCTGCGGCCGCCACGCCGCGCAGCGCGAACCCGTTGCCGTAGCGCAGGTCGGCGTGCGTCGCCGTGGCGGCCAGTTGCGCGACGTGGGGCCAGGCGGCGGCGAAGCGGGCGAGCCGCGCCTCGACGTCGGCGCGGCCCAGCTCCAGCACCAGGCCGCTCGCGAGCTTCGCCTGCCAGGCGCGCCGCGCCGACAGCCGCAGCTCCGTCACCGGGCTTCCCAGCGGCACCGCGCCACGGCGGATGCCCTCCCACGCGGCCGCCATCTCGGCGCCCGTTCCCTCCGGCCCCGAGAAGCGCGGCAGCTCGCCGTCGTGCTCCGCGGCGAACACCTCGCCGCGCTCGCTCACCAGCCGCGTTTCGTCCCAGCGGGCCAGCGCGACGTGCGCCTCGATCGCCACGTCGAGCGTGCCCGGGAACACGCGGCGCACCGAGCAGTCGCGCACCCACGCCAGCCGGTTCACGGCCTCGCGCACGTCCTGCAGCGACACCTCGCGGGCCTGGCGGCCGCGCAACCCGGCGGCCAGCCGCTCGAGGTCGGCCGCCGGCACGCGCGCCGTCTCGCCGGTGAAGCGGACCGCGGCGATCGGCCGGCGCGCGAGGGCGTCGTAGCCTGCCCAGCCAACCCCGGCCACCACGGCGAGGGCGGCGAGGCCGGCTGCCGCGCGCAGGGCGAGGGCGAGGGCGGGCTTCACGGGCGGCCCTCCGTCGCCGCGCCCTCGAGGATGCGAAGGCAGAGGTCCGGATACGGGATCCCGACCGCCCGGGCGGCAATGGGCACGAGACTGTGGCCGGTCATCCCCGGCGAGGTGTTCATCTCCAGGAACGAGTATTTGCCGTCCGCACGGAGCATCACGTCCGCGCGCCCCCAGCCCCGGCAACCCAGCACGCGGAAGGCGGCGAGCGCGTCGCGCCGGATGGCCGCCTCGACGTCGGGCCGCACGCCGGCCGGGCAGTGGTACTTCGTGTCATCGGTGAAGTACTTGTTCTGGTAGTCGTAGTTGCCGCCCGGCGCCTCGATGCGCACGAGCGGCAGCGCCTCGTCGCCGAGGATCGAGGCGGTGAGCTCCTGCCCCTCGACGAACTCCTCGACGATGACGAGCGGGTCGAAGGTGGCGGCGAAGGCGACGGCCGGGGCGAGATCCGCCGCCGTGCGCACCTTCGTGATGCCGAGCGTGGACCCCTCGTGCGCCGGCTTCACGAACACGGGCAGGCCCAGGCGGTCCAGCACGCGCGCCCAGTCGGTGTCCGGCTCGGCGACGGCGAAGCGCGGCGTCGGGATGCCGGCGGCGAGCCACACGAGCTTGGTCCGCCACTTGTCCATCGCGAGCGCGGAGGCCATGACGCCGCTGCCCGTGTAGGGGATGCCCAGCACCTCGAGCGCGCCCTGGACCGTGCCGTCCTCGCCGAAGCGGCCGTGCAGCGCGATGAAGACGCGCGAGAAGCCCTCGCGCTTCAGGTCGAAGAGGCTGCGCTCCTTCGGGTCGAAGGGGTGCGCGTCCACGCCCTTCTCGCGCAGCGCCGCGAGGACGCCGTTGCCGGAGAGGAGCGAGATCTCCCGTTCGGCCGAGGGGCCGCCCATGAGCACCGCGACCTTGCCGAGGCGCGCGGTCACGGCGCGCTGCCTTCCGCGGCGCCCACGATCCGCACTTCCCGCACCAGTTCCACGCCCACGCTCGCCTTAACGGTCGCCTGCACGTGTTCGATCACCGCCTCGATGTCGGCCGCGCTCGCGCCGCCGGCGTTCACGATGAAGTTGGCGTGCTTGGGCGAGACTTGCGCGCCGCCCACGGTGTAGCCCTTGAGCCCGCACGACTCGATGAGCCGTGCCGCATGCTCCTCCGGCGGGTTGCGGAAGACGCTTCCGGCGTTGGGCAGGCTCAACGGCTGCGTGGCCACGCGGCGCTCGAGCAGCGCCTTCATGCGCGCCATGGCCTTGTCGCGATCACCCGGGGCGAAGGCGAAGGTGCCCGCGACGAACCATTCGTCGCCGGCCACGTGCTTCGCGACGTGCCGGTAGCCGATGTCGTAGTCGCCGCGCGTGCGAACGCGCAGCACCCCGGCGCGGTCGACCGTCGTCACGTCGACCACGTTCTCCCACGTCTCGCCGCCGTAGCAGCCGGCGTTCATGGCCAGCGCCCCGCCGACCGTTCCGGGGATGCCGGCGAGCCACTCCGCGCCCTCGCAGTCGTGGCGCGCGACGAAGCGGGCCAGGTGCGGCGCCGGGACGCCGCCGCCGGCGACGAACGTCTGGCGCGAGCCCGCGGAACCTGCGGCGTGGATCCCGCCCAGCGCGTGGTGCGTGTACACGACGGCGCCGTCGAAGCCGCCGTCGCGCACGAGGAGGTTGCTGCCGAGGCCGACGAAGAGGATCGCCTCGCCCTCGGGCTGCGCCGCGAGGAACGCCTGGAGGTCCTCGACGTCCGCGGGCTGGTAGAAGAGTTTCGCGCGGCCGCCCGCCCGCCAGCTCACGTGCCGGTCCATGGGTTCGTCGAGGCGCAGCACGCCGCGGAGCGTCGACGAGGGCGGGGGAACCGGCGCGCCCAGGGCGGCCTTCGCCACGGGGTTCATTCCGCGCCTCCGGTCGCCCGCGCAAGATCCGGCGCGAGGCCCGCCACGGAACCGGCACCCATGGTGACCACGACGTCGCCGTCGCGAACCGCGGCGAGCACCGCGTCCTTCATCTGCGCCACCTGCTCGACGAAGACCGGCTCGACCTTGCCGGCCACGCGCACCGCGCGCACCAGCGCCCGCCCGTCCGCGGCGAGGATCGGCGACTCGCCGGCCGGGTAGACGTCGGCGAGAACCACCGCGTCCGCGCCGGAGAGCACGCGCACGAAGTCCTCGAAGAGGTCGCGCGTGCGCGTGAAGCGGTGCGGCTGGAAGGCGAGCAGGAGCCGGCGCCCGGGAAAGGCGCCGCGCACGGCCGCGATCGTGGCCGCCATCTCCGCGGGGTGGTGGCCGTAGTCGTCGACGAGCGCGAAGTGCCCGCCGGAGGCGAGCGCCACCTCGCCGAAGCGCTGGAACCGACGGCCGACCCCGGTGAACTCCGCGAGCGCCTTGGCGATCGCGGCGTCCGGGGCGCCCACTTCGCGCGCGACGGCGACGGCCGCGAGGGCGTTGAGGACGTTGTGCTCGCCCGGCAGGTTGAGGGTCACCTCGAGGGGCGCGGCCTCCCCGTTGGCGACGCGGAAGCGCATGCGCCCGGCGTCCCAGCGCACGTCCTCGGCGCGCAGGTCGGCGTCGGTGCGGATGCCGTAGGTGACCATCGGCCTCGCCACGTTCTTCATGATGGCGCGCGCGTGCTCGTCGTCCTTGCACACGACGGCGAGACCGTAGAAGGGCAGGTGGCCGAGGAACTCGACGAAGGCGCCCTTCAGGCGCTCGAAGTCCTGGCCGTAGGTCTCCATGTGGTCGGCGTCGATGTTGGTGACCACCGAGATCACCGGCTGCAGGTACAGGAAGGAGGCGTCGGACTCGTCGGCCTCCGCGACGAGGAACTCGCCCTTGCCCAGCCGCGCGTTGGTGCCGATGGAGTTGAGCCGCCCGCCGATCACGCAGGTGGGGTCGAGCCCCGCCTCGCCCAGCACCGCGGCGACGAGCGACGTCGTGGTCGTCTTGCCGTGCGTGCCGGCCACCGCGATGCCCTGCTTGAAGCGCATCAGCTCGGCCAGCATCATGGCGCGCGGCACGACGGGCACGTGCGCCTCGCGCGCCGCGACGACCTCCGGGTTGTCCGGCTTCACGGCCGTCGACACGACCACGGCGTCGGCGCCGGCGATGTGGCGCGCCTCGTGGCCGATGGCCACGCCGATGCCCAGCTCGCGCAGCCGCCGCACCGCCGCGCCTTCCGCGATGTCGGTGCCGGTGACGGTGTAGCCCAGGTTCGCCAGCACCTCGGCGATCCCGGACATGCCCGAGCCCCCGATGCCGACGAAGTGGATGTGCTTCACCTTGTGCTTCATCGCGCCATCGCCTCGCAGAGGTCCGCGCACTTCACCGTCGCCTCGGGCTTGCCCAGCGCCCGCGCCGCGGCGGCCATGGCGGCGAGCTTCCCGCGCGTGAGCCCGGCGAGCACGGCGGCCAGGCTCGCGGGCGTGGTCTCCAGCTGCGCGAGGCGGACCGCCGCGCCGCGCGACTCGAGGAAGCGGGCGTTCCCCGCCTGCTCGTCGGCCACGAACCACGGCAGGGGGAACAGGATCGCGGCCACGCCCGCCACGGCGATCTCGGCCACGGTGATGGCGCCCGAGCGCGCGATGAGCACGTCGCACCACGCATAGCGCGCGGCCATGTCGTCGATGAAGGCGACCACCTCGGCGTTCACGCCCGCCTCGCGGTAGCGTCCGCGCAGCGCCTCGTAGTTCCTCTCGCCCGCCTGGTGGACCACCTCGGGGCGCGAGCCTTCGGGGAGAGCCGCCAGCGCGGCGACCACCAGGTCGTTCAGCGTCTGCGCCCCCAGGCTCCCGCCCACCACGAGCAGGCGGAGCGGCCCCGTCCGGCCGGCGTAGCGCGCGTCCGGCCCGGGCACGCGCGCGATCTCCTCGCGCACCGGCGTGCCCAGCCACTCGACGCGGCCCGGGCGCGGGATGCGGTCGCCGATCGCGTGCCCGGTGCGCGCCTCGAAGGAGCCTTCCATTCCCGCCACCACGCGGTCGGCCACGAGCGCCAGCGCGCGGTTGGTGAGGCCGGCCGTCGCCCCGGGCTCGTGAACGACGAGGGGCTTGCCCCACAGGACGGCCATCATGCCGCCCGGGAATGCGACGTAGCCGCCCATCGACAGGACGACGTCCGGGCGCACGCGGAAGAGGATCGCGGTCGACTGCCAGAAGGCCACGAGCAGCTTCACCGGCAGGAGGGCCCACGCGAGCCCGCCCTTGCCGCGCACGCCCGTCATCGCCACGGTTTCCATCGGGTAGCCGGCCTGCGCGACGAGGCCGCGCTCCATGCCGGCGGGCGTGCCCATCCACACGACCTTCCAGCCGCGACCGGCGAGCTCCTTCGCAATGGCAAGACCGGGGAAGATGTGTCCCCCGGTTCCTGCTGCCATTATGAGAATGGTTCGGCTCAAAGAGAGCCTCCGCGCATCAGGTATCGATTTTCGAAATCGATCCGCAGGAGGATCGCGACCGACACGCAATTCATCACGATGCCGGTGCCGCCGAACGACAGGAGCGGGAGCGTCAGGCCCTTGGTGGGCAGGAGCCCCATGTTCACGCCCATGTTGATGAAAGCCTGCGCCGCGAACCACACGCCGATGCCCTGCGCGACGAGCGCCGCGTAGTAGCGCTCCAGGCTCGCGGCCTGGCGGCCCACGGCGAAGGCGCGCACGATGAGGAAGAGGAAGAGCGCGATCACGGCCGCGACCCCCGCGAACCCGAGCTCCTCGGCGATCACCGCGAGGAGGAAGTCGGTGTGCGCCTCCGGCAGGTAGAAGAGCTTCTCCACCGAGGCGCCCAGCCCGACCCCGAGCCACTCGCCGCGCCCGAAGGCGATGAGCGAATGGGAAAGCTGGTAGCCCTTGCCGTAGGCGTCGGACCACGGGTCCATGAAGCCGAGGATGCGCTGCAGCCGGTAGGGCGAGGAGATGATCAGGACCACGAAGGCCGCCGCGAGGCCCACCGCGAGAACCGCGAAGATCCGCCAGTTGAGCCCGCCCAGGAAGAGGATGGCCATCGCGATGAGGGTCACCACCACCAGCGCGCCGAAGTCCGGCTCGCGCAGCAGCAGTCCCGCCACGAAGAACATCACCGAGAACATCGGCAGGAAGCCCTTCTTCAGGTCATCCATGAACGCGCCCTTGCGCACCGTGTAGTCGGCCGCGTACAGGACCACCAGGAGCTTCATGACCTCCGAGGGCTGGAAGGTCAGCGGGCCGAGCGCGATCCAGCGCCGTGCCCCGTTGACCTCGCGGCCGACGCCGGGGATGAGCACCAGGATGAGCAGCCCCACGCCCGCCATGAAGAGCCACGGGGACGCGGCCTGCCAGTAGCGCACCGGCACGCGGAAGGCGACCGCCGCCGCCGCGAGCCCCGCCGCGAGGTAGATGCCGTGGCGCGCGAGGAAGTAGTGCGGGCGGAAGCCGGTGAAGCGCTCCGCCTCGGCCATCGCGATGGAGGCCGAATAGACCATCACCAGCCCGATCGCGGCGAGCAGCACCGCCGTCCAGACCAGGGCCTGGTCGATGGCGGTGTCGCGGCGTCCGGGGTTGTAGAGCATCAGGCCTCCACCCTTTGCGCCAGCGCGCGGGCGGCCGCGGCGAAGACCTCGCCGCGCTGCTTGTAGTTGGCGAACATGTCCAGGCTCGCGCAAGCGGGCGACAGGAGCACCGCGTCGCCGCGCCGGGCGAGCCGGAAGGCCGTCTCCACGGCCTCGTCCATGGAGGAGGCGCGCTCGCACGCGACGCCCGTGGGCGCGAGCGCTTCGGCCAGCGCCGGCGCGTCGCGACCGATGAGCACCACGGCCCTCGCCCCGTCGCGCACCGCGGCGGCGAGCGGGGAGAAATCCTGGCCCTTGCCGTCGCCGCCCGCGATGAGCACGACCGTCTCGCGCATCCCCTCGAGCGCGGCGACCGTGGCGCCGACGTTGGTGCCCTTCGAGTCGTCGTAGAACGCGACCCCGCGCGCCTCGGCCACGCGCTCGACCCGGTGCGGCAGGCCGCGGAACTCGCGGATGGCGCGCGCGAGCGGGCCGGCGTCCATGCCGCAGCTGCGGCACAGCGCGTGCGCGGCGAGCGCGTTGGCCGCGTTGTGCAGCCCCGCCACGGGGATCTCGTCCAGCGCCACGATGGGCTCGCGCCCGTGCGCGAGGCGTCCGCCCGCGATGCCCCATTCGCCGTCGCCCGACGGCTCGCCCATGCCGAAGGTCGCGGTGCGCCCGCCCGCCATCGCGAGGCTCCAGGGGTCGTCGCGGTTCAGCACGCGCGTGCCGCACTGCCTGAAGATGCGCGCCTTCGCGTCGGCGTAGGCCCGCATCGTGCCGTAGCGGTCCAGGTGGTCCTGCGTGAGGTTGAGCATGGCCGCCGAGTCGAGCGCGAGGCTCTCGGTCGTCTCCAGCTGGTAGCTCGACAGCTCGATCACCCAGGCCTGCGGCTCGCCCGCCGGGCGCGGCTCGCGCAGCGCGTCGAGCACCGGCAGGCCGATGTTGCCCGCGACCACGGTGCGCAGTCCCGCGGCGCGCGCCATGGCGCCCGCGAGCGCCGTCACGGTGCTCTTGCCGTTGGTGCCGGTGATCCCGATCACGCGCGCTCCGCCGGCCGAGCGCGCCATTTCGCGCCCGAAGATCTCGACGTCGCCGACGACCTCGATGCCGCGGGCGACGGCCTCGCGCAGGATCGGCTCGCGTAGCGCAATGCCCGGACTCGCAGCGACCGCGTCCACGCCTGCCAGGCTCTCGACGGCGAAGGGACCGAGATCGACGCGGATGCCGGGAACCGCCTCGCGGACCTTTCCCAGGGCCGGAGGCGCTTGGCGCGTGTCGGCGGCGCGCAGCCGCGCGCCCTTCTCAGCGAGCCAACGAACGCACGAAAGCCCCGTGTCACCGAGCCCCAGAACGAGTACGGCCTTTCCTGACCAGTCGTCATGAGCCATCTCCTTTCGCGCCTACCTGAGCTTGAGCGTCGAGAGTCCGACGAGGACGAGCATCATCGTGATGATCCAGAAGCGGACCACGACCTGGTTCTCCTTCCACCCCTTCAGCTCGTAGTGGTGGTGCAGCGGCGCCATGCGGAAGACGCGCCTGCCGGTGAGCTTGAAGGACGCCACCTGGATCATCACGGAGAGCGTCTCCACGACGAACACGCCGCCCATGATGAGGAGCACGATCTCCTGCCGGACCACGACCGCGACCACGCCGAGCGCCGCGCCCAGCGCGAGGGCGCCGACGTCGCCCATGAAGACCTCCGCGGGGTACGCGTTGAACCACAGGAAGGCGAG
Organism: Lysobacter sp.; assembly: GCA_023700985.1. GTDB lineage: Bacteria > Pseudomonadota > Gammaproteobacteria > Burkholderiales > Usitatibacteraceae > FEB-7. The sequence continues at coordinate 16,321 of JAMPXV010000012.1, forward strand.
CCCCGCCCCGGCGATTGCTGCGCAGAAGACCGCCAGCTCGCCGGCCCCGGAGATGAACGGGAAGCCCAGGTACTTCGAGAACACCGCGTGGCCGGTGACGTAGGCGAACACGGCGAGCGCCCCGGCGATCATCACCGTGGGCATGATCGCCAGGCCGTCGAGCCCGTCGGTGAGGTTCACCGCGTTGGAGGTGCCCACCACCACGAAGTAGCCCAGGATCACGAAGCCGATGGCGCCCAGCGGGATGGCGACGGTCTTGAAGAAGGGCACGAGGAGCTCGGTCTGCGCCGGGAGCTTCGCGCTCCAGGCGAGGGTGGCCACCGCCACGACCGCGATCACCGACTGCCAGAAGAACTTCGCCCGCGCCGACAGCCCCTTGGGGTTGCGGTGCACGACCTTGCGCCAGTCGTCCACCCAGCCGATGGCGCCGAAGCCGAGCGTGGTGGCGAGGCAGATCCACACGTAGCGGTTCTGCAGGTCCGCCCAGAGGAGCGTCGTCACGGCCACGGACACGAGGATGAGGGCCCCGCCCATCGTCGGCGTGCCGGTCTTCACGAGGTGCGTCTGCGGGCCGTCGTCGCGCACCGACTGGCCGATCTTGTAGGCGGTGAGGCGCCGGATCATCGCCGGGCCGATGAGGAAGGAGATGATGAGCGCGGTGAGCGCGGCCAGCACCACGCGCAGCGTGATGTAGGTGAAGACGTTGAACGCGCGGATCTCGCCGGCGAGCCACTGGGCCAGTTCAAGCAGCATGGCTGTCCTCCGCGGCGAGCCGCTCGACCACGCGCTCCATCCTCATGTACCGCGATCCCTTCACGAGGAGCGTCACGTTGGGCCGCGACTCCGCGCGCGCCTCCGAGACCAGAGCCTCGAGGGCCGGGAAGTGCGCGGCGCGCCCGCCGAAGGCCTCCACCGCGTGGGCGCTGAGCGGCCCCAGCGCCAGCAGCCGCTCGATGCCGGCGTCCCGGGCGAACGCGCCGATCTCTGCGTGCATGGCCTCGGCCTCCTCGCCCAGCTCGCCCATGTCGCCCATGACCAGCACGCGCCGGCCCTTGGCCGCCGCGAGGACCCGGATGGCCGCCTTCATCGAGTCCGGGTTGGCGTTGTAGGTGTCGTCCACGAGGGTCGAGCCGCCGGCGCCGGGGCGCTGCTGCAGCCGCCCCTTGGTGCCCGCGTAGGCCGCGAGCCCCGACTGGATGTCGCGCGGCGGGATGTCCAGCGCGAACGCGGCGGCGCACGCGGCGATCGCGTTCCGTGCGTTGTGCTCGCCGGGCACCTGCAGCGTGACGGCGAAGGCGTCGAGCGGCGTCACCAGCCGCAGCTGCCCCTCCTCGAGGAAGCCGTGCACGTCGGCCGTCTCCGCGAAACCGAAGGTCACGGTGCCGCGCCCGGCGACGAGCCCCTTCCAGTAGGGCGCGAACGGGTCGTCCTCGTTCACCAGGGCGATGCCGCCGGGGCGCAGCCCCGCGTAGATCTCGCCCTTGGCCCGGGCCACGGCCTCGAGCGAGCCGAGCAGGCCGATGTGCGCGCGGTGGGCGTTGTTCACCAGCGCCACGCCCGGCGAGGCGAGGTGCGTCAGGCGGTCGATCTCGCCCTCGTGGTTCATGCCGAGCTCGAACACCGCGTAGCGGTGGTGGTCGCGCAGCCGCAGCAGCATGAGGGGCAGGCCGATGTCGTTGTTGAGGTTGCCCTCGGTGGCGAGCACGTCCTCGCGCCCGCCGCAGCGCACGGCGAGGATGGTGGCGAGCATCTCCTTCACCGTCGTCTTGCCGTTGCTCCCGGTGAGCGCGACCACCGGCAGCGTGAAGCGCTCGCGCCAGGCGGCGCCCAGCCGGCCCAGGGCCGCCAGCGTGTCCTTCACGACGACCTGGGGAATCTCGGCGGCGAACCCGACGCGACGCGCCACCAGCGCCGCCGCCGCGCCGCGGCCGATGGCCTGGGGCACGTAGTCGTGTCCGTCGAAGTTCGCGCCCTTGAGCGCCACGAAGAGGTCGCCGGGCGCGATCACGCGGCTGTCGGTGCACACGCCCGAGAAGCTCACGCGGTCCCCGGCGGCGGTACCGCCCGTGGCGCGCGCGGCCTCCTCGAGGTCCATCATCGGCGGGGGGGTGGAGGCGATCCCGTTCATCGGGGCCGGGCCTCCAGCGCGGCGGCGGCCACCTCGGCATCGCTGAAGGGATGGCGCGCGCCCGCGATCTCCTGGTACGTCTCGTGCCCCTTGCCGGCCACCAGCACCACGTCGCCGGGCCCCGCCTGGTGGATCGCCGAGAAGATCGCCACCTGGCGGTCGGCGATCGCCTCGACGCTGCCGCTCAGCACCCCCTCGAGGACCTGCGCGATGATCGCCCCGGGATCCTCGCCGCGCGGGTTGTCGCTGGTGACGATGGCGTGGTCGGCAAGCCGCGCCGCGGCCTCGCCCATGATGGGCCGCTTGCCCGGGTCGCGATCGCCGCCGCAGCCGAAGACGCAGAAGAGCCGCCCGCCCGGCGCCACGACCGGGCGCACCGCCGCCAGCGCCTTCTCCAGGGCATCCGGCGTGTGCGCGTAGTCGATCACGACGAGCGGGTCCGCGCCGCCCCCGAGGCGCTCGAGGCGGCCCGGCACGGGCCGGAGCCTCGCCACCGCCGCCAGCGCCGGCTCGAGCTCCACGCCGCTCGCGAGCAGCGTGCCGATGACGGCGAGAAGGTTGGCGACGTTGAACTCGCCGAGCATGGGGGTGGCCACCTCGCCCATGCCCCAGTCGCCTTCCACCCGCAGGCGCAGCCCCGCCTCCGACTGCGTGAAGGACGCGGCGCGAAGGCGCCCGTCCGCGATGCCGTAGCCGATGACGTCGACAGGCGATCCGCGGAGCCGGTCCGCGAATCGCCTTCCCCAAGCGTCGTCGACGTTGATCACGGCGCGGCCTACCCCGCGCGCGTTGAACAAGCGGTACTTGGCCTCTGCGTAGGCCTCCATCGTATGGTGGTAGTCGAGGTGGTCGCGCGTGAGGTTGGTGAACACCGCGACGTCGAACTTGATCGCGGCGGCGCGCTCCTGATCCAGGCCGTGGCTGGAAACCTCCATGGCCGCGACCTTCGCGCCGCGGCGCAGGTACTCGGCCAGCTCGCGCTGCAGCACCACCGCGTCGGGCGTGGTGTTCTTCGCCTCCGCCCGCTCGCCCACCAGCCCGTTGCCCAGCGTGCCGAGCACGGCCGCGCGCCGGCCGAGCCCGTCGAAGGCCTGTGCGACCCACTGCGCCACCGAGGTCTTGCCGTTGGTTCCCGTGACGCCGACCATCCACAGCTTCGCCGAGGGGTCGCCGTGGACGAGGCCGGCGATCTCGCTCGCCGCGCCGCGCAGGCCCTCGACCGCGAGGTTGGGCACGTCCCAGGACGGGCTCCACTCGAAGCCGCGGCTTTCCCAGACGACCGCGGCGGCGCCGCGCGCGACGGCCTCCGCGATGAACGCGCGCCCGTCGCGGTGGCTTCCGGGATAGGCGAGGAAGACGGAGCCGTGCTTCACGGCCCGCGAGTCCGTGGTGAGGTCGGCGAGCGGCACGCCCAGCCCGGCCAGGCGATCGCGCAGGGAGGACGCCGCGGCGCGCGGGAGGTCGGCCACGGCGATCATCCCTCGCTCCCCGCCACGGGCGCGCGGGCTTCGGTGGCGGCCGGGCGCACGGGCGCGCGGGCGTCGATCGTGCGCGGCGCGTCCGGCGGGATGGAGAACATGCGAAGGGCCGCGCCCATCACCGAGGCGAACACCGGCGCGCTCACGTCGCCGCCGTAGTACTTCGCCCCCGAGGGCTCGTCGATCATCACGGCCACGACGAAGCGCGGGCTCGACACCGGGCCGAAGCCCACGAACGAGGACACGTACTTGCTTTCCGCGTAGCCGCCCGCCTCGGGCTTGTGCGCCGTGCCGGTCTTGCCGGCGAGCCGGTAGCCCGCGACGGCCGCGCGCGGCGCGGTGCCGCCGGGACCTACGGCCATCTCGAGCATGCGGGCCACGTCCCGGGCGGTCTCGCGCGACACGAGCGGCCGGCCGATGGGAAGGTTCTCGCGCTTCACGAGCGAGAGCGGCAGCAGGTGCCCGTCGGCGGCGAAGATGGTGTAGGCGCGCGCCATCTGCAGCAGCGACACCGAGATGCCGTGGCCGTAGGCCATGGTCGCCTGCTCGATGGGCCGCCACTTCGACGCGGGGCGCAGCAGCCCCTTCGCCTCGCCGGGGAACCCGGTCTCCGGCACGGCGCCGAATCCCAGGTCGCGGTAGAAGGCACCGATGTCCGCGGCCGCCATCTGCAGCTGGATCTTGGCCGTGCCGACGTTGGACGACTTCTGGATCACCTCCTGCACGGTGAGCACCCCGTGCGGGTGCGAGTCGCTGATCGTCCAGCCGCCGATCGTCATCGTCCCGGGCGCGGTCTGGATTTGCGTGCCCGGTTTCACGATCCCCGCATCCAGCGCCGCGGCGACGGTGAAGGGCTTCATCGTGGAGCCCGGCTCGAAGATGTCGGTGACCGAGCGGTTGCGCGTCTGGCGGCCGGTGAGGGCCGCGCGGTTGTTGGGGTTGTAGTCGGGCTGGTTCACGAGCGCCAGGACCTCGCCCGTGCGCGCGTCCAGCATCACCAGCGCGCCGCCCTTGGCGCGGTGCGAGTCGACGGCGGCCTTGAGCTCGCGGTGCGCGAGGAACTGCAGGCGCTGGTCGATGGACAGCACGACCTGCCGGCCGTCGCGCGGCACGCGCAGGCTCTCGACGTCCTCGACGATGCGCCCCTTCCGGTCCTTGATCACCTTGCGGCTTCCCGGCGCGCCCGCGAGCGTGCCCTGCTTGGCGAGCTCGATGCCCTCCTGGCCGGCGTCGTCGATTCCCGTGAACCCGACCACGTGGGCCATCGTCTCGCCGGCCGGATAGAAGCGCCGGTACTCGCGCTGCTGGAACACGCCGGGCACGCCCAGCGCCATCACCTTGAGCGCCTGGTCGGGCGGGATGTGGCGCTTGAGCCAGACGAACTGGCGATCCTTGTTGGCAACTTTCTGGCGGATCTCGGCGGCCGGGACGGCGAGCGCGCGGGCCAGGGCCTGGACCCCGGCGCCGTCCGCCTCGAAGTCCTCGGGGCTCGCCCAGATGGATTCCACGGGCGTGGAGATGGCGAGCGGCTGGCCGTTGCGGTCCACGACGGGCCCGCGCGAGGCCGGCATCTCCACGACGCGCCCGTAGCGCGCCTCGCCCTTCTGCTGCAGGAAGTCGTGGTTGAGGCCCTGCAGCCAGAACGCGCGCCCCGCCAGCACCGCGAACCCCGCCGCGACGAGCGCCAGCACCGCGCGCGAACGCCAGCCCTCCAGGCGCAGGCGCAGCTGCGGGGTGCGCTTCTCGAACCTCATCGCCGGTCGCCCTCCGGCTGCGCGCCCAGGGTGATGACCCGCGTCGCCCCCGGCTCCGGCAGGCGCATGCCCAGCGAGCGCGAGGCCACCGCCTCGACGCGCTTGTGCGTGGCCCAGGTGCCCTGCTCGAGCTGCAGCTGCGTGAATTCCTCGTCGAGCTTCTTCGCGCGGGCCTGGCCCGCCTCGAGGTCGATGAAGAGCTTCCTCGACTTGTGCTGCGCCGTGATCACGCCGAGCGCGCAGGCGACGGCGACGGCAAGCAGGAGGAAGTTCACGCGGGCCATGGGGGACTCCTCAGGCGCCGGTGCGCTCGGCCACCCGCAGGGTGGCGCTGCGCGCGCGGGGGTTGGCTGAAACCTCGGCATCCGACGGCCGGATGGCGCGGCCGACCAGGCGCAGCCGCGGCTCGGGAAGGTCCTTCGCGCGCACCGGCACGCCGCGCGGCAGCGTGTCCGCGCGCGCACCCTCGCGCAGGAAGTTCTTCACGATCCGGTCCTCGAGCGAGTGGAAGCTGATGACCGCCAGCCGCCCGCCGGGCTCGAGGAGGTCCACGGCCTGCGGAAGGGTCACTTCGAGCTCCGCAAGCTCTTGATTGACGTGAATCCGAAGAGCCTGAAAGGTCCGGGTCGCCGGGTGCTTGCCCGGCTCGCGCGTCCGAACCGCGCCACCCACGACCTCGGCAAGCTGCCTTGTAGTCCGGAGAGGTTCGCGGCCCCTTGCCGCAACAATCGCTCCTGCAACCTGTTTAGCAAACCGCTCTTCCCCATAGGTGCCGATGACCTCCCTGATTTCTTGTTCCGTGGCCCGGTCGAGCCATTCGGCCGCCGTTTCCCCCCGGGTGGGGTCCATGCGCATGTCGAGCGGGCCGTCGGCGGAGAAGCTGAACCCCCGGCCCGCCTCGTCCAGCTGCGGCGAGGAGACCCCCAGGTCCAGGAGCACGCCGGCCACGCGCGTCACGCCGCGCGCGCCGAGCTCCAGCTTCATCGTCGAGAACCGCCCATGGATCAGCTCAAGACGTCGATCCGCTGGCGCGTGAGACGCAAGCGCCGCGGGGTCCTGATCAAAAGCGAGAAGTCTTCCGCGAACACCGAGCAGGGCGAGGATGGCCGCGCTGTGCCCGCCGCGGCCAAAGGTGCCATCGACGTAGATCCCGTCGGCGCGGACACGGAGGGCAGCGACGGCTTCTTCGAGAAGGACCGGGACATGGGCTACCTCACTCACGGGTGGAAAAGACGGTGGCGCCTGGTGCCGGGGGCCGCTCTCGCGCTTGCGGTCGGGGTCCCGGAGGCACCTGCCGCGTCACAGCGAAAAGTTCTCCATCCCGGGTGGCAAGACGGGACTGCCTCCGGCGGTCAGCCGGTCGAGCTGCTGCTGCCAGCGCTCGAGGTCCCAGATCTCGTAGTAGCTCCCCTGCCCGATGAACATCACGCGCTTGTCGATGCCCGCGAATGCCCGGAGCTCCGGGGAAACGAGCAGCCGTCCCGCCCCGTCGAGCGAGAGCTCCTCGGCGAAGCCGACGAGCAGGCGCTTCCAGGGGTTGAACGCGGCGTCGAGGCTGGGGAAGGACATCACCTTCGCCCGCACCGGCTCCCACGCGGGAGCGGGGTAGAGCAGCAGGCACTTGTCGGGGTGGGCCGTGAGGACCACCGGCACCGTGCCGCCCTGCGTCAGGGGATCGCGCACGCGCGTCGGAACCGCCAGGCGGCCCTTCGCGTCGAGATTGATCTGTGAGGCTCCCTGAAACACCGTGCTCCCCCTTTTCGGGTCATCCTCGCGTTCCGGAAGGCCCGGCGTCCTAGGATTTCCCAATTTTTCCCACTTCCGCACACTGTATTGAGTCGGTCTGGGGGAGTCAAGGGGGGAATTCGGGAATTTTTCTTGTGCGACAGGGACTTAGGTGATGTTCCTCACAAGAAATTTCGAATTTGTATAGTCAACATTTTCAAGGGGTTATGAAACCTATTGAAAGTCGTTTGATAAGATACGGCATACGGTCACCGTCAGCGGCCTCACCCGGCGACCGGACGGTGTTTCCCGAGGGAGGCAACATGCTGCACCGCACCATCCCCGCCTGCTGCGCCGCCGCAATCGCGGCGCTGCTGCTCGCCCTGCCCGCCGTCGCTGAGCGGGTGTCCTCGCCCGACCCGGCGCACGCCCTGGAGGGCCCCGCCCTGGTGCGCGCCCTGCGCGGCGGCGGGTACACGCTCTACTTCCGCCACACCGCGACCGACTTCTCGCAGAACGACCGCGGGATGACGGCCTACGGCGAGTGCGCGACGCAACGCAACCTCTCGGAGGCGGGGCGCGGCGAGGCCCGCGCCATCGGCGCGACGATCCGCGCGCTCGGGCTGCCGGTGGGCGAGGTGATCGCGAGCCCCTTCTGCCGCACGATGGAGACGGGGCGCCTCATGTTCGGGCGCGCCGAGCCATCGACGGTGGTGCGCGGCTACGAGGGGACGAACCCGGCGAACGCGGACTACGGCAGTCTCGTGGCGCTGCTCGCCTCGCCGCCGAAACCGGGAACGCTGCGCATGATCACGAGCCACGGCAACCCGTTCCGGGCGATCGCAGGCCCGCCGCACCTCGCGGAAGGCGAGGCTGCGGTGCTGAAACCCGCGGGCGCGGGCTTCGTGGTGGTGGCGCGAATCAGGCGCGAGGACTGGGAAGCCCTCGCGGCCTCGGTGCGCTGATTCAGCCTCCGCGGCCCCTTCCGTGGCCGTTGCCGTTCCCGCCCCCCTGCCCGTTGCCGTTGCCCGGGCCTGCCGCCGCGGTGATGGACGCGCCCGACCCGGCCGATGCGCCCGTCGCGGAGACCACACCCGCGCCGCGTCCGTGCGCCGCGGCAGCGGCCGCGCCCGCTCCCACGGAACCGCCGGAAGCCGTCACCAGCCCGCGCCCGTAGGCGTTGCCGCCGCCGGACGAGCCCGAGGCCGCGGTGGTGACGCTGCCCGATCGGCCGTGGCCGGCGAGGGCGCCGTCCGCGGTGACCAGCCCGCGCGATGCCGCGGCAGGAGCGGCGCCCGAGGCGGTCGTGACCCCCTTCGACGGGCCCCTTCCCGGCGACACCGACGCGCCACCCGCCGTGGTGACGCCGCGGGATGCCTTGCCGCCCACAACCGGCGCGCCCGATCCCGACGCCGTCGTGATCCCCGTCGGGCGCTGCCTGGCGGTGCCTGTCGCAGCCCCCTCCCTGGTCGCTGTCGAGATGGTCGCGGGCGCCTTGCCCTGCATCGCGCGCGTCGAGCTCACGACCGCGCCCATCGTGGTGCCGGAGGATCTCGCGATCGCGCCCCAGCCCATGCCGTCGGCGCGCATCTGCAGGATGCCGTCCAGCGTGGCGACGCTGCCGTCGGGCGCGGTGACCTCGCCGCCCAGCAGCGCGGCCTGCAGCTCTGCGTTCGTGGGGTTGGTGATCCCCATGCGGGCGAGCGAGTCCTGCGCGAGCGACAGCGAGTGCGAGACGTTGCCCCAGCCCATCGGCCTGGTGGGCGGCGTGAACGTGGTCGCGACGGGATCTCCCGTCCCGCCCTCGGGCGCGGCGAGGAGCGTCGCCTCCGTGCCGTTGCGCAACGCAGTCACGAGCGTGACGGCGTTCTCGCGCGAGCCCGCCAGGTTCGTGAAGCTCGTCGAGAGCCGCGAGACCACGAGCGACTGGCCCGGGTTGGTGGCCGGGTCCTGCGCGGCGGCGAGCGGCGCAAGGGCAAGCAGCACGGCAGCCGTGATGGTCAAAGTGCATCGTTTCATGGTGGTACCTCCTCGGTTGGCGTCGCCCGTCAGGCCGGGCCGACGATTCTTTCCGTCTGCAGGATGATCTCGGTGGCGGTGGCGCCGTCGCGCAGCAGTCCCGAGTCCTTGCGCGCGGTGACGAGCATGCGCGTCGTGTTGGGCGTGAGCGCCTCGAGCTCGATCTCGATGTCGCGGTCGCCCGCCTTCGCGGAGATCAGTTCGCTCGAGCCGTCGCGGTGCGACTTCTGCACCTTGATCTGCATGCGGTTGAGCGCCGTCATCGTCGCCTTGCGCACCTCCGACTTCGGCGCCGTGAACGTCTTGTAGACCATGCCGCCGAGGGTGTGCGAGACCCCGGTGGCCATTCCCACCCCGAGCGCGGTGAGCGCCACGGGGGCGCAGCCCCCGAGCAGCCATGCCGAGACGAGGACGAGTGCGATGCGAGTCATTTGCGCGTTTCTCCCTTGGGCCTGCGATGTGTTGTCGTGGACCGGTATCAACACGTTCCGTGCCAGAGCCGTGCCCGGCCGGCCGCGGGGCGCGCAACTGCCTGAAGGGAAAGCGGGTTTCGCGTCGCCGCACGCGTGTCGCACGACGGCGACAGCGCGATGAACCGTCACCGGGCGGCGACGGCGAGGCCGCGATTGGTCAGGCCCGGGGCTTCAGTCCGCGCGGCAGTCGTCGCCGCGGGCGCGGCGCCAGGCGATGCCTTGCAGCGCCGTGAATTCGCCGCTCGCTACTGTCGTCTGCGCGTTCGTCCCGCGCAGCCCGAGCCGCAAGCCGGCCGCCGCCGGGGACTGCGGCTTTCCGAGCGCGAGCACCGCACCGCCGATCCGGCCGGACACCGGCGCAGGCGATGCGCCTGCGATGCGGATCTCTCCCTGGGCGAACTGGTAGGACTGCTTCAGGCGGAGCGTCGCCGCCGCGCCCTGCGCCGCTCCGCACCACAGGCCCTCAACGCGCGCCGGCACGATCCACAGGTGCACCCGGCTCGTCTTCGCCAGGCCGATCGACTTCTCGGGGACCGCCAGCGTCACGCTGCGGTCGGGTTTCCAGTCGCCCATGTCCCAGTCGTGCGAGACGACGCGCGTGCCCGGGCGCAGGGCCAGGATCGTGGGGCGAAGCTTCAGGTTCACGTCCGGCAGCAGGTACATCGTGACGACCGTGGCGGTCGCGAGGTCGGTCTCGAAGAGGTCCTGCTCCAGGAAGCGCGTGCGGTCGGCCACGCCGGCGCGCTTCGCGTTGGCGAGGCTCTCGGCCACCAGGCGCGGATCGAGTTCCACGCCCAGCCCCGTGGCGCCGCGCCGCGCGGCCGCGATCACGATGCGCCCGTCGCCCGAGCCCAGGTCGATGACGTGGTCGCCGGCCTTCACGGCCGCCAGCTCCAGCATCGTCGCCGTCACGCTGTCCGGCGTGGTGACGTAGGGAACCTCCTCGACGAACACGGGGCGCGCGCCCTCGCCCTGCGCGGCCGAGGCGGCGGTCGCGAGGACGAGCAGCGGGAAAAGGAAAGTGTGAAGCAAGCCTGTAAGCGGGATTCTGTTGCCGCCTTGCGGCGGCATGACGGTCATTCCTCTAGGCGCCGCGTTGCCGCTGCGCTCGAGCCACCTACCCGCAGACTCGGCGGGCCGCGTCGTCGTCTGCCTATTTGGTGTTGCTCCGCGTAGAGATTGCCCGTTTCACCCTGCCGGTTGCCCGGCAGACTCGTCTCTGTTGCTCTGATCCTCGCCTCACGGCGGACGGGAGTTACCCGCTACGCTGCCCTGTGGAGTCCCGACTTTCCTCCGCACCGCAACTGCGGCACGGCGATCGTCCGGCCTGCTTCACCCCGCCATTCTACGGAAACGCGCCGTGGGCGAACGGCAAAAAAGGGGTCAGATCCCTTTTTCGGGCAAATCGACCGGAAAAGGGATCTGACCCCTTTTTTGCCGCTCGGCCTTTTTCGGCCGGAAGTGGTTCGCGTCGTCGTAGAAGTCCTCGCGGGAGGTGCCGGGATGCCAGCCGGGGATGCCCAGCACCGGCAACGGCGCCATCGACCGCGGCGAGGCGAAGCGCGCGCGGTCGGCGAAGTGGGCCGCGAGGAGGGTGTCGGCGCGCGCCGCCTGCGCGGGCCCGGGAAGGTCCGCGAAGCCCTCGTCCACGGGAAGGAAGACCGTCTTCGCGATGATGCCGATGAACGGCGCCAGCATCTTCTCGAAGAGCGAGTGGCCGAAGGCGATGAAGCGCACCTGCCGCGCGAGTTCCTCCCGGCGGTGCCAGAGCAGTTCCTTCCACTCGAAATCGACGACGAGCCGAAGCAGTTCCGGGGAGGCCGAGGCGACCGCCACGCCCCCCTCGTCAAAGAGCGTGAGCGCATCACGGGCCGGGTTGCGGCGCCGCGCCTCTTCCCGGCCGCCCTCCTCGAGCATCGCCGCGTGCTGCGCGTTGATCGCCGCCTTCGCCTTCGGAAAGGCGACCCAGGCCAGCGCGTTGAAGAGGTCGTGCCAGTTCTCCGCCCGCGTCTCCACCTCGCCGGTCTGCGCGATGTGCATCTCGTAACAGGCGCGACCCTCGTCACGCTGCGTTCGCGGCGGCACGAACCGGACAGGCACTCCTCGCGAGGTGACGATGCCCTCGGCCAGCGCGGTGAGCTCCTCGTGCGCGGGCCAGCGGCGCGCGTCCAGCCGCGCCAGCGCGGGAGAGATCGGGGCGAACGCCGGGCCGCTTAGCCTCGCCTGCGCCGCTGCCCAGTCCACGGCCGGGGCCGCGGGCGTCAGCCCTTGAAGCACCAGGCGAGCCGCTCGCCGGCGCGAAGCGGCACCACCGTCTCGGCGCCGAAGGGGTAGCTCGCCGGCACCTCCCAGGGCTCCTTCTCGAGGGTCACGGTCGCGGTGCTGCGCGGCAGGCCGTAGAAGTCGGGGCCGAAGTGGCTCGCGAAGCCCTCGAGCCGGTCGAGCGCGTTCTCGCGCTCGAAGACCTCGCAGTAGAGCTCCATCGCCGCGTGCGCCGTGTACATCCCGGCCGAGCCGCAGCACGACTCCTTCATGCCCCGGGCGTGGGGCGCCGTGTCGGTGCCGAGGAAGAAGCGCGGGTTGCCCGAGACCGCTGCCTTCACCAGGGAGCTTCGGTGCGTCTCGCGCTTGAGCACAGGCAGGCAGTAATGGTGCGGCCGGATGCCGCCCGCGAAGATCGCGTTGCGGTTCATGAGCAGGTGGTGCGCCGTGATGGTGGCCGCGACGTTTTCCGGCGCGCTGGAGACGAATAGCGCGGCCTCGCGCGTCGTGATGTGCTCGAGCACCATGCGCAGCTTCGGGAAGCGCCGCTGCAGCGGGCCCAGGATCGTCTCGATGAACGCCTTCTCGCGGTCGAAGACGTCGACCTCCGGGTCGGTCACCTCGCCGTGCAGCAGCAGGGGAATGCGCTGCGCGGCCATCGCCTCGAACACCGCGTCGCACTTGCGGATGTCGGTGACCCCGGAGTCGGAATTGGTCGTCGCCCCCGCCGGGTAGTACTTCACGGCCTTCACGAACCCCGCGTCCTTCGCCTTCGCGATCTCGTCGGGCGAGGTGTTGTCCGTGAGGTAGAGGGTCATCAGCGGCTCGAACGGCGTGCCGGGCGGCAGGGCCGCGAGGATCCGCTCGCGATAGGCGCGCGCCTGCTCCACGGTGGTCACCGGCGGCTTCAGGTTCGGCATCACGATGGCGCGCCCGAACTGCCGCGCCGTCGCGCCCACGACGGACTTCATGAGCTCGCCGTCGCGGAAGTGGACGTGCCAGTCGTCGGGTCGGGCGATCGTGAGCTTTTCGGCCATGCGGTCGATTATAGCCGGGGCACGCGGGCCGCCTGTCCTACTCCCCGCCCGCCTTGGCCATGGCGAGCGCCATCCGGTAGAGGTCGCTGCGGTTGGCGCCGGTGATCTTCGCGGCGAGCGCGGAGGCCTGCTTCACGGAAAGCTCCGCCAGGAGCGCCTCCAGGACGCGCTTCGGGTCGACCGTCGTCGCGGCCTCGACGGGCCGGCCCTCGACCACGACGACGAACTCGCCGCGCGAGCGATTCGCATCCGCCCTCACCCACTCGACCGCCCGCGCGAGCGGCACGCGCTCGATGGTCTCGAACAGCTTGGTGAGCTCGCGGCAGACGACGGCGTCGCGCTCGCCAAGCGCCGCGTACAGGTCCGCTAGCGTGTCCTCGATGCGGTGCGGCGACTCGAAGAGCGCGATGGCCCAGGGGCCGGCGGCGAGCTGCGCCAGGCGGCGCTTTCGCTCGGCGCCCTTCGCCGGCAGGAATCCGGCGAACACGACGCCGTCGGCGGCGATGCCGCTGGCCGAGAGCGCCGCCGTGAGCGCGCTGGGGCCCGGAACGGGGACGACGGGGAAGCCCTCGGCGCGCACGCGGTCGACGAGGAGGGCACCCGGGTCGCTGACCGCCGGCGTGCCCGCGTCGCTCGTGAGCGCCACCGATTTGCCCTCGCGCAGCAGCGCCACGATGCCCTCGGCAGCCGAGCGCTCGTTGTGCTCGTGCAGCGCGATCACGCGAGCGCCGATGCCCAGGTGCGCGAGGAGCGACTTCGCCACGCGCGTGTCCTCGGCCGCCACGACGTCGCAAGCCGCGAGGGTGGCGCGCGCGCGGGCCGTGATGTCGCCGAGGTTCCCGATGGGCGTGGCCACCACATATAATCCTACGGGCAACGTCGGCGCCTGCCCCGCAGGCACCGGCGAACCGGAGTCGCCGCTCTTGCCCTCGCTTCCCGCGCGCTTCAACGCGATTCTCCTCGCCGCCCTGATGGCGGCTCCGCCGGCATTCTCGGCCGACCCGCCTCCCGAGACAACCTCGCGGCCCGGGTTCGCGCCCACCACGGTCATCACGCCGCTGCGGGACCCTGCCGCGGTGCCCGTGCCCGCGCCGGCCGCACCGGCCGTGCCGGCGTCCTCCGCGCGACAGCCCATCCCCGCCGGCCCCATGCCGCACGTGGCCCTCATCCTGCCCCTCTCCTCGCCCATCCTCGGCCGGGTGGCCGACGCGTTGCGCCGGGGGTTCCTCGCGGCCGGCGAGGTGGCGGGGTCGAACGCCCTGCCGGTTCGCGTCTACGCCGCCGTCGACGACGGGCCGGCGGCCCTGGAACTCTGCCTCAAGGCCCAGGAGGAAGGCGCGGTCCTCGTGGTCGCCGGCCTCACCCGCGACGGCGCCACGGCGCTCGCGCGCAGCGACTGCCCGCGGCAACCGACGCTCGTCCTCAACCAGACCCAGGACGTGCCGATGCCGCCGAAGATGTACTCGATCTCGCTCGGCGCGGAGCAGGAGGCGCGCCAGGCGGCCCTCATGGCGACCAACGACGGGTGGCGCGCCGCGATCGTCATCGCCTCGCCCTCGGCGCTGTCGCGCCGCGTGGCCGAGGCCTTCGAGCGGGAGTGGGCCCGTGCCGCGGGGGAGGCCCGCCGCGTCGTGTTCGCCGGGCGCCTCGACGAAGCGCCCGCGGTGAAGGAGATGATCGCCTCGCTGCGCGGTGACATGGTGTTCCTCGCCCTCGACCAGGCCACCACGCTCGCGGTGCGCCCGTACATCTCGGGCACGCTGCCGATCTACACCACCTCGCTGGGCGTCGACCCGCGCGCCGACAACACGGTCAACGTGGACCTGGAGGGTGTGCGTTATGTGGACATGCCCTGGTTCGTGCAGCCCGACCACCCCGCCGTCATGGTCTACCCCGCCCCCGGTTCCCCGATGTCCGTGGAGCAGGAGCGCCTCTACGCCCTCGGCATCGACGCCTACCGCCTCAGCGGCCTGCTGCTGCAGGCCAATCCCGGGGCGCTCGCGCTGGACGGCGTGACCGGGCGCATCGGGGTGGACGCCGAGCGGCACTTCACGCGCACCCTCGTCCCCGCCGCCTTCGACGCCGGTCGCGCCGTCGCATTGCAGACCGCGCCGTGAGCACCGACGCCCGCCTCTCCGCCCGCCGCCGCGGCGAGGAGGCGGAGGAGCTCGCCGCGCGCTTCCTCGCGGACCGCGGGCTCGAGATCGTCGCGCGCAACTACCGCACGCGCCTGGGCGAGGTGGACATCGTCGCGCGCGACGGGCCCGCGCTCGTTTTCGTGGAGGTGCGGGCGCGATCGTGGAGCGCGTACGGCGGCGCGGCCGCAAGCGTCGATTTCCGCAAGCAGCGGCGGATCGTCGCCGCCGCACGACACTACCTCGCGCGGCTGCGCGCGGAACCCCCGTGCCGCTTCGATGTCCTTACGCTACAGGGGCCGCAGGGCGCGCCCGCGTGGATCCGCGGCGCTTTCGACCTCTCCCGGGCATACAATCCCAACCCCTGAAACGCGAAACCCCTTCCATGGACCACGTCGCCCACGTTCGCAGCCACTTCGAGGATGCCATCGCGCTCAAGCAGCGCATGGCCGAAACCCTCGCCCCCGCCATCGCCCGCGCAGGCGTTTGCCTGGGCGAGGC
>JAMPXV010000175.1 GCA_023700985.1 Lysobacter sp.
CTCGCCCGCCACACGTCCGCACTCGCCTTGCCATCCGGCAGCCCGGCCACGAACGAGAACGGCAGCCCCAGGAGCGTCGTCTCCGAACTGCGCCGCTCGAAGGCGACGCGTGCCTGCACCGTGCGCGAGGCGCGCGTCGCGAACTGCCAGCCGAGATCCGCGGCCTTCGTCTCCGAAAGGGTGGTGATGTCCAGCGAGCGGAACGAGGGCGGGTCGATGGCGAGCGCATCCGATCGCTCGAAGCGTACGCCGGCCAGCACCTGGGTGCGCGGCACGATGCCGAGCCACGAGGCGCTCACGTCCTCCAGGCCCCCCGTCCTGCCCGCCCGGAAGTCGAACCGGTCGCCCCAGCCGGTGACGTTGCGGTGCGAGAAGTTGAGCGACGGGCGGCGCGCGCCCACTACCGGCGAGTGGTAGTTGTCGTAGTCGACGGACAGCGACCAGGGGCGCGGCTCCTCGACCGAGACGACCAGCTCGCTCCGGCCCACGCCGGGCAGGGGCTCGAGGCTCGCGTTCACGCGATCGACGACGCCGGCATCGCGCAGCGCGGCCATGCGCTCCTGGATCTCCCCGAGGCGCGCGGGTGCCTGCGGATCGGGCACGAGCTGGCTCGTGAGCCACGCGGGGTCCGCGTGCAGCGGCGGCGCGCGGAAGCGCACCTGCGAGACCGGGCCCTCGATGGCCGCATACTCCGCCGCGCCCGCCTCCGGCGAGGCGGAGCGGAACACGACGCCGGAGGTGGCGAAGCCGCGGTCGGCATAGAGCTGCGTCAGGCGCGCGGCGAGGGTGCGCAGGTCTCCCGCGCCGACGGACTTGCCCACGAAATCGCGGGCCACGGCGTCGATGGCGTCGGGCGGCAGGGCGCCGGCGCCTTCCACGCGCACGGTCCTCAGCACGAACCGCACACCCAGCAATTCGCGCTCGGCCTCGGAAGGTTCGGGCAGAGGCGGCAGCGCCACCGCGTGCGCCGCGCCGGCGGCGATGCACAGCGCCAACGCGGCAGTCGCTCGCAGCTTCCCCGTCACGAGCCGGCCCTTGCCTCGAACCAGCGACGGGAGGCGCCGGCAGGATTGCACGCCACGGCGTCCGGTGCAGGCACGGTGAGGAAACCCGCCGCGAAGCCGTCGAGGATCGGGCGCAGCTCGTCGGGGTAGGGCGTCGGATCGCCGCGCGGCATCACGACGAGGCTGCTGGCCCGGCCCGCGAGCCGCGGCCCGCAACGACCCGCCAGCACCGCGCCGGCATCCAGGAACACCGGGGCCGGCGCGAGCAGCTCGCCCGTCGGGTCGAGCGCCGGCGAGTCGAGGGTGATCGTGCCGTCGATGCCGAGTTGCGACGACGCCGTGACGGAACTGTCGGCAGAGGGGAAGAAAGTCTGCGTGCCGATGCGGATGTTTCCGCCCGGCCCGCCGAACGCGTTGGCGCTCACCACCGCGCCGCGCAGCACCAGCGTGGGCACCGAGAGCGTGATGTTGCCGCCCGCCCCTTGCCCCGTGCCCACCGCCGTGGCGATGCTCCCGCCGTCGACGAGCGCGAAGTTCCCCGCCGAGACTGCGATGTCGCCGCCGTCGGCCGACCGCGCCTCCGTGGTGATGCCGCCCTGCGTCTCGATTGTCAGCGTGTCGCCGACGGCCACCGAGACGTTGCCCGCGAAGCCCGTGGAGCGCGCGTTGGCGGCGATACTGCCTTCGTTCCTCACGGTCAGCGAGCCGGTCGTTGCCACGGTGACGTTGCCGCCGGCGCCCGCGCCATCAGAGCCCGCGAAGATGCCGCCCTGGTCGATGACGATGTCGCCGGCCTGGACCTGCACGGCCCCCCCGCGTGCAGGGCCGTAGGTCTTCGCGAAGATGCCGGAGTCGAACCCTTCGATGACGAGGTGCCCGGTGACGCCTACGTCGATGGTCCCGCCGTCGCCCCCGGCGCGCGCGTCGCTGGAGATCTGGCCGCGGCCGGTCAGGAGGGCCTCCCGGGCGCGCACGGAGATCGAACTCGCGCGACCGGCCCCTTCGCTTTGCGTTTGCACCCGCCCTTCGTCCGACACTTCGAGCCGGTCGGCAGCGATGTCGATCTCGCCTGCATCGCCGCCGGCAAAGGTGTTTGCCACGATGCCGGCACTCTTTCCGTCACCGTCCGTGCCCGCCACGCGCACGAGGCCAGAGGCCCGCAACTCGATGCGCCCGCCGTCGCCGGTCGACCCACGCTGGGCGGTGCTGCTGATCTCGCCGCCGTCGAGCACCTCGAGGTTCGCCGTGGAAATGACAATGCCCCCCGCGGAACCGGACCCGCCCGCATTCACGAAGAAGCCGCTTGGCAGCTTGACGCCCCCCTGGGTGGGATCGCTTCGCGTCCCGGAAATGCGGATGTCGCCCGCGTTGTGCACGACGATGTCACCGCCACGACCGGAACCACGGGTGCTAGCGTCCACCTGCGCGCCGCCCGAGAGGTCGATCGAACCGGTTCGAAGCGTGATCGAACTGCCCTCTCCGCCGGCGAGTCCGATGCCCTGGATGTAGGCCACTCCGCTCATCGAAAGCGCACCCCCGGTCGTGATCTCGATTGGGCCGGTGGCGCCACCGCCGAAGGAGTTGGAGACGACGAACGTCGGGAGCTGCGGGTCGTCGCCCGTGATGGTGAGGCGGTCGCCCGCCACCACGGTCAGGTTGCCGCCCTGCCCCGTGGTGCATCCGGGATCGCAGCTCGTATCCACCAGCGAGCCGCCCGAGACGGCAATGTCACGGCCTTCGAGGCGAAGCGAGCCCGCGTTCCCCGCCCCGGTCGTCACGGCAAGCACGTTCGAAGCTTCGATGTCGAGCTGACCTGTCGCACCGATGTCTATCGAGCGTCCCGCGGCGAAGCGCGTGCGTGCCTCGACCTGCGCGTGGTCTAGAGTCACGTCGCCGCCGCGCAACACCACCGTGCCTCCGCCGCGGCGCGCCGGGCCCTCGTTGGCGAGCAGGGACGAGTTGCCGCGGATGGCGAGATCGCCCATCGCCGTGAAGCCCGCGGGAACCAGGCGGTCCCCTTCGATCGCCACGCTGCCAGCGCCCCGAGTGGCCACGACGCCGATCGCGCCCGAGGGCGCAACGAGCGAAGAAACGCGTGACGATGCGGAGGCGCCCAGGGTGACGTCGCCCGCCACGAGACCGATGCGCCGGGATTCCCGGACGCGCAATTGCGAGCCCGCAAGCGTCAAGGCCGCGCCGGCGGTCTCGAACCCGAAGGCGCTCGGCGGCGCCGCCGTCAGCGTGACCGGCGAAGCGACGCGCATGTCGATCACGGTGCCGTCGGCGAGGGCCAGGGTGTGGGCCGTGCTCGCGTAGAAGGAGCCGGGCACGTCGATGGAAGCCCCCGGGCCGAACACGAGTCCCGCGGGGTTCACGAGGTAGAGGCTCGCATCCGGCGCCGTCACCTGGATGCGTCCGTCGATGGTGCTGGGCAGCCCGCCCGTGATGCGGGCGATGATGTTCTCGATGGTCCGCGGGCCGGAGAACGTCGCCGATTCGCCCGTGCGGATGTTGAAGGTCGAGAAGCTGTGCAGCAGGTTGGGGCCGACGCGGCGGCCGAGGAAGTCGGGGACCGCAAAGCCGGGCCCCGTCAGCGTGGCGCGCGAACCTACGGAGCCGTCCGTGACGACCTGTGCCGCCGCCGCGCACGGCAGCAGGGCCACGGCGATGATTGCACGCGCTCTCGTAACCCCCATCGCGATCTCCCGGGTGGCGGCCTCGCGACGACCGGTCCCGCATCGAAGCACTGCCAGCGCCGGATTATAGCCATGGGCCCCTTGCGGGGGTGTGCGGCTTGGCGGAAGATCGCGCGACCTGCCATCCGAACAGGCTTCCGCGACCATGCCCAGGCACGACCAAGGCTTCCCGGATTCGATGCGCCTTGCACTTCCCCGCCGCATGCGCAGCCCCGGCCGCGCGCTGGCGGCGCTAGCCGTGTCCCTGTCCCTTTTGCCCGTGGCCGCTGGGGCTGCCGTTGCCGCGAAGGCCGATGTCACCTCGCCGGCCCCGTTCGCGTTTGCGCACAAGACGAACGTCGCGCTGGGGGCGGTGGCCACGTCGAACGCCGTTGCGATCTCCGGCATCACGGTGAACGTGCCGGTCTCGGTCTCCGGCGGGCTCTATTCGATTGGCTGCTCCGGGTCGTTCACCGCCGCGGCGGGGACCATCGCGCCGGGGGCCACGGTGTGCGTGCGCCATGTCACCCCCCTCGCGCTTGGCGCGACCACCTCCACCACGCTCACGGTGGGCGGCGTTTCCGCGACTTTCAATTCCACGACCTCGCTCTCTTCCCCCGGCACGCCGCCGGCCACGATCGCCGCCGGCACGAGCCACACGCTGGTCATCACGCCCTCGGGCGAGGTCCGGGGATGGGGAGACAACACGTCGGGCAAGCTCGGCAACGGCAACACGGCCGCCTCGACGATCCCGGTGCGCGCCTCGGGCCTCACCCAGGTCATCGCCGTCGCGGCGGGCATGTCGCATTCGCTGGCGCTCAAGGCCGATGGCACCGTCTGGGCCTGGGGCCTCGATACCGACGGCCAGCTGGGTAATGGGCCGACGGCCCCCACGACTTGCTCTATTCCGGGCGGGGGTAACGCCGCCTGCGCACTTGTGCCGCAGCAGGTGCAGGGTCTGGCCGACGTCGTGGCGATCAGCGCCGGGTGGCGGCATTCGATGGCGCTCAGGCGGGATGGCACCGTGTGGGCCTGGGGCAACGGCTTCAACGGCCAGAGCGGCGTGAACGGCAGCCTCGACGCACCGGCACAGGTCGAGATCTCCGGCGTCGTTACGCGCATCGCCGCGGGTTACATGCACAGCGTCGCGCTGCGCAGCGACGGCACGGTCCTCGTGTGGGGGCGTGGCAACGAGGGGGAACTGGGGCCCGACGATCCGACCGGGTCCGGGCCCACGCCGCGGGTGGTGACGGGACTGGGGGGCGTCACCGACATCGCGGCCGGAGGGGCCTTCACCCTTGCGCGGAAGGGCGACGGCTCGCTCGTCGCTTGGGGATCGAACGTCTACGGCAACCTGGGCGACGCCACGGGGCAGGTCCTCAACACCAGCGGAACCCCTTACCGCGCGGCGCCGTCGGTCGTGCCCGGCATGACCGGCGGCGTGGCCGAGTTCTCGGCGGGGTTCGGCTTCGCCCTCGTGCGCAAGTCCGATGGCACGGCCTGGTCGTGGGGCCTGAACAACGTGGGCCAGCTCGGCAACGGCGGCACGGCACCGGACCTTTGCGGTCGCAACGTGATCAACGTGCCCTGCGTCCGGACGCCAACCCGGATCGCCCAGCACGATAACGCCCTGCGGCTCGCGGCGGGCGGCGCCCACGGCGTCGCGTTGCGTCCCGACGGCGCCTTCGTCGTTTTCGGCGACAACGCCTGGGGACAGCGCGGCGACAAGTCACCCAACTTCGGAGAGGCGTTCTCGCAGACGACCTACGATCCGCAGTTCACCCTCGTGCCCGCGGGCACGTTCGGGACACCCACGGGCGTGGGGCAGCCCAGCACGTCCGGCAGCCTCAACCTGAACGCGCTCGACAACGGACTCGCCTTCGGCGCACAGGGGGTGGGGACGACCTCCGCCCCGCTGGTCATCACCCTGAGCAACCTCGGCGACGGCGGCGTCGACATCGCGACGATTGCGGTGGCCGGCACCGTGATCGGCACGGAATTCTCGAAGACCGCGGATGCCTGCCAGAACACGACCCTCGGCGTCGGGGCGAGCTGCGACATCGCCCTGGTCTTCACGCCGGCGTCCATCGGTTCCCGCGCAGGAACGCTCACTGTCAACTCCAACGCGGCCAATTCGGCGGTCACCACGTACTCGCTCCATGGCACAGGCGCGGACACCCGCGTGGCTAGCGCCGTTTCCTTATCCTCGAGCGCCCCGACGAGCCTGGCGGGCACTACGGTCACACTGACGGCGACGGTGAGCGCCACGGGCGCGACGCCGACCGGCACCGCCATCTTCAAGGATGGCGGGGTGACCATCGCGGGGTGCGCGTCAGTTGCCCTGTCGGGTGCAGCCGCGTCCTGCGCGACCGCGGCGCTGGCGCCGGGCGCGCATTCGATCGTTGCAGAGTATTCGGGCGATGCATCGGTGCAGGCGTCGGCGTCCGGGCCATTCGCGCAAGTGATAGTCGCGACCCCGGCGCCGGTTTCCGCGAGCCCCCCGTCGACCGACTTCGGCGGCCAGTCGATGGGAACGTCGGCACCGGCAGCGGTCTTCACGCTCACGAACACGGGGGCCTCGGCCATCACGGTAGCCTCCATCTCCGCCTCGACTCACTTCAGCGTGGTGCACGGCTGCACCGGCCTGGCGGCGGGCGCCTCCTGCACCGCAACGGTAACCTTCACACCCGCGACGCAGGGCTCCCTCAGCGGCTCGCTTACCGTCCAGACCGATACCGGCATTCAGATCGTGCCCTTGGCCGGCACGGGCGAGCGCTCGCTGGTGACGCACTACTATCGCTCGATCCTGCGCCGCGCCCCCGACGGCGGCGGCAAGGCGTTCTGGGAGAGCGAGGCGGCGCGCATGGCGAGCCTCGGCGCCAACGTGAACGAGACCTGGTACGCCATGGCGGTCTTCTTCTTCACCAGCCCCGAGTACCTGGGCCTCAATCGCGACAACAACGGGTTCGTGACCGACCTCTACAACACCTTCTTCAACCGCCCGCCCGA
>JAMPXV010000176.1 GCA_023700985.1 Lysobacter sp.
AGGCGCCCAGGACCAGGCTCAGCATCCGGATCCACGCGATCTCGTAGATGAACGACGAGAGCCCGGTGAAGAACGAGACGGCCAGGAGCAGGACGGCCAGGTTGGCCGGCGTGGCGACCGTGGCCCCCGGTCCCGAGGGCGCGGGTGCCACGTCGAGCGCGGGCGGCGCGATGCGCGACAGGGCGATCGCCGCGGCCGCGATGACAAGGTTCAGGACGCCGGCCGTGGCGAGCGTCCCGGGCAGGCCCGCGGCGGGGATGAGCACGAAGGCCGAGGCGAGCACGCCCAGCACCGCGCCGAAGCTGTTGACGAAGTAGAGCGCCGCGATGTCGTGACCCGGCTGGTCCGGCGCGAGGCGCAGCGCCGCGGAGCAGACGAGCGGGAAGGTCGCCCCGAGCAGCACCGACTGCGGCGCGAGAAGCGCGGCGGAGAGCAGCCACTGGGAGGCGCAGAAGGTGGCGCCCGGGTCGCAGGTGGCCGGCAGGAGCGACGCGTATCCCCAGTCGACCGCCACGTTGAACAGGGGATGGAAGCCCAGGGCGATCAGGCCGATCACGCCCTCCACCAGCGCGTAGAGGCGCAGGGGATTGCGCAGCCGCTGCGAGACGCGCGCGCAGAGCCAGGCGCCCAGCGCCAGGCCGCCGATGAAGACCACGAGCACCAGCGTCTGCGCGTAGGCGGCGTGGCCCAGGAAGAGCTTCACGTAGTGGGACCAGACGGACTCGTAGACGAGCCCCGAGAAGCCCGACAGGAAGAAGAGGATCAGGATGGGATCGGAGCGTCTCATTGCGCGGTTCCGGCGGCCTCGGGCGGGCGGCGGGTCACTGGAATTCCCACGGGCGGAACGCGGCGATCGACAGCACCTCGGCGCTCGCGGCGTCGACGACGACCGTCACGTCGGCGTGCTTCCCGGCGCGCATGGGCAGGAACCGCAGCGACTGCTCGGGGCGCCCCAGCTTCGTGACGAGCCGGTCGATGCCGGCCTGCCGGTCCGGGTTCAGGCTGCGCAGCCGCGCGAGCGGGGCGGCGCGGGAGAGCACCTGCTCCTTCACCTTCCCGTACTCCGTGTAATAGCGCGGGAAGTGCTGGATGTCGGCGCCCCTCATCGCCGACATCATGAGCCGGTACTGCTCGTCCGGGTCCTTCGGAATGGGAGCGCCGACCAGGCGCGGCCCCGTCCAGGGGAGCGTCGCGTACGGCCCGGGCTTCGCCTTCTCGAGTTCCTCGTCGGCGATGTCGTTGGCGCGGACCAGCTCGAAGCGGTCCTTCACGAAGACGATGTAGGCCGGGCGGGACTCGAAGAGCACGTACACGCCGTAGGAGAGCGCGGACGCCTGGATGACGGCGATCGTGACCAGGTCGAACGCGAGCCCCTTCTTGCCCGGCACGAAGACGATGAACACCAGCAGCGGACCCGCGACGAGGTCGACGCCGACGATGAGCTGGAAAAGCTCCCGCCCGCCGGCCTGGTCGAAGAGCGCCCCGGGGTACCAGAAGAAGTAGATCGGCAGGAACACCGCCGTCGCGATCACGCAGGTGCCCGTCAGGTAGTAGGCGGCTGCGCGATAACGGTTCATGACGGGATTCCCAAAGAAAAACGGGCCGCCAAGGGGCGGCCCGCGAGTTCCAGCCCAGCCGGATTAACGGCAGGAGGCGGGGAGGTACTTGTTCAGGATCGTCGTGCCAGCCTTGGCGGCCGTGCAGTCCCACGCGTCGATCGGGGCACCGGCGGCGGCGATCGCGCCCGCGGACAGCGGGGCATAGCCGAACAGCGTGCCGGACGAGGCACCGGTCAGCTGGTCACCCAGCGGCGTGCCGGCGGAGTCGACCGTGATGATGCCAGTGGCGGCAACGGCCGGCGCGCTGGAGTTCGCCGTGCCCTTGTCCGAGCAGCCGGCTTCGTTGGCGCTGCCGGGCATCACGCCCTTGGTCTGGTAGTACTCGGCAACCGAGGTCTTGCAGACGCCGGCGGCGTTGATCAGCTCGGTCACTTTCGAGCGGATCATGTAGTCCTGGTACGCCGGAATGGCGATGGCGGCCAGGATACCGATGATCGCGACCACGATCATCAGTTCGATCAGGGTGAAGCCCTGTTGGATCTTTTTCATGGGGTACTCCTGTAATGTTTTGGAAGGAACCTTCGACCACACCGCGGTGTGCGTGTGTAGCTATGCAACTGCCGTGCCACTCGCCCCCGATGCACCCCGGGAGTGAAGATATCCCCGGCACGCCGATTTCCGGGATATTTCCTTTTCCGATCAATCTGTTGCAATGCCTTTCGGATCGCGGCGCACGGGCCGGTGCCGGCCCGGATCCGGGCCGACGTGCCCCGCCAACCCGACCCCGACTCAAATGGCTCAAATAGTGACGCAAATTGTCAGGGCGGCCCCTCAGCGGGCGGCCAGGTGGGCCACCAGGAGCCGGATCGTGGCGCTTTCGTAGGCGGTCGAGGGGAAGAGCGTGCGGTAGCGGCTCCAGAGGGCGCGCGCCTCGTCGCGCCGGCCGGTCGCGATGCAGCCGGCCACCGCCGCCACCAGGGCGGCGCGCTGCGTGGCTTCCAGGCGCGGATCCTCGATCGCGAGGAGCGCAGTGCCGTGGGCGCGCATCTTCTCCGCATCGCGGTCGTTGATCGCCTCGAGCAGTTGCAGGCGCAGGCGCTCCGCCTCGCCCAGCGAGCCCCAGCAGGCCGACGACCGGGCCTTGTCGAACGCCACGCTCACGGCGCCGCGCGCGAGGAACGGGGAGGAGCGCGTCGCCAGGTCGGTCATCGCGTCCACGAACTCCGCCTGCGAGCCGGCGCAGCCTCCGAGAAGTTCGCGGGCGAGGACGGCCGCGGCCCTGCCCTGCGGCAGCAGGCGCACCGCGTCCTGCGCCGGGCCGCCCATGAAGATCCCGACCGCCTCCGCGCCCGCGGCCGCCAACTCCAGGCGCCTGGGCGTGACCGCACCCAGGCGGTGCAGGCGCGCCAGC
This sequence comes from Lysobacter sp., assembly GCA_023700985.1. Lineage (GTDB taxonomy): Bacteria > Pseudomonadota > Gammaproteobacteria > Burkholderiales > Usitatibacteraceae > FEB-7. Next base: position 2,971 of record JAMPXV010000176.1, read on the forward strand.
GGCGTCCTCGAGTCGCCGTCCAGCAGCGCGAGGATGGGGACGAGGCCGTCGCGCATCGCGTGCAGCTCGGCCGCGCTCTCGCCCTTGAACCGGGCCCGCGGCGCCTGCTGGTCCAGGATGGGGAAGAAGTCCGAGTTGGCGGGGAAGGCGCTGCGCGCGAAGAGCGGCTCGATGGTGCGGCGCCCCGCGATGCGCAGCGCCTCGAGATCGCCCAGCTCGCGATAGCCCAGGGCGGCGAGGTCGGCCGCGATGCCGGGCAGCTCGAAGACCTGCGCGGACAGCGGAGGCAACGCCGGCCCCTTCACCGCCACCACGAGGAGGTCCGAGATGCCCACGCGGTAGATCGCGTAGTCGCCGAACTGGCTGCCGAGCGCCTTGAAGACGGAGGCGAGCAGGTCCAGGTTGATGTCGTAGGACTGGATCCACTGCACGAGCAGGCCGTCTTCCTTGAGGTGGTGGCGGACCTCGCCGTAGAACTCCTCGGAGAAGAGCGTCGAGACGCCGCTCACCCACGGGTTGGAGGGCTCGGAGACGATGACGTCGTAGCGGCGCGCGGTGGCCGCGAAGTAGGTCTTCGCGTCGTCGATGTGGATGCGGCTTCGCGGGTCGTCGTAGGCGCGGCGGTTGCGGTGCTCGAAGAGCCGCGCGCCCTCCACCATCATGCGCTCGATCTCGATCGAGTCGACCTCGCGCACGCGCGGGCTGCCCAGCAGCGCGTGCGTCGTGAGCCCCGAGCCGAACCCGATGTTGGCGACCAGCGTCGCGTCGGGGCGAAGCGCCAGCGGCAAGGCGCCCGCGAGCAGCATCGTCTCCTCGTCCGGGCCCGGAAGCACCCCCTGGCGCATCGAGAGCGCCGCGTCGGTCTTGCCGTTGGTGCGGATGCTGCGCTTGCCGCCCCCGTGCTCGATCACGGCGATCGAGGCCGTCTTGCCGTCGCGGTAGAAGAGGACCTTCTCCTTGCCCGGGTCGGCGAACGCGCCGTAGCGGAAGACGCCCGAGCCCATGCGCAGGAAGTCGAGCTGGATCGTGGCGAACCCCGCGGCGCAGAGCGCGGCCACCGCCGCGCCCGCGGCCACCGCGCGCAGCCGCCGGGGGGCACCTATGCCGACCGCGAGGATCGCGAGCGCGACCGCCACGTCGAACACGGCGCCCAGGCCGGTCAGGTTCTTCACGCCCAGCAGTTCCATCCCGACGTGGGTCGCGAAGACCGCGCCGAAGATGCAGCCCGCGGTGTTGGCGGCGTAGACGCGCCCGATCGACGACTCGCCGAAGCCGCGGCGCGTGAGCGCGCGCGTCGCGAGCGGCAGCGTCATGCCCGCGCAGAAGGCCGTCGGGAGCATCACCACCATCGAGGCCACCATCCCCGCGACGTTGAAGACCACGTAGCCCTCGGCGCTGCGCCCCGTCGCCGCCATCACCCAGCGCACGAACTCGAGCACGTCGTCGTACACCCAGACCGCGTAGACGGCGAACACCGCCTTCGCGAGCACGACGCCCGCGATCCAGGCGACGTCGTTCTCGATGCGCTCGATCCGGCGGCGCAGGGCGAAGGCGCCCAGCGACATCCCGAGGATGAAGGCCGAGAGCATGATCTCGAACGCGTGCGTGGAGGCGCCCAGCCCGGTGCTGAGCATGCGGATCCAGGTGATCTCGTAGACGAACGAGGCGGCACCGGTGGCGAAGGCGAGGACGAGGATCGTGCGCCCGAGCGCGATCTCCCGGCCCCCTGCCCCGCCGGCCTCCCCGGCGTCCCGCGCGGTGCTCGCGACCGGGCTGCCCTTCGCCAGGGACCAGACGACGAGGGCGAGGACGACGTTCAGGATCCCAGCCGCGAGGATCGTGCCGGGCAGCCCCACCTGCGCGATCAGGACGAAGCCGCTCGCGAGCACGCCGATGGCGGCGCCGAGGCTGTTGGTGAAGTACAGCATCGACAACGACCGCCCGCCGGTGTCGGGGAAGAGGCGGATCACGCCCGCGCTCATCAGCGGGAACGTGGTGCCGAGGAGCACCGAGGCCGGCAGGATGAGCGCCGAAGCGATCGTCCACTTGACCACGTCCACCATCCCGGTGCCGCCCAGCGAGGGGAAGACCGAGGCGAGCGCCCAGCCCGTGACCGCGTTGAAGATCGCGTGGAAGGAGATGGCGAGGAGCCCGATGCCCAGTTCCGCGGCGGCGTAGCCAAGCAGGAGGTTGCGGATGCGCCCCGTGAAGCGCGAGACGAGCCACGACCCCAGGGCCATGCCGCCCATGAAGATCGCCAGCACCAGCGTCTGCGCGTAGGCCGCGTGGCCGAGGAAGAGCTTGAGGTAGTGGCTCCAGATGGACTCGTAGATGAGCCCGGCGAATCCGGAAACGGTGAACAGCGCGAAGTAGACGCCGATTGGGACGCGTGTGGTCATTGGGGGGGGATGGGAATGGCCGGTAGCCTGCGCGAACGCAAGTTCCGTGCCGGTGCTATTTCGGGAATCCGGGAATCCGGGAAGGATCCACCTCGTCTATCTGCTCGGGGTCGAGGAACTCCCGCGCGTAGCGCAGGTACACCCGCTCCTTCACGAAGATGTCGAAGAGATCCGGGTCGATGTGCCCGTTCTCCTTGAACTTGCCGAGGATGTGCAGCGACTCCGAGAGGGTCTTGCCCGGCTTGTAGGGGCGGTCCTTGGCGGTGAGGGCCTCGAAGATGTCGGCGATGCCCATGACGCGGGCCTGCACGCTCATCTGCGCGCGCGTGAGGCCCCGCGGGTAGCCCTTGCCGTCCATGCGCTCGTGGTGGCCGCCGGCGTACTCGGGCACGTTGAGGAGGTGCTTGGGCCACGGCAGCGCCTCGAGCATCTTGATGGTGGCCACGATGTGGTGGTTGATGATCTCGCGCTCCTGGGCCGTGAGCGTCCCGTAGGGGATGTTGAGGTTGGCCTCCTCGTCGCGGGTGAGGAAGCGCTCAGGCGCCCCCCCGGGCCCGGTCCACGTGTACTGCGCGATGCGCGTGACCCTCGCCTGGTCCTCGGAACTCATGCGCTCGCCGCCGATGTTGGTGCGGCGCAGGAACTCGCGGTCGTCGTCGTACTGCCGGATCCTCGCCTCGAAATCCTCGCGCGCGCGCTGCTCCGAGGAGGCGTCCCCCGCCCCGCGTGCCGCGAGCACGCCCTTGAGCATCGCGATCTCGGCCTCGCGCTTGAGCGCCTCGAAGCGCGTGTCCAGGAGGTTGATGCGGTCGTAGATCGTCTGCAGCTTGGTCGCCTTGTCCACCACGTGCACGGGCGTGGTGATCTTGCCGCAGTCGTGCAGGAGCCCGGCGATCTTGAGCTCGTAGCGGTCCTTGTCCGTCATGCGGAAGGAAGCGAGCGGACCCTCGCTCGCGGCGTTGGCCGCCTCGGCGAGCATCATCGTGAGCGTGGGCACGCGCTTGCAGTGCCCGCCGGTGTAGGGGCTCTTGTCGTCGATCGCCGTGTTGATGAGCTCGATCAGGGACTCGAAGAGGACCTCGAGCTGCTGGATGAGGAGGCGGTTGGTGAGCGCGATCGCGGCCTGCGAGGCGAGGGACTCGGCCAGGCGCCGGTCCTCGTCGCTGAACACCGTGACCTCGCCCGTCGCCGCGTCGATGGCGTTGAGCAGCTGCAGCACCCCGATGATCTCGCCCTCGTGGTTCTTCATCGGCACGGTGAGGAACGAGGTCGAGCGGTAGCCGGTGCGCTTGTCGAAGTTGCGCGTGCCGGAG
>JAMPXV010000177.1 GCA_023700985.1 Lysobacter sp.
ATGGCAGCTACAGGGTCGGGAAAGGGCAGAAAAAGGGGTCAGATCCCTTTTTCGAGGGATCGTGCACGACCACGGGGAGCGAAAAAGGGATCTGACCCCTTTTTCAGGCCTTCATGCGCTCTTCGGAGGCGGGCTTCTCGAGCTCGAAGGCCTTGTGGAGCACGCGCACGGCGAGCTCCATGTACTTCTCGTCCACGACCACCGAGGTCTTGATCTCGGATGTGGAGATCATCTGGATGTTGATGCGCTCGTCGGCCAGGGCGCGGAACATCTTCGAGGCGATGCCGGCGTGGGTGCGCATGCCGATGCCCACCAGCGACACCTTCGCGATCTTGTCGTCGCCGACGATGGCGCGCGCGCCGATGGAGGGCTTCACCGTCTTCTCGAGGATCTCCATGGCCCGCTTGAAGTCGTTGCGGTGCACGGTGAACGAGAAGTCCGTGAGCCCCTCGATCGAGGCGTTCTGGATGATCATGTCCACCTCGATGTTGGCGTCGGCCACGGGGCCGAGGATCGAGAACGCCACGCCCGGCCGGTCCGGCACGCCCACGACGGTGATCTTGGCCTCGTCCCGGTTGAAGGCGATGCCGCTGATGATGGCCTGTTCCATGTTCTGGTCTTCCTCGAAGGTGATGAGGGTGCCCATGTCTGTCGAGTTCACGTCCGTGAACGACGACAGCACCCGCAGCTTCACGCGGTACTTGCCCGCGAACTCCACGGAGCGGATCTGCAGGACCTTCGACCCCAGCGAGGCGAGTTCCAGCATCTCCTCGAAGGTGATCGTGTCCAGGCGCCGCGCCTCCGGCACCACGCGCGGGTCGGTGCTGTAGACGCCGTCCACGTCGGTGTAGATCTGGCACTCGTCGGCGGTGAGCGCGGCCGCGAGCGCGACACCCGTCGTGTCCGAGCCGCCGCGGCCGAGCGTGGTGATGTTGCCCTTGTCGTCGATGCCCTGGAAGCCGGCGACCACGACGACGTGGCCGTCCGAGAGGTCGCGGCGGATGTTCTCCTCGTCGATCGAGAGGATGCGCGCCTTGGAATAGGCGTCGTCGGTGAGGATGCGCACCTGGAAGCCGGTGTAGCTCCTCGCCTTGACGCCGAGGCGGTGCAGCGCCAGCGCCAGAAGCCCGATGGAGACCTGCTCGCCCGTGGAGGCGATGACGTCTATCTCGCGCGGGTCCGGGTCGGGGTTGAGCTCCTTCGCGAGGGCGAGGAGGCGGTTCGTTTCGCCGGACATGGCCGAGACCACGACGACGACCTGGTGGCCTTCCTTCACGAACCGCTCCACCCGGCGCGCGACTTCCCGGATGCGCTCGGGGCTGCCCATGGAGGTGCCGCCGTATTTCTGGACGATGAGGGACACGGGAAACCTGTTTCTGGCGTTCAGGGGGACGTAAACGGGTATTTTACCCCGGCCACGGGCGGATTTGTGCACTGCACAAAGACCCCCTCCCCGTGCCCCGTCCGCGCGCCCTAGCGCGTGTCCGTCGCGAGGATCCGCAGCTGGTCCGCGAAGACGCTCTTGGCGCGCGACTCCCGCAGCTTCTCCAGGAAGGCGACCTTGACGGTGTCGTTGCCCGGCCAGACGGTCTCCAGCCAGCTCATCCCCGCCGGAGCGAAGCCGGTGTAGGCGTGCCGGTTCATCTCCGCGGCGATCGCCGACAGCACGCCGGTCGCGTAGTAGTCCTCCCAGCGGATCTTGTCGGCCGAGCGCGAGCCCTTGATCTCGCGCAGCTTGGCCTGCACTTCCGTCGTGCGCGCCTTGCGCTTGGTTCCCGTGAACTCCGCGCAGCGCTCCTTGAGCCAGGGATTGGCCGTGGCGGCCGGCTGCCCGCAGACGGGCGGCGCCATGCCGGGAAGGCGCGTGCGCATGAGGTCCTGGGCGAACTGGAACTTCCCCTTCGGCGAGACTTCCAGCACCACCATCGGGAAGTAGGAGTTGGAGTACGGGGCGAACTCGTTGGCCGATGAATCGTCGGCCGAGATCATGATCGGCGTCTTGCGGCCCGGCAGTTCCATGAAGTCCGTGCCCCCGACGTTCCTCGCCTGGTACACGGCGTGGCGCCTGACCTGGGGCTTGAGCCGGAAGACGTAGTGCGTGGTGCAGCAGTGCGCGCCGCCCGAGTAGCCGGAGAAGTGCATCTGCGGCTGGCCGCTGCCGTCGAGGTCCCGGCCGACGGAATGCAGGGTGAACTTCTGCGCCGGCTCGACGAGGTCCTTGGGTCCCGTCTGCCAGGCGACCTTGCCCTTGGCGAACACCACGACGCGCTCCTGCGCGCTCGCCGTGTCCTTCGCGCCCTTCACGCGGGCGACGACGGCCTCGAAGTCGTCGGACGCCTTCACGTCCGTCGCCTCCAGCCCCTGCGACTCGAGCCAGGCCTGGGTCTCGGGCGTGGCGGCGGGGGTCGCAGCCAGGACCGGCGCGATGGCGCAGGCGGCAAGGATGGAAAGGATTCGGCGCATGGACTTCTCCTGGGGCAGTGGCGGAGGGTGTGAGATTCGAACTCACGAACAGGTTGCCCTGTTGCCGGTTTTCAAGACCGGTGCCTTAAACCGCTCGGCCAACCCTCCGTTAACCGGAATCTTATCGGCCAACCCTGCGGTAAGCGGAGGCTAGATGTTATTGCTTTTCGGCTCCGCTCCATAACCCTTTGTAGAAAAAGGGCTTTTGCGATCGCCTGGCGCCCGCCTTGTCCCGCGGAACCATTGCGGAACCCAATGCGAATTGCCTTGAAACTTCCCCCCTTAATCCCTACTCTAACCGTCGGTCAATTTCGACCGGCATATCGAATCAATGGAGCCAAGACCATGCAACAAGTCCCGATGATGACGCCCGCCTCGCCCTCGCAGACGATCGCGTTGGCGCAGAACCGGGTCCTGCGCAACACCTACGCCCTGCTCGCCCTGTCGATGGTGCCGACGGTTCTCGGCGCCTGGATCGGCGTGCAGATGAACTTCTCCTTCTTCCAGGCGAGCCCCGCCATCGGCTTCATCGCCTTCCTCGCGATCGCCTTCGGCTTCATGTTCGCGATCGAGAAGACGAAGAACAGCGGCCTGGGCGTGGCGGTCCTGCTCGGCTTCACGTTCTTCATGGGCCTCATGCTCTCGCGCATGATCGGCGGGGTGCTGGGCTTCCGCAACGGCGCGGCGCTGATCGGCCTGGCCGGCGGCGGCACGGCGATCATCTTCGCGGTGATGGCCACGCTCGCGGGCACCATCAAGCGCGACCTCTCCGGGATGGGCAAGGCGCTCTTCATCGGCATGATCATGCTGCTGGTGGCGGCCTTCGCGAACATCTTCCTGCAGATCCCGGCGCTCATGATCGCGATCTCGGTCATCGCGATCGGCATCTTCTCCGCCTTCCTGCTCTATGACCTGAACCGCATCATCACGGGCGGCGAGACCAACTACATCTCGGCCACCCTCGCGGTGTACCTGAGCCTGTACAACATCTTCGCGAACCTGCTCGCCCTTCTCGGCATCTTCGGCGGCGACCGCGAATAAGCGTCACACGCTTCGCTCAGAGGGGCGGCTTCGGCCGCCCCTTGTTTTTTGTGCTTCGCGGCGGTGTAAGGCGGGGAACGCCGATGAACGCCGATAACTGCACGCCGATGAACGCCGATGGATCGTTTCGGAGAGTGAGCCCTTGCGAGTGTTGGCGCAGCGGGATCGGTTGCAGAACGACCTTCTCGAGCCCTTTCGGCGTTCATCGGCGTGCAGTTATCGGCGTTCATCGGCGTTCCCCGCCTTACCCAAAGCGAAGCGCCGCGCTAGCGGGAGAAAACAGCGATGCTCTCCACGTGCCCCGTGTGCGGGAACATGTTGACCACCCCCGCCGCGACGAGCCGGTAGCCCTTCACGTTCACCAGCACGCCCGCGTCGCGCGAAAGCGTCGAGGGGCTGCAGGAAACGTAGACGATGCGTGACGGCGCGCCGTCGTCCGGCAACGCCTTGCAGATCTCCATCGCCCCGTCGCGCGGCGGGTCGATGAGGAGCTTGTCCACCGGGCCCAGGCGCGCGAGCGCCCCGGGCGCATCGGTGTAGAGGTCGTAGGTGAGGAAGCTCGCGAGATCCTGCAGCCCGTTGGCCCGCGCGTTCTCCTCCCCGCGCGCCGTGAGCGTGTCCGCGCCTTCCATGCCCACGACCGTGGCGCCGCGCGCGGCGATCGCCAGCGTGAAGTTGCCCAGGCCGCAGAAGAGGTCGCCGATGCGCTCCCCCGGCCGCGGGTCGAGGAGGTCCACGGCGCGCTTCACGAGCGTGCGGTTCACGGCCGCGTTCACCTGCGTGAATTCCGTCGGCCGGAAGCCGATGGCGAGCCCGAACTCCGGCAGGCTGTAGTCGAGCGGCGGCGAGTCCTCGGGGTAGAAAGGGTGCGCGGTCTCCGGCCCCTTGGGCTGGAACCACCACTGGATGCCATGGCGGCCGGCGAAGGCCCGCAGCTTCGCCCGGTCCTCCTCGCCCACCGGCTCGAGGTGGCGCAGCACGAGGACGGTGACGCGCTCGCCCACGGCCAGCTCCACCTGCGGCAGCCGCTCGCGCAGCGCCATCGTGGTGAACATCTCGCGCAGCGGCACGATGAGCTTCGACACCGCCGGCGGCAGGACCTCGCAGGAGCGGATGTCGGCCACGAAGCTCGACTTGCGCTCGCGGAAGCCCACCAGCACGCCGCCCTTCTTGGCGACGTAGTGCACCGAGAGCCTGGCGCGGTGGCGGTAGCCCCAGGTCGGGCCCTGGATGGGCGCCAGCACGTTCTCCGGCTTCACCTTGCCGATGCGCGCGAGGTTGTCCTCGAGGACGCGCTGCTTCGCGGCCACCTGCGCGGCGGGCTCGACGTGCTGCATGGCGCACCCGCCGCAGGTGCCGAAGAACTCGCAGCGCGGCCGCACGCGCTGGCTCGACTCGGAGAGCACCTCCGTGACCGTGCCGAGGTCGAAGTTGCCGCGGCTGCGCCGCCTCACGAAGGCCACGCGCTCGCCGGTGATGCCGCCCTCGATGAAGGTGACCTTGCCGTCGACGTGGGCCACGCCCACGCCCTCGTGGTCGATCGACTCGATCGTGGCCTCGCCCGTGGAAGCCCTGCGCTGCGCCTCAGTCATCGACCGCAGCGACGCACTCGGTGGCCGGAACGCCGAACACCTGCCGCTCGATGCTGCGCACCACGAGGACGCCGCCCAGCGTGTAGGTGACCGTCGCCGCGTTGCCGCGCGTGAACTGGACCGTCATCGTCCCCACCTGGGAGGAGGTGGCGGGCACCCAGGTGCCGGCGTTGAACGGCGGCCCCCTCGTCTCGAGCAGCTCGCCGATGTAGCGGCCGTCGGCGATGCGCTCGCCGCGGCTCATCACCAGCCACAGGTCGCGGCCGTTCTCGTCGTAGGTGAACAGCGTGGCGAAGAGGATGTCGCCCTGGTGCGAGAGTCCCAGCCCCCAGCCGGGCTCCTCCGGGTTCCACCACAGGTCCTGGAAGTTGGTGGTGAGGCTGCGGTCGAAGCCGGACCAGCGGCAGACGGGCGCCAGCGAGAAGACCTGGCGCTGGATCGTCTTGGACACCCGCACGCCGTCGAACGAGTAGCTGAGCGTGGCCTTGTCGCGGCTCTCGAACTGCAGGTCGAGGGTGCCCACCCGCCCGAGCGCGACCGGCACCCAGGGACGCGTGTTGAAGCTCGTCCCCGACGCGCGCAGGAGGCTGCCCTGCCAGTAGCCCGCGGGCTGGCGCGTGACCGAAGAGGCCACCAGCCACATGGGCTTGCCGTCGCGGTCGTAGGTGAAGAGCGTCGCGAAGATCGTGGTGCCCTGGTGGTTCAGGTTGAGCCCCCAGCCCGGCTCCTCCGGGTCCCACCACAGGTCCGTGTAGTTGTCGGTGACGGTGGAGATCGAGGCCTTCAGGGTGTAGTCGCCCGTCCCCTCCGCCTCGCGGTGCGAGAGCGCCAGGTAGTAGGTGCCCGGGTCCAGCGTGCGCGTGATCCCGAAATCCGGCCCGTCGCTCTGCGCGTCGTTGACGCTCCTGATCGTCCTGCCCGCCGAGTCGAGCAGCGTGCCGATGGTGTCCGTGCCGCCCGTCGTCTTGAGCGTGAGCGTCCCCCTGGCCTGCGGAACGTCGACGCGGAAGACGTCCACGTCCCCGGCGTGGCCGAGCCGCCCCGGATAGGCCACTTCGGCAAAGTTCGCCTGCGCGACGGGGAAGATGCGCTGCGCCTCCGTCACCCGGTTGCCGTAGTCGTCTCCCCGCGCCGGCGGCGAGGCCGAGATGTAGTCGGCGATCTGCGGGTGGAAGATCTCGAACCGGCCGTAGATGGCCTCCTCGGTCTCCGAGTTCGAGCACGAGAGCGCGCTTCCCGAGCGGAAGGTCGAGCCCGAGAGGATGCCGCGGACCTGCAGGCTGGTGCCGCCCAGCGTGAAGAGCGCGGAGCCGCTGGAACCGCCTTCCGTGACGCCGCGCGTGAACGACACGCCATACATCTGCTGCGGGTAGTTGCGCACCTGCAGCTCCGCGTTCTCCTCGCCCAGGGCGAACTTCTTCACGTCGCCCTGCGGGTGGCTGATCGAGACGACCGCGTCGCC
>JAMPXV010000178.1 GCA_023700985.1 Lysobacter sp.
AAGCGTGACCACCGGACGGGTGCCCAAAAAGCCGGGGGCGGTCAACACACGACCACCCCCGGCTTTTTACCCGTCAGGAGATGGGGCCGCTGGCGCTGCCCCATCCCGGTGGTCGCCTGCCAAGGACTGCGCTCGATGCATCCCCGGGCTTCCTCGCGATGCGCCTACCCCGCGGGCGGTTCGCCCAGCAACTCGCGCACGAGCGCGGACTCGCGCGCGTAGAAGCCCTCCGTGTGGAAGGTCTCGGGCAGCCCGTACAGCTCGTAGTCGAAGTGGTGGCACATCTCGTGCACCAGCGTGCGCAGGAACGTGCGGAACCTCACCACGTCGTCCCGCGCGGCGGTGCGCATCCACACGCTCACCCGCGCCACCTGCCCGTCGTTGTCCGGCTCGTAGAGGCCGTGCAGCTCGCCGCCCGCGTCGCTCGGCCGGCGGGCGAGGACGCGCGCGCGCACGGGGGGCGTGCCGAGCTGCGCGTTGAGGGCGTCGACCAGCGCCTGGCAGGCCGCCTGGGCCGCCCGGGGCTCGCCCGTCGCCAGCGCCGGCTCGACCGCCCTGGCAAGCGGCACCAGGGCGGACGCGTCGCGCAGCTCGACGCGCGCGATCGCGTCGCTCTTCCGGTAGACGCGCTGGCGCGAGGCGGAGAGTCGGTCGTAGTAGGCGAACGGCATGGTGAGACGAATTCTAATAGACTCGATTCCATGGAGTCGGCCCTGCGCCCGCGCTTTCTTTTCGCCTTCCTCGCCCTCGTCGCGCTCCTCGCCGGCTGCAGCGCCACGCCGCCACCCGCCCGCGCCGAGCGGCCGCGCCTCGTCGTGCTCCTCGTGGTCGACGGCGTGCCGCAGTCGCAGCTCGCGGCCTATCGCGACCAGTACGGCCCGGACGGCTTCAACCGCTTCCTGAACCGCGGCGCGTGGTTCGCCGACGCGCACTACGGGCACGCCTATACCGTCACCGCCGCGGGCCACGCGACGATGCTCACCGGGGCCTACCCGCACCGCACCGGCATCATCGGCAACGAGTGGCGGGACCGCGCCACCGGCGAGCGCGTGTACTGCACGGGCGACCCGGCGCACGCCTGGATCGGCCACGCCACGCCGAGGCTCGGGGGCACGAGCCCGCGCAACCTCCTGGCGCAGTCGCTGGGCGACGTGCTCCGCGAAGCCGACGCGCGCTCGAAGGTGATCGCCGTGTCGGGCAAGGACCGCGGCGCCATCCTGCCGGCGGGCCGCGACGGCACGGCCTACCTCTACATGGCGCAGACCGGGCGGTTCGCGTCGACGACGTACTACATGAAGGAGCACCCCGCGTGGGTGGAGGCCTTCAACGCGGCCCGTCCCGCCGACCGGTTCTTCGGCGCGAAGTGGGAGCCGCTCCTGCCGCCCATGGCCTACGGGCGCTCGGGGCCCGACGGCCAGCCCTGGATGGCGCCGGGCGGGACGCTGCCGAAGACGATGGGCGAGGGGCAGGAAGGGCCGGGCCCGCTCTTCTACGCGAGCCTGCTGCCCAGCCCCTTCGGCGACGCCCTCGTGCTCGACTTCGCGCGCGCCGCCGTCGCGGGCGAGTCCCTCGGCCGGGACGACGCGCCCGACATCCTCTCCGTGAGCCTCTCCGGCCACGACTACGTGAACCACGCCTGGGGCATGCAGTCGCGCATCTCGCAGGACCACCTGCTGCAGCTCGACAACCTCGTGGCCGTCTTCCTGCGCGACCTCGACCGGCTGGTGGGGCGCGGCAACTACGTGGCCGTCGTCACCTCCGACCACGGCTTCATGCCCATCCCCGAGCACGCCATCGCGCAGGGGCACGATGCCGGCCGCCGCAAGGCAACCGAGACGCTCGCCACCCTGGAGGCGGGGCTGGAAAGGCGGTTCGGCGCCGGCCCCTGGGTGCGGGGCTGGAGCGCGCACGGAATCCTCCTGGATCGCGCGCGTGCCGCGGATCGCGGGGTGGGCGCCGGCGAGCTCGACGAGGAAGTCGGGCGCCTGCTGGCCGGGGACCCCGCGGTGGTTGCGGCCTTCTCCCGCGCGGAGCTCGAATCCGGCACCGCGACCGGCGTGCCGTTCCTCGCCGCGGCCCGGAAGACCTGGCACCCGGCGCTCTCCGCGGACATCCAGGTGATCCCGCGAGAGGGCTGGATGTTCAGCTCCTACGCCACGGGCACGACCCACGGCTCGCCCCACGCCTACGACACCCACGTGCCGATCCTCCTCTACGGCCCGAAGTGGGTGCGGGCCGGCCGCGTCGAGGAACGGGTCGAGGTCGTGGACATCGCGCCCACGCTCGCCCGCATCCTCGGCATCGCGGCGCCATCGTCCTCCGAGGGCCGGGCCCTGCCGATCGCGCCGTGACGCTTTACTACGCGGACCACTTCGTGCTGCCGCTGCCGCCGGGGCACCGCTTCCCGATGGCCAAGTACGCGCGGCTTCGCGAGCGGCTGGGCGCCTCGGGCGAGTTCCGTCCCGACGACTTCCGCGTGCCCGCGGCGGCAAGCGACGGGGAGATCCTGCGGGCGCATTGCCCCGCCTACCTCGCGCGGGTGCGCGGCGGAACGCTTTCCGCGGACGAGGTGCGCCGCATCGGCTTTCCGTGGTCGGAAGCGATGGTGGAGCGCTCGCGCCGCTCGGCCGGGGCGACGGTTGCGGCCGCCCGCGACGCGCTCGTGCAGGGCTGGTCGGCCAACCTCGCGGGCGGCACCCACCACGCCTTCCGCGACCGCGGGGAGGGCTTCTGCGTCTTCAACGACGCGGCCATCGCCGCGCGCGCCATGCAGGCCGAGGCCGGGATCGCGCGCGTGGCGGTGATCGACTGCGACGTGCACCAGGGCAACGGCACCGCGGCGATCCTGCGCGGCGACGACTCGGTGTTCACGTTCTCGATCCACGGCGCGCGCAACTTCCCTTTCGACAAGGAAGCGAGCGACCTCGACATCGAGCTCGCGGACGGCACCGGCGACGAGGAGTACCTGCGGCACCTCGCGCGCGGGCTCGCCGAGACGCTGGAGCGTTCGCGGCCGCAGCTCGCGATCTACCTCGCGGGTGCGGACCCCCACGAGGGCGACCGGCTGGGGCGGCTGCGCCTCACGCGGGAGGGCCTCGCGCGGCGCGACGAGATGGTGCTCGGCGGCCTCGCGGCGCGGGGCGTGCCCGTGGCCGTCGCCATGGCGGGCGGGTACGGGCGCGACCTCGACGACACCGTGGCGATCCACGCGACGACCATCCTCACCGCGCGCCGGGTGCTCGGATGACCGCGCGGCTCGAGGCGTGGTTCGCGGCCAACGGCTGGCGGCCCTTCGACTTCCAGCGCGAGGTGTGGCGCGCTTACCTCGACGGCGAGTCGGGGCTCGTGCACTCGGCGACGGGGACGGGCAAGACGCTCGCGGCCTTCCTCGGGCCCGTGGCTGAGGCGCTGGCCGGGGAGGGGGCCGGGACGGCGCCGCTTCGCGTGCTGTGGATCACGCCGATGCGCGCGCTGGCCGGCGACACGGTGCAGTCGCTCGCCGCCGCCGTCGAGGCGACGGGAGTCGGCTGGACCCTCGGCATGCGCACCGGCGACACCCCGGCCGCGGAAAGGGCGCGGCAGGCGAGGAAGCTTCCCGCCGTCCTCGTGACCACGCCCGAGAGCCTCTCGCTCATGCTCTCGCAGGCCGAGGCGCGCGACAGGCTCGCATCGGTCCGCGCGGTGATCGTGGACGAGTGGCACGAGCTGCTCGGCAACAAGCGCGGCGTGCAGGTGGAGCTGGCGCTGGCGCGCCTGCGGCGCTGGAACCCGGCGCTTCGCACCTGGGGGCTTTCGGCGACCCTGGGCAACCTCGACGAGGCGCTCGAGCGGCTGCTCGCCGGCGCGCCCGGGCGCATCGTGCGCGGCGTCTCCGACAAGCCCGTCGTCATCGACACGCTCATCCCCGCCGACGTCGACCGCTTCCCGTGGGCCGGGCACCTCGGCCTCGCGATGCTCCCCGACGTGGTCGCCGCGCTGGACGAGTCGCGCTCCACGCTCGTCTTCACGAACACGCGCTCGCAGGCGGAGATCTGGTACCAGGCGATCATCGAGGCGCGGCCGGAGTGGGCGGGGATCGTGGCGCTGCACCACGGCTCGCTGGATGCCGAGGTGCGCCGCTGGGTGGAGGACGGGCTCAAGGCCGGCCGGCTGAAGGCGGTGGTGGCGACCTCGAGCCTGGACCTCGGCGTGGACTTCTCCCCCGTGGACCGCGTGCTGCAGATCGGCAGCCCCAAGGGTGTCGCGCGGCTGCTGCAGCGCGCCGGGCGCTCGGGTCACGCGCCGGGGCAGGTGAGCCGCGTGAGCTGCGTGCCGTCGCATGCGCTCGAGTTCGTGGAGGCGGCCGCGGCGCGGCGCGCGGCGCAGGCCCGCCGCATCGAGGCGCGCCGTCCCGTGGAGAAGCCGCTGGACCTCCTCGCGCAGCACCTCGTCACCATCGCGGCGGGGGAGGGCTTCGTCGAGGAGGAGCTCAAGGCCGAGGTGAAGTCCACGCGCGCCTTCCGCGACCTCGACGAGGCCGAGTGGCGCTGGGCGCTGGACTTCGTCACGCGCGGGGGCGAGTCGCTCAAGGCCTATCCCGAGTACCGGCGCGTGGAGGAAGTCGACGGCTGGCACGTGGTGCGCGACGCGGCCATCGCGCGGCGCCACCGCATGTCGGTGGGCACCATCGTGTCGGACGCCTCGATGGATGTGCGCTTCCTCAACGGCCGGCGGCTCGGCCACGTCGAGGAGTCGTTCATCGCCTGGCTCTCGCCGGGCGACGCGTTCGTGTTCGCCGGGCACGTGCTGGAGCTGGTCCGGGTGGAGAGCATGACGGCGCTGGTGCGGCCGGCGAAGCCGGGGTCGGCGACGGTGCCGCGCTGGCAGGGCGGGCGAAGCCCGCTCTCGAGCGAACTGGCGGAAAGCGTGCGCGAGCTCCTCGAGGCGCACCTCGAGGGCCGCGCGGACGAGCCGGAGATGCGCGCGGTCGAGCGCCTCCTCGCGTTGCAGCGCTCGTGGTCGCGCATCCCGCGCCGCCGGGAGCTCCTCGTCGAGCAGTGCGAAACGCGCGAGGGTCACCACATCTTCTGCTATCCCTTCGAGGGGCGGCACGTGCACGTGGGGCTCTCCGCGCTGCTCGCCTGGCGTCTGGCGCGCACCCGGCCCGCGTCGTTCTCGCTCGCCTTCAACGACTACGGCTTCGAGCTCCTTTCCCGCGAGCGCTTCGAGCTGCTGGGGCTGCTGCGCGCGGGGCTGCTCTCGCCCGAGGGGCTCCTCGACGACGTCCTGGCGAGCCTCAACGCGGCCGAGCTCTCCAAGCGCCAGTTCCGCGAGATCGCGCGCGTCGCGGGGCTGGTGTTCCAGGGCTATCCGGGGCAGCCGAAGACCAACAAGCAGGTACAGGCCACGAGCGGCCTCATCTACGAGGTCTTCGCGCGCTGGGACGCCGGCAACCCCCTCCTCGCGCAGGCCGAGCGCGAGGTGCTGGAGCGCGAGCTCGAGTTCTCGCGCCTGGCCGCGGCGATGCGGCGCCTCGCGGGCTCTCCCGTGGTGCTGCGGCAGACGCACAAGCCGACGCCGTTCGCCTTCCCGCTCATGGTGGCGCGGCTTCGCGAGAAGCTCACCAGCGAGAAGCTCGCCGACCGCGTGCGGCGCATGCAGCTCGATTTCGACCGCGCGGCGGACGGTGCCGAGGAAGGCGCGCAGGCGGAGCTCTTCCCATGACGGCATGTCGCCTCCGCATGAAGGGGACGCTACCCTTCATCATGGTCATCCCCGCGAAGGCGGGGACCCAGCTGGACCCCCGCCTACGCGGGGGTGACGTCCGATGACCGAGTGCCTCGTGGCGGGCGAACGCCTCGTGCTGTTGCCGGAGCGGGTGGCCTACTGGCCGGCCGAGCGCACGCTCTTCGTCGCCGACTTCCACCTCGGCAAGGCCGCGAGCTTCCGCAGCGCCGGCATTCCCCTGCCGACTGGCACGACCGCGGACAACGTGGACCGCCTGGACCGCGCGCTCGCCGGGAGGGCGACCGAGCACCTCGTGTTCCTGGGCGACTTCCTGCACAGCGCGCAGGGAAGGGCGCCTTCTACGCTCGACCGGTTCGCAAGCTGGCGCGCGTCGCGCGCGGACCTTGCGATCACGCTGGTGCGCGGCAACCACGACGACCGCGCCGGCGACCCGCCTGTCGAGTGGGGCGTGCGTTGCGTGAACCCCGGCGAGGCGCTGGGACCCTTTGCGCTCGTGCACGAACCGGTCCCGGTGCGCGGCGGTTACGCGCTGGCGGGTCACATCCACCCGGCGGTCCGCCTCTCCGAACGCGGCGGCCAGTCGCTTCGCCTGCCGTGCTTCTGGTTCGGCCCTCGCGTGGGCGTGCTGCCCTCCTTCGGGGCCTTCACCGGCTCGGCCGTCGTGCGCCCTCGCGCGGGAGACCAGGTCTTCGTCGTCGCCGACGAACAGGTGCTTCGCGTCGCGTAGTGGAACGTTGGTGGGACGGTTCTACCGTTACTTTTGGGACGGTTCTACAGAACCGGTCTATTCCGTGACTTTCGAGGACCGTGCCTGAG
>JAMPXV010000179.1 GCA_023700985.1 Lysobacter sp.
ACCGCGCGGTCACGGTGCTCACCCGCCCGCAGGGCGAGGTGCGGCTGTGGCTGGAGATGGCGCGCAAGAACGCCGAGCTCGCCCTCGTGAGCCGCCTGGCCGCCCACGCCACCCAGGAGGCGAGGGGGGCGGCGCTCACCGAGGCGCTCGGGGCGCAGGCTCCGGTGGCCCGCATCGAGTGCTTCGACATCAGCCACACCATGGGGGAGGCGACGGTGGCCTCCTGCGTGGTCTACGACAAGGGCGGCATGCAGCCCTCGGAGTACCGCCGCTTCAACGTGAAGGACGTGGCCGCCGGGGACGACTACGGCGCCATGCGCTACGCGCTGGAGGCGCGCTACCGCAAGCTCGCCGAGGGGGAGGGCCGCACGCCGGACCTGATCCTCATCGACGGCGGCCTGGGCCAGCTCAACGCGGCCACGGCGGTGATGCAGGACCTGGGGCTCGCCGGGATCGCGATGGTCGGGGTGGCCAAGGGCGAGGAGAGGAAGCCGGGCCTCGAGCAGCTCTTCGTGGCGGGGGAAGAGGGCGCGCGCCGGCTACCCCCCGACCACCCGGCGCTGCACCTCATCCAGCAGGTGCGCGACGAGGCCCACCGCTTCGCCATCACCGGGCACCGGGCCAAGCGCGGCAAGGCACGCACCGCCTCGCGCCTGGAGGACATCGGCTCGGTGGGGCCGAAGCGGCGCCAGAGGCTGCTGGCGCACTTCGGCGGGTTGCAGGGGGTGATGGCGGCGAGCGTGGAGGATCTCGAGCGGGTGGAGGGGATCAGCCGTAAACTGGCGGAACGGATCTACAACGAACTGCATTGATGCACGTCCCGCGACTCAACCTGCCGCTCGTTCTCACGTACCTCCGGATCGTGGCGATCCCGCTTTTCGTGGCCGTCCTCTACGTCCCGGAGTCGTGGATCGACGAGCGCACGGCGAGCGTGGTCTCGATGTGGATCTTCATCATCGCCGCGATCACCGACTGGGCCGACGGCTACCTCGCGCGCCGCTGGAACCAGACCACCCCCTTCGGCGCCTTCCTCGACCCCGTGGCCGACAAGCTCATGGTCGCCGCGGCCCTCATCGTGCTCACCGAGAAGGGGTTCGTGGACCCGCTGGCCACCCTCATCATCATCTCGCGCGAGATCACCATCTCCGCACTGCGGGAATGGATGGCGCAGGTGGGCAACGCGAAGAGCGTCGCGGTGAACATGCTGGGCAAGCTGAAGACCGTGACGCAGCTCGTGGCCATCCCCTTCCTGCTCTTCAACGGCGTGCTCTTCGGCCTGATCCACACGAACCCCGTGGGGCGGGTGCTCATCTGGGTGGCGGCCCTCATCACCCTCTGGTCGATGATCGTGTACCTCAAGGCGGCGCTCAAGCCCGCCGCACCGTAAGGCGGCGCGCCTAGAAGCGGTGGCGCCGCAGGGAGACGGTCCGCCCGCCGGGCAGGGTCATGGTGGCGTTCGTCGCGTCATGGAACTCGACCGTGACGGGTGCCACGTTGTCGTTGACGCGCGTCGGCGGCTTGTAAGTCCCGGTGAGGGTCTGTCCGCCGGCGTAGCTCCACCAGTTGCCGGAGAAGCGCCGCGGGTCGGGGGTGGGGTACACCGACAGGTACCAGACCGGGTTGCCCGCATCGTCGTACATGTAGCCCGCCAGATCCGCCTGCGGCCCGCCCTGGCCGTTCTGCCACTCGATGAAGAACCCCCGGCCGCTTTCGTCGGGGTTCCACCACCAGCCGTTCTCCGGCTGGTTGGCGAGCGGCGGGGCGGCGAGGCCGCCGGGCATGATGTTGAACCGCTCGATGGGCACCGCGCCGCCGGGCCACACCATCGTGCCCTGCGAGGCGGTGTTGAACGAAAGCGTGATGGGCCCCACGGTCGAGATGGCCGGCGCGCGGTAGGGGCCGGAGAGCGACTGGCCGCCGCGGGCGTCGAGGAGGTCGCCCACGAAGAGCGAGCCGTCGAGCGAGGTGGTGCCGGTCGCCACGTACCAGCGCGACCTGCCGGACTCGTCGTAGAGAAATGCTGCGAAGAAGATATGGTTCCCCGCGACTTCGATCGAGTAGCCACGTCCGCCTTCCGCGGGGTTCCACCACCATCCCGTCTGCGGCGCCTGCGGCTTGCACTCCCTGGCGGCGGGCACCGTGATGACGCCGCGGTTGAGGCCGCCGTTGAGCATCGAGGCGGGGTCGGTGCCGTATCCCACGTAGAACGTCGCGCCGCCGATGTTGACCATCGATGCGCCGTTCAGGATGTTGACCGCCTGCCCCTGTGCCGAGAGGGTCCCGCTCACATAGGCCTGCAGCTGCCCGGCAGTGACCGCCTGGAGCTGGCCCGCGGCGTTCAGCTGCGCGAGGACGCAGGCCACCGGCGTTTCCTTCGCGCCTCCCCGGACCGTCGTCTTGCCGTAGGCCACGGGCGGCGAGCCGTCGGCCGAGGCCTTGACGGCATCGGCGGGCGCCAGCGCGAAGACGTAGACGCTGCCGGAGGAACCCACATCCTGTGGCCGGTAGCGGATACGCGCCGTGACGTCGCCTCCGGCCGGCGAGGCGACAACGAGGAAGACGGGAACCTTGTCCGCGGGAATCGTGGTGGGAAGGGCCGGGGCGAGGTCTAGGAACCAGTCGTTGGAGGCGACGTTGCCCCCGCCGTCGCGGCGCAGCACGACGACGAGGTTGGTGCGATAGAGGAGCGTGCCGTCGCCCAATTCCCCGTCCAGGTTGTACCCCCACGACCACACGCTACCGTCGGTCCGGCTGACGATGGAGTGGAAGTAGCCGGCCGAGATCGTGGCGCCCTGGGAAAAGCCCGTGACGGGCCCCGGGACCGACCGGAACCCCACGTACTGTTCCTCGGGTACGCCGCTGCCCCACGCGAACAGGCGCCCGTCGGCCCCGAGCGCGAGGGAATGGCTTATGCCGCCGGTGACGGACGCGATGCCGGCGAGGCCGGAGGAGACGACCGGTGTGGCGCGGTCGGCCTGCGTGCCGTCCCCGAGCTGGCCTGCGCCGTTGGCGCCCCACGCGACTACCGTCCCGTCGCGCCGCACCGCCAGGGAGTGGTACTCGCCGGCGCCGATTGCGACCGCGTCGGTGATGCCGGAAACGGCCACCGGGCTCGCGCGGTTGCTCGTCGTGCCGTCGCCGAGTTGGCCGTTCGAGTTGTAGCCGATCGCGAAGACGCGCCCGTCGGCGCGCAGCGCGAGGATGTGCCCGAAGCCGGCGGCGATGGCGGTGACCTGCGAGAGCCCCGCGACCTGCACGGGCGTCTCGGACCAGAAGAATGTCGCGTTCGGACCGAGCTGTCCCTGGAGGTTGCTCCCCCAGGCCCACACCGTGCCATCCTGGCGAAGCGCGACGCCGAGGTTGAATCCCGCGGCGATCGCCGTGACGCCGCCGAGGCCTGTCACCTGCGCCGGCATCGACCGCGCCTCGCCGGGGCCGGTGCCCAGGGCGCCGATCACGTTGGCGCCCCACGACCAGACCGTGCCGTCGCTCTTCAGGGCGTAGGACGTGGCATAGCCCGCCGCGACCGAAACGGCCCCCGAGAGCCCGGTGACCGCTCCGGGGACGCTGCGGAAAACCGCGACGCCGGTGCCCAGCTGGCTGTCGCTGTTCGAGCCCCAGCCCCAGACGCGGCCGTCCTGGGCGATGGCGTGGCTGTGATAGCGACCCGCGGAGACCGAGGCGATCCCGGCGATCCCGGTGACGCGCACGGGCGTGCCGCGGTTGGTGGTGGTGCCGTCGCCCAGCTGGCCCTGGTTATTGTGCCCCCACGACCAGGTCGAGCCGTCGGCGCGCACCGCCACGGCGTGGTTGTCGCCCGCCACCACCGTCACGACCCCCGTGAGCGAGGCGACGCGCACGGGCTTGCGCGACAACAGGAACGTCTCGCCCGCGTCGCCGAGCTGCCCGAAGAGGTTGTACCCCCAGGACCAGACGGTGCCGTCCGCCGCGAGCGCCACAGAGAAGCTGCTTCCCGCCGAGACCGCCGTGATGCCGGAAAGCCCCACCACCTGCACCGGCGTATTCCGGTCGCCCTCGGCGTTGTTGCCGAGCTGGCCGTTGGAATTGCCGCCCCAGGCCCAGACGGTGCCATCGCGGCGAAGCGCCAGCGAATGCTCGCCGCCGGCGGAAACCGCGACAACGTCGGCGAGCCCGGTGACGGCGACAGGCGTCCTGCGGGAAAGGGTCGTTCCATCGCCCAGTTGGCCTTTGACGTTGTTTCCCCATCCCCACACGGTTCCGTCCGAGCGGACCGCGAGCGCGTGGTCGTAGCCGGCGGAGACTCCCGCCACCCCCGCGAGCCCCGTCACGCGCACGGGCAGGTTCCGGGTGTCGGTCGTGCCATCGCCGAGCTGGCCCTGGTCGTTGGACCCCCACGCCCAGGCGGTGCCGTCGTTGCGGACGGCGAGGCTGAAATACGTGCCCGCATCGATGGCCACGACCCCTGTCAGGCCGGAGACGAGCACCGGGACGATGCGGGTGGTGTTCGTCCCGTCCCCGAGCTGCCCGCCGAGGTTGTCCCCGACGGCGAAGACGGTGCCGTCGGCCTGCAGGGCGATCGTGTGGACGAGGCCCGAGGAGATCCGGCGGACGCCACGAAGCGGCGGAACCTCGAGCGGGCTCGCGAACGCGAGGGCCCTGCCGGTGCCGAGCTGTCCCCAGTCGTCGTTACCCCAGCTGAGGACCGTCCCGTCGGAGGCCACGGCCAGCGAGTGGGCGCCACCCGCCTCGAGTGGCGAGGCGGCGAGCCCATGGCTGGCCGAGAGCAAGAGCGCAAACGCGAGAGCCCGTTTTGACACCCCGATTCCGTTCATTGATACCTCCCCAATTTCAGGAAGCCGAGCCAGGTGCGTGGCCGGGAGTGGGCAGGCCCCACGCGATCACCGTGACAAAACCCTGCGGATAGTGGGGGTTTTCCGCGTTGATTTCAATATTCCCACGTGCCCGGCAGGCCCGGGTGACCCGGTGGTTGCCGCGCCCGCTGCGAAGCCGTTATAATCCGGGGCTTCACGCGGCAGTAGCTCAGTTGGTAGAGCGCAACCTTGCCAAGGTTGAGGTCGAGAGTTCGAGACTCTTCTGCCGCTCCAGATTCCCTTCGGGGGGAGGTCCATCCTCCCCCCGAATCGTTTCAAGCTCGCGGCCGACCCAGGGCCGGGCGCCACAGGCGCGGTAGCAAAGTGGTTATGCAGCGGATTGCAAATCCGTCTACGTCGGTTCGATTCCGGCCCGCGCCTCCAGATTCCATGACCCACTCCCGCCCCCCGCTCACCCTCCGCATGCACGCGGACGACAACGTGGCCATCGTCGCCAACGACGGGGGCCTCCCGGCCGGCACCGTGCTTCCTGCCGGCGTCCCGGGGGCAGGGACCGCGCTCCTCGAGAAGGTTCCGCAGGGGCACAAGGTGGCGCTCGAGGCCATCCCGCAGGATGCCGTCGTGCGCCGCTACGGCGTGCCCATCGGCTACGCGCTCAAGGACCTCCCGGCCGGCAGCTGGGTGCACGAGCGCGTGCTGAGGATTCCCGACGCCCGCGCGCTCGAGGGCCTGCCGATGGCCACCGTGAAGCCGCCGGCGATGGCGCCGCTTGCCGGCCACACCTTCGAGGGCTACCGCAACGCCGACGGCTCGGTGGGCACCCGCAACATCCTCGCCATCACCACCACCGTTCAGTGCGTGGCGGGCGTGGTGGCGCAGGCGGTGGCGCGCATCAAGGCCGAGCTGCTGCCGCTGTACCCGAACGTGGACGACGTCATCGGCCTCGAGCACAGCTACGGCTGCGGCGTGGCCATCGACGCGCCCGATGCGGTCATTCCCATCCGCACGCTTCGCCACATCTCGCTCAACCCGAACTTCGGCGGCGAGGTGATGGTGGTGAGCCTGGGCTGCGAGAAACTGCAGCCCGACCGGCTGCTCCCGCCCGGGTCCTTCCCGATCGCGGACGGACGCGACGCTGGCCTCGGCCCGGAGACGGTCTGCCTGCAGGCGGACAGCCACGTCGGCTTCATGTCGATGCTGGACGACATCGTGGAGAGCGCCAAGCCGCACCTCGCGCGCCTGGACGCCCGCCGTCGCGAAACGGTTCCGGCCAGCGAACTGGTGGTGGGTGTGCAATGCGGCGGCAGCGACGCCTTCTCGGGCTTCACCGCCAACCCCGCGGTGGGCTTCGCCGCCGACCTGCTGGTGCGTGCCGGCGCCACCGTGATGTTCAGCGAGAACACCGAGGTGCGCGACGCCGTCGAGCAGCTCACCAGCCGCGCGGCCACGCCGGAGGTGGCGGAGGCGATCGTGCGCGAGCTGGGCTGGTACGACCGCTACCTCGAGCGCGGCCGCGTCGACCGCACCGCCAACACGACGCCGGGCAACAAGGCGGGGGGCCTGGCCAACATCGCCGAGAAGGCCATGGGCTCGATCGTGAAGAGCGGCACGGCATCCATCTCGCACGTGCTTCCGCCGGGCGAGAAGCTCCGGCCCGGGCAGCGCGGGCTGGTCTTCGCGGCCACGCCGGCGAGCGACTTCATCTGCGGCACGCTGCA
>JAMPXV010000180.1 GCA_023700985.1 Lysobacter sp.
CAGAACCGGTCTATTCCGTCTTTTCGATGCGCTGATCCGAAAGTGCCCGAATAGACCGGTTCTGTAGAACCGTCCCACTTTCACGGTAGAACCGTCCCAATTGCTTCCACCCCCTTTTCAGAAGAGGGAGAGCGTGTCGTCGTGCAGGGGCTGGCCGCGCTCGGCCAGGGCCTCGAGGACGCTGAAGTGGTGCAGGCCCGGCAGGATGCGCAGCGACCGCACCTGCGCAGCCCAGCGGTCCGCGAGGAGGCGCGACTGGCGGATGAACTCGCCGCTCTCGTCGCCCCCCACCGCCACGACCAGCGGGGCGGGATTCGTGGGCTGCCTGTCATGCACGTCCAGGGCGCGGGCCGAGGCGGAGTCCAGCCGGAAGTCGGCGTTGCCGGAGAAAAACGGCATGGGCGAGAAGTCGAACACGCCGCTGATGGCTACGCCCCCGGCCAGCCGCGCCGGGTCGAAGGCGAAGCACTCGCGCGAGGCCGCGAAGATCGCGCCCACGAGATGGCCGCCCGCCGAGTGGCCCGAGGCCACGATGCGCCCCGCGCCCGCCCCGTACACCGGCGCGTGGATGGCGATCCAGTTCAGCGCGGCGATCGCGTCGTCCACGATGTCGGCGATGCGCACCGCCGGGCACAACCGGTAGTTCACCAGCGCGAAGCTCACGCCCTCGGCCACCCACGGCGGCGCCAGCCACGCGAACATGCGCTTGTCGAGGCCGCGCCAGTACCCGCCGTGGAAGAACACCAGCAGCCGGTCGCTCCCCCGGGCGGGAAACAGGTCGATGCGGTGGCGGGGATCGGGGCCGTAGGGCAGGTCCAGCCGGCCGGGCAGCGTCCGGCGCACGTACTCCGAGTCCTGCTCCCAGCGCGTGAAGTAGGCGGGGTGGTCCGGGACGAGCTCGCGGTTGTTGTATTCGCGCTCGACCCAGTCGGGAGTGAGCGTGGCGGCGGGCAGCAGCAGGGGGGCGGATGGGTTCATGCGTGCGAGAATTCTATCCATGATCCCGACAGACATCGATGGCGCCGGGCGCGACATCCTCGCCCGCGCGCAAGCCCTCGCCCGCCACAGCGACTCCCCCGACCACTACACGCGCACCTGGCTCACCCCGGCCCACCGCGCCGCGGCCGCGCAGATCGCCGCGTGGATGCGCGAGGCGGGGATGGATGTCCGCACCGACGGCGCGGGCAGCGTGATCGGGCGCTACGAAGGCGAATCCCCCGGCGCGAAGGCCCTGGTCACCGGGTCCCACTACGACTCGGTTCGCAACGGCGGGAAGTACGACGGCATCCTCGGCATCCTGGTGCCCATCGCCTGCGTGGCGGACCTCCATCGCCGCGGCGAGCGCCTGCCGCACGCCATCGAGGTCGTCGCCTTCGCGGACGAGGAGGGCGCGCGTTTCCAGACGAGCTTCCTCGCCAGCCGCGCCTTGCTGGGCAAGTTCGACGCCGCGCTCCTCGGCCGCCGCGACGCGGCCGGCGTGCGCTTCGACGAGGCGATGCGCGAGGCCGGCCTCGATCCCGCGGCCATCGCCGCGAACCCGGCGGATCCCGCGCGGCTGGCCGCCTACGTCGAGGTGCACATCGAGCAGGGCCCCGTGCTCCTCGGGGAGGGCCTGCCGCTCGGCGTCGTCACCGCGATCGCCGGCGGGACGCGCCACCTCGTGACGGTGACGGGTGCGGCAGGGCACGCGGGCACCGTGCCGATGGCCATGCGCCACGACGCGCTCGCCGCCGCCGCGGAGATGGTGGCCGCGGTGGAGTCGCGCGCGAAGTCGCAGGCGGGACTCGTGGGCACGGTGGGCCTCCTCGAAGTGAAGGACGGCACCGGGAACGTGATCCCCGGCGAGGTCTCGTTCACCGTGGACATCCGCTCGGGGGAGGATGCCCTGCGCGAGGCCGCGGAGCGCGACGTGTTCGCCGCGTTCGATGCGATCGCGGCCCGGCGCGGAGTGGCCGTCTCGGCCCGGCGCAACCATGCGGTGCGGGCCACGCCGTGCTCGCCGCGCCTGCAGGACCTGCTGGCGGAGAGCGTGGCCGCGGCGGGAGCGCCGGTGCGGCGGCTGCCGAGCGGCGCCGGCCACGACGCCATGGTGATGGCGGAGGCCACGGAGGTCTGCATGCTCTTCATCCGTTGCGGCGCCGGCGGCGTGAGCCACAACCCGGCGGAGACCGTGACGGAAGCGGACGCGGGGCTCGCCGCCGCCGCGGTGGGGGAGTTCTTCCGGAGGTTCCGGCAGGCGGCGTAAGGCGGGCGAGGACGACATGGTGCAGGGGGCGCAGCAATGAAACCGGCGAGAAGGGACGTTTTCGGCAGGCCGCAAGGCGGCTGGCGGCTGCGGTTCTACACGGTGATCTTCGAGTCGGACACGCCGGCGGGCCTCCTCTTCGACAAGCTGCTCATCGTCGCCATCCTCGCGAGCGTCGCGGTGGTCCTGGCCGACAGCGTCGGGACGCTGCACGCGAAATACCAGGCGCAGTTCCACGCGCTCGAGTGGGGCTTCACGCTGCTTTTCACCGTCGAGTACGTGGCGCGGCTTTCCTGCGTGCGCCACCCGCTGCGCTACGCCACGAGCTTCTTCGGCATCGTGGACCTGCTCTCCATCCTGCCGACCTACGTGGCGGTGCTGTTCCCGGAGGCGCAGGCGCTCATCGACGTGCGCATCCTGCGGCTGCTGCGCATGTTCCGCGTGCTCAAGCTCACCGCCTACGTCTGGGAGTACCAGGCCATGGGCCGCGCGCTCGTGGCGAGCCGGCGCAAGATCCTCGTGTTCCTGTCGGCGGTGATGATGATCGTGGTGATCATGGGCACGGTGATGTACGTGGTCGAGGGCCCGGAGAACGGCTTCACCAGCATCCCCACGGCGATCTACTGGGCCATCACGACGATGACCACGGTGGGCTTCGGCGACATCACGCCGAAGACGGACATCGGGCGCCTCGTCGCCTCTTTCATGATGCTCGTCGGCTGGGGCACGCTCGCGGTCCCCACGGGCATCGTCACGGCGGAGATGACGGCGCGGCGGATGCTGGACACGCCCGCATCGCGCGCCTGCGGGGCCTGCGGCGCAGCGGGCCACCTGCCGGAAGCCGCCTATTGCCTGCACTGCGGCGCCGCACTCGGGTCCGCGGTGGCGCCCCGGGAGGAAGCCGCGCCCTGAGAGTCCCGGCGACCAGGCCGGCGCGTTCAGCGCTTTGCCGGCGGGGGCAGGAGCTGGATCGGGATCGACTTGCCGGTGGCGGGCTTCGCGGCGTGCTTCGGCGACGAGAAGTAGAGCGCGGCCCAGAACCCGGCGAACACCGCGAGCGCAACGGCCGCGATCGCGGCGATGCGGCGCAGGCGCGCGTGCGGGGTCGCCTCCGGCCGGTACGGCCCCACGACCTCGTCGAGGGCCTTATTGATGTGGTGGTCGCGGAAGTCCGTCACGTTGCCCGCATTATCGCCGGGGAAGCGCCCACTTGCGGGGATGGCGCCCGCCGCGGGTCGGGCCAGACACAAATTGTTGCCAATGCGTCCTTCGGAAATCGCGGCGGCGGGCCTATGCTTTCCCCATCGTCACTCGTTTCTCCAAGGAGCAGGCCATGAAAACCCGATTCGCGCTCGCCGCCCTCGCCGCGGCCACCCTTTCCACGATCGCCGCCGCGCAGATGGGCCCCGGCATGGGCCAGGGCATGATGGGCGGCCCCGGCAAGGGCGCCGGGATGGCGGGCCAGGCCGAGTGCCCGATGATGGGGCAGGGCATGGGCCCCGGCATGGGAGGCAAGGGCATGATGCAGGGCCGCGGCCACGGCATGCACGGTGGCCAGGGCATGGCGGGCGGCGCCATGGGGCAGGGCCCCGGGCTTGCCGCCCTCGAAGCCCTCGACCTCACCCCCGAGCAGCGCGCCAAGATCACCGAGATCCGCCGCGACGTGCAGCGCAGGAACCACGCGCTGATGGGCTCGCTGCGCGAGATCCGCTGGCAGTCGCAGGACGCGGCCAAGTCCGCCGAACTGGACACCGCGGCCGCCCGCAAGCGCTACGACGAGGCGGCGGCCGTCCGCAAGCAGATGTTCGAGGCGCGGCTGGAAGCGCGCGCCAAGGCCGAGGCGGTCCTCACGAAGGAGCAGCGCGAGCAGCTTCGCGCCCAGCCCCGCCCGATGCCGATGAGGCACCGCCAGGGCTGAGCGGCCACGCCCCGCCGGCCTGCCGGCGGGGTTGACGGAACCGGTTGCACGACCGCACGGGGCGGGTATCTTCCGGGGTGCGATGAGAAAGCACCTCCTGCCCCGCGAGCACGGCGCCTACGCCGAACTCGGCTTTCCCCTCCTGTCGGGACTCGTCCTGGGCTCTCCCGGGGCGGCCGCCTGGCTTTTCGTCGCGGCGGCAATCCTTCTCTTCCTCGCCAACGAACCGCTCGTCGTCCTGCTGGGCGTGCGAGGCAAGCGCGCGCAGGAAGAGAACGCGGGCGCTGCGCGGCGCCTGCTGGTGCTCCTGGGCGGTGCCGGCGTCGTGGCGGGGCTGGCGGCGCTGTGGCTCGCGCCTCCCCTGGCACGCTGGCTGGCGCTGGTGCCGGCGGTGTTCGCGGCGGGGCTCGTCCCCGTCGTGCTCTCGAAGAATCTCAAGACGCTGCGCGGCGAGGTGGTCGCCGGCGCCGCATTCTCCGCCATGCACCTTCCCGTGGCCGCGGCCGGCGGCGCGGCGGGCACGGCGCTATTCGGTCCGCCCGTGCTCTGGTTCGCGGTCACGGTGAGCGCCACCCTGGCGGTGCACGCCATCAAGTCCCGGGTGACCGGCGCCACTCCCTGGGTGGTCCCGGCCGCCACCTGGACGGCCCGCCTCGCGCTCCTTGCCGCCCTGTCGGCCTGGGTCTGGGTTCCGGACTGGCGCACGGTCGCGCTCGCCGCCTGCCTGCCCCTGGCCGGGGTGGTCGTCGTGAACAGGCTGGCGCTCTCCCCCCGCAAGCTCAAGCAGGTGGGCTGGGCGGTGGTGGCGGCTAACGCCCTGGCGATAACCCTGCTCGCTTTGGGGAAATAGCCCCCCGGAGGGTTCACGCAAAAAGGGGTCAGAGTCATTTCCGTGGAAATGACTCTGACCCCTTTTGCGGCTTTCTGTGGAATATTCGGCACATCGGGTGCCGAATGGGGCGGCGCACCCGATACCCCCCGCCTATAGGATGACATCGGTCGAAAGCGTGATATCTTGCTTTCGCCCCGGGCCCCGGCCCGGCTCGTAACGGACCCAGTCGAGGAGTGACCATGTCGAACAAAGACCAGAACCAGATCGGCCAGCCCGAAGGCGAGCTTTCGGACCAGCAACTCGACGACGTGTCCGGCGGACAGCAGATCGTGAAGCTCGAGAAGATCACCGTGACGGCCAAGCGCGAGCAGCCGCAGCAGGTGGTCAAGCTCGACAAGGTGACGGTGACCGCCAAGCGCGAACCGCCGCTCGCCGGCACGCAGGTCGCGTCCGCCGACGGCCTGACGAAGAAGAACTAGCAGCGCCCCGGCCGGGCGCCGGTCAGGCCACCTGCCGCGCGAGCATCGCGGCAAACGGCCCCGGCACGGCGGCCAGTTCCCGGAACGTCCCCTGCTGGACGATCCGGCCCTTTTCCAGGACCACGATCCGGTCGGCATTGCGCACCGTCGCCAGGCGGTGCGCGATGACGACCCTCGTCGCCTCCAGCGACTCGAGGGTCTCCAGCACCGCCGCCTGCGACAGGTTGTCCAGCGCGCTCGTGGCCTCGTCCAGCAGCAGGATCCGCGGCCGCCCCACCAGGGCGCGGGCGATGAGCACGCGCTGGCGCTGCCCGCCCGAGAGCGTGCTCACCCCCTCGCCCACGAGGGTGTACATGGCCATGGGCATCGCCTCGATGTCGGCCGCGAGGCCCGCGGCGCGCGCCGCGTCCCACGCGTCGTCCACGTTGAGGCTGGAGGCGCCCACGATGTTGGTGAGGATGTCGCCGGCCCACAGCCGCCCGCCCTGCAGCACGGTGCCGATGCGCGAGCGCAGGCTCCGCAGGTCCAGCGCCTGCAGCACGCGGCCGTCGAAGCGGACCGTGCCGCGCCCCGGGAACTCGAACCCCAGCAGCAGGCGCAACAGCGTCGACTTCCCCGACCCGCTCGCCCCCACGATCGCCACGAACTCCCCGGGGCGGATGGCGAGGTCGATGTCGGAGAGCACCTCGGGGCCGCCCGGGTACGCGAACGACACGCCCGCGAAGTCGATGGCGCCCTGCGGGTCGTGGCGGATCTTGCCGCGCACGCTGTCCTCGGGCGGCGTGGCGAGGATCGGCCGCGCGCGCTCCCAGACAGGGGCGAGCGCGGCGAGGTCCAGGGCGGTGGCCACGATGCCGTGCACGCCCGCGAGTAGGCCGAACATCGCGGCCTGGAAGGCGACGAACTCGCCCACCGAGAGAGCGCGCGCCGAGGGCGTCTCCGCCAGCCGCCAGGCGAGGTAGAGGATGAGCGTGGCCGCCGCCGGCTGCAGGATCGAGAGCAGCACCGACTCCAGGTTGGAGAGCGTGGCGCTGCGGCGGTTGAGC
>JAMPXV010000181.1 GCA_023700985.1 Lysobacter sp.
CTACAAGTTCTCGACCTACGCCACGTGGTGGATCCGCCAGGCCATCACGCGCTCGATCGCCGACCAGGCGCGCACCATCCGCATCCCGGTGCACATGATCGAGACGATCAACAAGATGAACCGCATCTCCCGCCAGATCCTGCAGGAGACGGGCAACGAACCCGACCCGGCCACGCTCGCCGTGAAGATGGAGATGCCCGAGGAGAAGATCCGCAAGATCCTGAAGATCTCCAAGGAGCCCATCTCCATGGAGACGCCCATCGGGGACGACGACGATTCCCACCTCGGCGACTTCATCGAGGACCAGGCCGGCCTCGCCCCCTCGGACTCCGCGCTCTACGCGAGCCTGCGCGAAGCCACCAAGGACGTGCTGGATTCGCTCACGCCGCGCGAGGCCAAGGTGCTGCGCATGCGCTTCGGCATCGAGATGAACACCGACCACACGCTCGAGGAGGTCGGCAAGCAGTTCGACGTCACGCGCGAGCGCATCCGCCAGATCGAGGCGAAGGCGCTCCGGAAGCTCCGCCACCCGTCGCGCTCCGAGAAGCTGCGCAGCTTCCTGGAAGGCGAGGGCTGATCGCGGGCCGCCGGGCCGCCGAGACGGGCGCCGGTGACCGCAACTCCTGCCCCGCTCCGGCGGGGCTTTTCATGACCGTCCGCCGATGACCTCCCCGGACGAAGTCGGCGCCGTCCCCCGGCCGCGGCTATCGACGCTCGACGCGGTGATGATCATCGTCGGCATCGTCATCGGCGGCGGGATATTCGCCCTGCCGTCGACAATCGCGGGGCTGGCCGGGTCGCCCGGATGGATGTGGGCGGCATGGGCGGGCGGCGCCGCCCTCACGCTGGCAGGCGCCCTCTGCTACGCGGAGATGGCCGCGGCCTTCCCGCACGCCGGCGGCGACTACCACTTCCTCACCCGCGCCTACGGGCGGGACGTGAGCTTCTTCTTCGGGTGGGCGCGCGTGAGCGTGATCCTGACCGGGTCCATCGCGATGCTCGCCTACGTTTGCGGCGACTACCTGGCCCGCGTGGCCGGCCTCGGCGCGCACTCGCCGGCGATCTACGCGGCGCTCGTCATCGTGGCGCTCACCGTCGTCAACGCGCTCGGCCTGCGCGAGTCGGCACGGATGCAGAACGTCCTGACGGCCATCGAGGTGGCCGGCGTGCTGCTCGTGATCGTCGCGGGCCTCATGATCGGGGGCCCCGCGCCCGCCGCGGCGCCTGCCGCGCCGGCGGCGGACGGCGGCATGCCGGCGATGTTCGGGCTCGCCCTGGTCTTCGTGCTGTTCACCTTCGGCGGCTGGAACGAGGCGGCCTACATATCGGCCGAGGTCCGGGGCGGGCAGCGCGCGATCCTGCGGGTCCTGGTGATCTCGATCGGCGTGCTGGCTCTGGTCTACGGCCTCTTCGTCCTCGCGCTCGTCACCGGGCTCGGCTTCGAGGGCCTGAAGGCCAGCAAGGCCGTCGGCGCCGACGTGCTCCTCGCCGCCCTCGGGCCGGCGGGCGAGACGCTGATCGCCGCGCTGGTCGCCATGGCGGCGCTCACCTCGATCAACGCGACGATGATCGTCGGCGCCCGCAGCAACTACGCCCTCGGGCAGGACTGGCCGCTGCTCTCGTTCATGAGCCGCTGGCACGGGCGGCGCAACACGCCGGTCGTCGCGCTGCTGGTGCAGTCGGGGATCGCGCTGCTGCTCGTGGCCTTCGCGGCGGTGGAGCAGGGGGGGGTGAAGACCATGGTGGAGTTCACCGCGCCCGTCTTCTGGGGCTTCCTCGTGCTGGTGGGGATCGGCCTGTTCGTGCTGCGCGCGCGCTACGCGCACGTCGCCCGGCCGTTCCGCGTCCCGCTCTATCCCGTCCTGCCGCTCGCGTTCGTCGCCACCTGCGGGTACCTGTTCTACTCGAGCGTCACGTACGCGCAGTCCCAGGGCGCGGTGCGCATCTCGTTCTACGTGATGGGGGCGGGGCTGGTGGCCTGGCTCGTTGCCCGACTCCGCGCGAACCGCGTCGCCGTGTAACGACACCCGTAACACGGGGCGCGGCTCCCGCGGCCATTACAATGCCGGCAGGACGGCGGCAGTCGCCGGCCGCGGGCCTGTAGCTCAGACGGTTAGAGCAGGGGACTCATAATCCCTTGGTCGCTGGTTCGAATCCAGCCGGGCCCACCAACGCTTTCCCCCTTCACTTTTGTCGACTACTCGCGGAGCGCGCGCGGTTTGACCCATACCCCCCTCTCTGATTGATCCGCATCAAACCCGGCGGGGGTGCTCGGGGGGTATCCTCGCCCCTAATTTCCCGAAGGTGGGGAAGGGTCGCCGAGCAGAACCAGACAAACGGGCGGCAAGCGGTTCGAGTTCCACGCGTCGAATGCAACAAACGGAAACCGGCGAGCGCTGCATGCTCGCCCGGCGAAAGCCGGGAGCCGGGATGTTTCAACAGAGCGCCCTGGATCCGGGCGCATTGGGAGGCAATATGCACCATCGTCTCGCGGCAAAGCTGGTCACGGCCTGCGCACTGTCGCTCGCGTTCCTGTGGTCGGCTCCGGCCATGGCACAGGGGACCGAGCCGGTCTGCAACAAGTGTCACGAGGAGAACAACGACTCCATCAAGTCCACAGGCCACGGCGCGGGGAACGACGCCAACGGCAAGGCCTGCCAGTCGTGCCACGGCGATGCCACCGAGCACGTCGCGAGCCGCGGCAAGAAACCGGTAGTGGGCGACAAGCAGGCGAAGGGCAACACCGGCGCGCAGAAGTCCGAGGCGTGCATGAGCTGCCACGCCGGCAACCGCCAGCTGGGCTTCTGGGAAGCCGGCAAGCACGCCCAGAACGACGTGTCCTGCTCGAGCTGCCACAACATCCACGGCAAGGTGAAGAACCCGATCGCCCAGCCGTACTCGACCACCTCGCGCACCATCGAGGCCGACACCTGCGGCACGTGCCACAAGCAGGTCCGGAACGCCACGATGAAGCCCTCGCACCACCCGATCCTCGAAGGCAAGGTGAAGTGCTCCGACTGCCACAACCCGCACGGCGCCCTCACCCAGGCCATGGTGAAGCACGAGAGCGTGAACCAGCAGTGCTTCTCCTGCCACGCCGACAAGCGCGGCCCGTTCATGTTCGGGCACCCGCCGGTCGAGGAGAACTGCCTCTCCTGCCACACGCCGCACGGCTCGTCCCACGGCAAGCTCCTGAACGAGAAGGTCCCGAACCTCTGCCAGGACTGCCACGTGCAGGGCCGGCACCCGACCGCGTTCTACGGCCAGAACCAGGCCTGGATAGGCGCCAACGGCCAGCCCGTCACCACGCCGAGCACGCGCTTCATCTCCCGCTCGTGCCTGAACTGCCACAACTCGATCCACGGTTCCAATGCACCGACGAACCGCGGTCGCTACCTGATCCGCTAAGGGGATGACGATCATGAACAAGAAGCTCATTTCGATCCTGATCGCGAACCTGTTCCTCGCGGCGCCGGTCTTCGCGCAAGACTCCCTGAAGATCTCCGGGTCCGTCAACCTCGGCGGCATCGCCTCCGACGACGACGACGCGGTCGATCCCTCGAAGCTCAACGACATCCGCGACCTCTCCGACGGCGTGCTCTTCGGCTGGGACATCAAGGGGCGCAGCAGCGCCCACTGGTTCGACTTCTTCGGCGAGAACATCGGCCGGGACGACCAGTACATCAACCTGCGGGGCGGCTCATACGGCCGATTCAAGTACCGGCTCTTCTCGGACTCGCTGACCCGCAACTTCCTCGAGGGCGGCCTCACGCCCTACGCTGGCGCCGGCACCAGCAACCACACCGCCACGGGCTGGCCGCTTCTCAACACGACCACCTGGAACTCGGTGAACGTGGGCTACGACCGGCGCGACGACGGCGGCTACTTCGAGTTCGGTGGCCTGTCGCCCTGGTACTTCCGGGTCGACGGCAACCAGGTGACCACCAGCGGCTCCAAGCTCGGCGCGTCTTCCCACGGCATGAGCCCCGGCAACGGCTACGTCGACCTGGCCTTCCCGGTCGAGTACACGACGAAGAACTGGACGGTCGAGGGCGGCTACGCCACCAAGAGGATGCACTTCTCCGCCTCGTGGATGAGCAGCAAGTTCGAGACCGACAACACGAAGGTCAACTGGACCAACGGGTTCTGGAGCAGCGGCACGGACACGACCTACCTCGGGGCCGGCAACGAGTACACGCGCGTCGCCCTGAACGGCACGATCCGCCAGCTGCCGCTCAACTCGACGCTCGCCGCCCGCTACACGAAGGACGAGCTCGAGAGCAGCTTCGCCGTCGGGCAGACGGTGCTCGGAATCGCCGCCGGGTCGCCGTCAGGCACCGCGGCGTCGATGCTCGCGACGGGCCCGAACACGCCGAACTTCGACGGCAAGGTGGACAACGAGACCTTCACGCTGGCGCTCACCTCGACGCCGACCAGGGGCCTCGACACGCGCATCTACATGAACACCCTGGAGCGCGAGGACGACTCCACGCACATGGCGTTCACCAGCGCGCCGGTCACGTCCACGACGTACGTGAACGAACCGTACTCTTACGAAAAGACGAACTACGGCATCGACGCGTTCTTCCGGGTCAACAAGGGCAACCGCGTGGGCGCCGGCTGGGACTACCTCGACATGGACCGCAAGGACGAGCGCTACGACTACAACCGCTCGAAGGACCGCACCTGGTGGCTGGAGTGGAAGACCAGCATGCTCGAGAACGTGAGCGCGAGGGTGAAGTACTCCAACCTCGACCGTTCGTCCGACTTCAAGCTGGGCAACGCGGGCACGGGGCCGACGGACGCGAACTACATGTTCCGCTTCCAGTCCGCCTTCGACGCGGGCGAGCTCAAGCAGGACAAGTGGAAGTTCAACCTGGACGTGACGCCGGCGGAGTTCCTCGACGTGGGCGTGGAGTTCAACCTGAAGGACAACAAGTACCAGGACGTCGTCCTCGGCCGCCAGAACGACAAGCGCCGCGAGATCTACGGCAGCGTGTCCTACGGCGACCCGTCCGCCTGGCGGTTCACGGTCTTCGGCGACTACGAGAAGGTGGAGTACGAGTCGCAGCACCGCGTGGTGGGGTTCCCGCCGGGGGGGAACGAGCCGTACAACCCGATCCAGCCGGACACGTCGCGCAACTACAACTGGCAGGGGTTCAACGAGGACTCCTACTACGCGTATGGCCTGGCCATCGACTGGCCCGCGAGCGAGAAGCTCAAGCTCACAGCCTCGCTGATGCACTACAAGACCGACGGCTCCATGGACTTCTCGACGCCCTCGGTGGTCACGGCGATTCCGGGCAACATCTCGCTCTACGACGACACCAAGCGCACGGCGATCAACCTGAAGGGCACCTACGCCTTCAGCAAGACGATCAGCCTGACCGCGGGCTACGCGTACGAGAAGTTCGAGTACGCCGACGCGCAGTTCGACGGGTACCGCTACACGATCCCGGGCTCGAACCGCCAGGACAGCTACCTGATGGGCTACTACAAGGACCCGAACTACAAGGCCAACATCTTCTACGGCTGGGTCACCTGGAAGTTCTGAAGAAGAAGCGAAGCCGAAGCACTACTCACAGGCCGCGCCCCCGGGCGCGGCCTTTTTCTTTGCGGCGCCGGCGTCTCGTATGATGGGCGCATGCCCACCCGCGAACCCGTCGCCGGCCTGCGCAAGATCCCCGAGGACATGCCGGCGCTGCTGCGCCCGCCCGGCGCGATGCCCGGCGACGAGTCGCGCGAGCGGTTCTGGAACCTGGTGGCGATCATGGGCATCGTCGCGGTCGCCCTGGCGGCGATGGGGTGGTGGTCCTACGGGCAGGTGCGCGGGTCGCTGCGCGACCTGCGCGCCGCCGGCCTCACCGCGCTGCTCGAGGCGGAGTCGGGCGCGCTCGCCATCTGGATCGACGAGAAGAAGCGCGCCGCGGAGCGCTGGGCCGCGGCCGAGCCCGTGCAGCGGGATGCCGCGGCCCTGGTGGAACTCGCCCGCGGCGGGATGGACGCGGCCGCCGTCTGCCGCTCGCCGGCCCGCCATGCGCTGCTGGCCCAGATCGCGCCCTTCGTCGCCCTCGAGGAGGCGGCGGCCGTCAACCTCATCGGCCGCGACGGTGCCATCATCGCCGCCCTGCACGACGATTACTGCGGCCTCACCGTCGCCGGCGGCGAGTTCGCCCGGCGCCTGGAGCCGGTGTTCTCGGGTCGGACGGTGTTCGTGCGGCCGTTCGACGAGCGCGATCGCGTCGGCGCGCAGGCGCGCGTGCCCTTCGACCAGCCACTGGTCTGGGTGGAGACGCCGGTGCGCGGCGGGGCGGGGGAGGTCATCGCGGCCCTGGGATTCGGGCGCCTGGCTGACGAGCGCTTCGGGTCGCTGCTCGTGCTGCGATCCGGGCCCACCACCCGCGAGGCCTACGCGTTCGACGGCCGCGGGATGATGCTCACGCAGAGCCGCTACGTGGGCGACCTGCGGCTCGCGGGCCGC
>JAMPXV010000182.1 GCA_023700985.1 Lysobacter sp.
GGCGCGGCGTCTCCAGGATCCCCATCTCCTGCCGGGGGTAGCCGTTCTCGTCGAGGACGCCCAGCATCGAGTAGCGGTGGATGACGAGGCGCGACAGGTACGCCACCGTCGAGGACCAGTTCTGCTGGCGGCGCTGGCCGGGGACGAAGGCCATGAAGTCGCCCAGCGGCTCGCTGTAGTCGAGGAGCTTCCTGAGCTTCATGCCGATCCACGCCGGGTCCATCACGCGCATGTCGAGCGACAGGAGCTTCGCGAGGCCGTCGAGCGCCCGCGGGTAGTGCCCCGAGAGCCACATCGAGTACGGCCGCGTGCCGCCGTCGGGCATGTGCATTTCCTTCAGGCCCATCACGAATTCCTCGCCCGAGGCGGGGTTCGCGATGTCCACCGTCCACGCGAGCGTGCCGTCGGTGCCGGTGCGCGGCTCCTCCAGGCTGAACATGGCATCCAGCAGCGGCGAGGCGCCCGCGTCGTCGAAGGCCTTGAGCTTCTCGCAGCGCCAGCGCACCACCTGGCCCAGCGCGGAGACCATGCTCGGCACGCGCCGCTTCTCGCCGTGCGGCGGCATGCGCATGTCGAAGCCGTCGTCGCCCACAGTGAGGGCCAGCGCGTCGAGCTTCATCTTGAGCCAGGCGCGGTCGTTGGCGCGCATGTCCATGGAGAGGGTCTTCGCGACCGCCCCCAGGCCGCGCGGCTGCTCGGCGCCGTTCACCCACACCTCGAACGGGAAGGCGTGGTGGTCCTCGCTCTCGACGTGGCCGATGAAGAGCGCGAACTTGCCCACGTTGGAGTCGATCATGTACGTCCAGGCCGGGTTGCCCTCGGGCAGTTCCGGGCGGCCGGGCCAGCGCAGGCTCGCGAGCACGGGCTCGGGCAGCGTCTTGATCGACAGGCGCCGGTTCATGGCGTCCGCGGGCATCTCCGTGGTGTTGATCGCGACGGGCTTCGCCGGCTCCGTGGATAGCACCGAGCCCAGCACGCTGTTGGGGCGGTAGGTCGCCAGGCCCTTGAGGCCCGACTTCCACGCCGAGAGGTAGAGCCCCTCGAACTCCGAGTACGGGTAGTCCTCGGGCACGTTCACCGTCTTGGAGATGCTCGTGTCGATGAACGGGGCGACGGCGGCCACCATCGCCTTGTGCGCTTCCGCCGAGATCTCCAGCGCCGTCACGAACCAGTCGGGCAGCTTCGCGTCCTCGCCGTTCACGAACTTGTACAGGCGGTAGGCGTGGTCCTCGACGCGGAACTCCTTGTGCGTGCCGTCGGCCATGCGCTTCTTGCGCGTGTAGGTCCAGGAGAAGGGCGGCTCGATGCCGTTGGAGGCGTTGTCGGCGAAGGCGAGCGAGATCGTGCCCGTGGGCGCGATGGACAGCAGGTGCGAGTTGCGGATGCCGTGCTTGCGGATCTTGTCCTTGATCTCCTGGGGCAGGCGCGAGGCGAAGTTGCCGCCGGAGAGGTAGAGGTCGGCGTTGAAGAGCGGGAAGGCGCCGCGCTCGCGGGCCAGCTCCACGCTCGCCTCGTAGGAGCGGTCGCGCATGTACTCGCTGATCTTCGCGCCCATGGCGCGCGCCTCGTCGGTGTCGTAGGCGAGCCGCAGCATGAGGAGCGCATCCCCCAGCCCGGTGTAGCCCAGGCCGATGCGGCGCTTGTTGGCGGCCT
Organism: Lysobacter sp.; assembly: GCA_023700985.1. Classification (GTDB taxonomy): domain Bacteria; phylum Pseudomonadota; class Gammaproteobacteria; order Burkholderiales; family Usitatibacteraceae; genus FEB-7. The sequence goes on from JAMPXV010000182.1 coordinate 1,654, forward strand.
CCTTCTTCTGCTGCGCCAGCGGCCACGGCGTCACGTCGAGCACGTTGTCCAGCATGCGGACGGAGGCGTCCACGACCTTGCCGAAGCCGTCGAAGTCGAACGAGCAGTCCTCCTCGAACGGGTTCTTCACGAAGCGGGCGACGTCGATGGAGCCCAGGCAGCAGCAGCCGTAGGCGGGTAAAGGTTGCTCAGCGCAGTTCGAGACGTAGAGGCCGTTCGCATCGAACGCGTGCACGTCGGAGATCGTCACGTCGTACACGGCTTCCTCGCCGTCGGCCGCGAGCGACTCCACCGTCGCAATGAAGCGCTCCTGGTTCATCGCGCGGCGGTACCCCGCGAGCGCCACGTCCAGCTTCTGCGACTTCTCCGCGTCCGCGAAGCCGACGAGATCGGCGTAGCGATCGAGGTTCTCGTTGGCGATCACGAGGTCGTGGACGGCCTGCGTCGGGTAGAGCTTCGATCCGCCGTGCCCGTCGGGAAGCGGTCGCATCCCGCCTTCGCGGCGGTTCGCGTAGATCGTGGAGGCGATGCCCAGGCGGCCGAGCATGCGCTGCGCGGCTCGCAGCGTGCCGGCATCGGCCTGCGTGAGGCGAACCGAGACGCCCTTTTCCTGCGAACCCTGCACGGAACCGTCGGCATCGAAGAGCCCGCGCAGGAACCCGCGCGTGAAATCCGACGAGGCGCATTCCATCTTCGGCGTGATGGCCTTGGCGGCAGGCCGCATGCCCATCTCGATCGCGAGACCGTGAAGGGCCGCGAGCTTCAGGCGGAAGTGGCCCGGCTGGCCGCCGACCTCGTGCCAGCCCTGGAAGTCCTTGCGATGCGGAAGCTGGCGGGCGGCATCGAACGCCGCCTGCATCATCGAGGCCACGCCCGGCGAGAGCACGGCGGCGCCGTTGGCTTCGCGGCGCATGCCGGCATCCCACGCGCCGAGCACCGCCTCGTCCAGCTTGAGGTGGCCGTCGCCCAGCAGCAACCCGAGCAGGTAACCCTCGGCGTGGCCGTAGTCGCCTTCCCAGCGCAGGAGCGCGCGGTGGTCGTTGAGCGCGATGCGGTCGCCCGCGGCGAGCTCGCCGGCCTTCACCCACTCTGTCTCGGCGCGGTAGCGCGTGGCGTGCCAGACGCGGCGAACGGGGTGGTCGGCGGTTAGGCGCAGCTCATGGCCTTCGCGCGTGCGGAGCTTCAGGACCGGTTTCACCCCGGTGGCGAAGAAGCCTTGCGACTCGGTCGGGTAGGAGCAGCCGTCGACGATCGCCTCGAAGGGGCGGCCGATGAGATCCGCGACCTGCCGCGGACCTTCGCCCGTCTGGACCCATGTATCCGCCGTCACGCACGGGTTCGTCGCCTCGATCGCCTCGCAGTAATAGAGGTTGTTGTCGCGGTTGATGCGGTCGAGGAAGAGGATGCCGGGCTCGGCGTGGTCGTACGTCGAGCGCATGATCTGGTCCCACAGGTCCTGGGCGCGCACCTTGCGGTACACCCACAACCCGTCGCCGCGCTGGTAGCCGCCGCCGTCCTTCACCTCCTGCGAAGGCTCGGCGCGGTGCACCAGCTCCACGTCGCCGTTGGACTCCACGGACTTCATGAACGCGTCGGTGACGCCCACCGAGACGTTGAAGTTGGTGAGGTCGCCCTGGTCCTTGGCGTGGATGAAGCGCTCGATGTCCGGGTGGTCGCAGCGGAGGACCCCCATCTGCGCGCCGCGGCGCGCGCCGGCCGATTCCACCGTCTCGCACGACTGGTCGAAGACGCGCATGTAGGAGACCGGGCCGCTCGCGCGCGAGTTGGTGCCCTTGACCCACGCGCCCTCGGGGCGGATGGAGGAGAAGTCGTAGCCCACGCCACCGCCGCGGCGCATCGTCTCGGCGGCCTCGGCCAGCGCCGTGTAGATGCCGGGACGGCCGTCGACGATCTCGGTGATGGAGTCGCCCACGGGCTGCACGAAGCAGTTGATGAGGGTGGCGGTGAGGCTGGTGCCGGCGGCCGAGTTGATGCGGCCGGCGGGGATGAAGCCGTTTTCCTGGGCCTCGAGGAACTTCGCTTCCCAGAAGGCGCGGCGGTCCTCGTTCTCGTTGCCGGCGAGGGCCTTGGCCACGCGCGCGCGCACCTCGCGGATCGAGGTTTCGCCGTCCTTCGCATACTTCTCGACGAGGACTTCCGTGCTGATTTCCTGGGCGGGCAGCCTGGTGATGTCGGCTGCGGGACGGCGGGACTTGGCCACGCTCATGAGGTAGACCCCCTCTACTTCGTTATAAAGTGAACTCGCCCGCTTCTTGGGCGGGCAGAGCGCTGATTGTCCCCGCGGACCCCCGGCAACGCTTGCTCCAGATCAAGGGGTACCGACATCCTCGGACCCCCACATTTTGTGGTTTGCCGGGGAATTCTGTCCAGATATTTCAATCTATAGTGGGTGGGATTCCGGCGCATTTCTTGCGTCCAACAGGCTTGGAGAGGCGATGGCGACCGAAGTTGCGACATTGGCGGGCGGCTGCTTTTGGTGCCTGGAGGCGGTTTTCGACCAGCTTCAGGGAGTCGGAAGCGTGGAATCGGGCTACATGGGCGGCGATTCCGCGCATCCCAGTTATGAAGACATCTGCACCGGGGCCACCGGCCATGCGGAGGTCGTGCGCGCCACTTTCGACCCGGCCGTGGTCGGGTACCGCGACCTGCTGGCGGTGTTCTTCACCATCCACGACCCCACGACGCCCGACCGGCAGGGCAACGACGTGGGCACCCAGTACCGGTCGGCCATCTTCTTCCACTCGCCGGAACAGGAACGGGCCGCGCGCGAAGTGATCGCGAAGCTCGCCGCCGAGAAGCTCTGGGCGGCCCCGATCGTCACCGAGGTCGTGCCGGCCACGACATTCTGGCAGGCCGAGGACTACCACCAGGAGTACTTCGCGCGCGTGGGCTCGCAGAACCCCTACTGCACCTTCGTGGTGGAACCCAAGGTGGCCAAGTTCCGCAAGCACTTCACGGACCGGCTCAAGAAGAAGTGATCCCCGCGGTGTCAGACACGGTGTCTGACACCGCGGGACGGTAGAATCGCGGTTCCATGCGGGTCTTCCGGTTCCTTCGCATCCTCTCCACGATCGGCCGCCACGGCCTCGACGAATTCATCGTCGGGCGGGGCAGCTCGGTCCTGCGCCTGGGCTTTCGCGCGGCGTACTTCTGGGCGGACCGCTCGGCCCCGCGCGGGGTGCGCCTGCGGCTGGCGCTCCAGGAGCTGGGCCCCGTCTTCGTGAAGTTCGGGCAGCTCATGTCGATCCGCCCGGACCTCATCCCCACCGACATCACCGAGGAGCTCTCGAAGCTGCAGGACAGCGTGCCGCCCTTCCCGGCGGAGCAGGTGGTGGCCACGCTCGACCGCTCCTACGGCAAGCCCTACCTGGAGGTCTTCCACGCCTTCGACCTCACGCCGGTCGCGAGCGCCTCGGTGGCGCAGGTGCACTTCGCGGAGCTGCCCGACGGGCGCGAGGTGGCGGTGAAGATCCTGCGCCCGGGCATCGGCGAGACGATCGAGCAGGACACGGCACTCCTCTATGGTGTCGCCGGGCTCATCGAGCGCCTGCATCCGCTGAGCGACCTGCTGCGCGCGCGCGAGGTGGTCTACGAGTTCGACAAGATCATCCACGACGAGCTGGACCTGCTGCGGGAAGCCTCCAGCATGAGCACGGTGCGGCGCAACTTCGCGGGCAGCCCCATCCTCTACGTGCCCGACGTGCACTTCGACTGGTGCACGCGCGACGTGATGGTGATGGAGCGCATCGACGGCATCCCCGTGAACGACATCGAGCAGATCCGCGCGCACGGCATCGACACGGCGACTCTCGGCCGGAACGGCGTCGAGATCTTCTTCACGCAGGTGTTCCGCGACGGCTTCTTCCACGCGGACATGCACCCCGGCAACATCTTCGTGGCGCGCGACGGCCGCTACTGCGGCATCGACTACGGGATCATGGGGTCGCTGCCGGAGGTGGACAAGGACTGCCTCGCGATGATCTTCATCGCCTTCTTCAAGCGCGACTACAAGGCGGTGGCGGTGGCGCACATCGAGGCAGGGTGGGTGCCGGCGGACACGCGCGTGGAGGAGTTCGAGGGGGCGATACGCGCCGTCTGCGAGCCGATCTTCGACAAGCCGCTGAAGGACATCTACTTCGGCAAGCTCCTGCTGCGACTCTTCGAGGTGGGCCGGCGCTTCCGCATGGACATCCAGCCGCAGCTCGTGCTCCTGCAGAAGACGCTGCTGCAGGTGGAGGGGCTGGGGCGCCACCTCGACCCGAACCTCGACCTGCGCACCTCCGCGCAGCCCATCCTCGAGCGCTGGATGAACGACCAGGTGGGTCCGCGCGGGCTGTGGAAGCGCCTGCGGCACGAGGCGCCGATGTGGTCGAAGACGATCCCGCAGATCCCGCGCCTGGTGCACAAGATCCTCTCCGACGACGCGCCGGGGCGCATCGAGCGCGCGCTGCAGGGGCTGGAGGCCGCGCAGCGGCGGCAGACCAACATCCTCCTCGCCATCGCCATCATCCTGGGCGCGATGGTCATCGGCCTCGTCCTCACCAGCCTGTAGAAAGCAATCGGGGCGGTTCGCGGGAAAAATGGGACGGTTCTACAGAACCGGTCTATTCCCCAATTTGGTGCGAATCGTATCCGTTGCTCCGAATAGACCGGTTCTGTAGAACCGTCCCATTTTCCCGCGAACCGCCCCGATTGCTTTCTACAGGCTGGTGAGGACGA
>JAMPXV010000183.1 GCA_023700985.1 Lysobacter sp.
CCGCGACCTGCCGCCCCCCGACCCCGCGACCATCGCACCCCTCCTCGACGAGCTCCAAACCCTCCTCGCACACAACGACGCCCGCGCCATCACCCTCCTCGAACAAAACGACCACACCCTCCGGGCAGCACTGGGGAGCGGGTTCCACGAGCTCTCCGGCAGCATCCGGCGGTTCGAATTCGACGCGGCGGCAGCCTTGCTCGCCGAGTCCAGGCGGGTTCCGGGCTAGGGGGTCGGGCGACTGCGGCGAAGCGCGAGCCGTCGAGACGGAAGCTACGCCACCAAGCGAAAGGCCCGCGCGAGGCGGGCCTTTCGAAAAACGCCAGGCCGGGCCTGGCAGCGTGCGGGGCCAACGTGCGGGCCCGATGCCTACACGACCTTCAGCCGAAGGCTCCCGACGCCCTCCACGAAGCCTTCCAGTTCGTCGCCCCGCTTGACGGGGCCGACGCCGGACGGCGTTCCCGTGAAGATGACGTCGCCAGGCTGGAGCTCGAAGTAGCGCGAAAGGATCGCGACCTGCTCCGCCGTCTTCCAGATCATCTGGTTGAGGTCGCCCTGCTGGCGGACCTCGCCGTTGACCTTGAGCCGGATGGCGCCGTGGTCCGGGTGGCCGACCTCGCCCGCCGGGACGATCTCGCTGCAGGGCGCCGAATGCTCGAACGCCTTGCCGACCTCCCAGGGGCGGCCGAGCTTCTTGGCCTCGCCCTGCAGGTCGCGGCGGGTCATGTCCAGGCCCACGCCGTAGCCGAAGACGTGGCCGAGCGCGTCGGCGACGGCGATGTTCTTCCCGCCCTTCGAAAGTACCGCGACCATCTCGATCTCGTGATGGACGTCCGAGGTTTCCGGGGGATAGGGGAAGTCGCGGCCGCACAGCAGGTTGCCCGGGTTCTTCTGGAAGAAGAACGGCGGCTCCTTGCTCGGGTCGTGCCCCATCTCCACCGCGTGGGCCTCGTAGTTGCGGCCGATGCAGTAGATGCGATGGACGGGGGCTCGAAGCGCCGAGCCCCGGATGGGCAGGCTCGGGGCCTCGACGGGCTGGAAAGCGAAACCGGCGGTGGAAGTCATGGGATCCTTCGATTCGGGAACGACGGCTGCCATTACTTCTTCATGCCCGCGACGATCTTGCCGTAGACCTCCAGCTCGGCCGAGATCAGCTTCGAGAATTCGGCGGGCGTCATCTTCGAGGGTTCCGCCCCGGCGTCCTGCAGCCGCTTGGCCACCGCCGGGTCCGCAAGGGCCTGGCCCAGCGCCGCGTTGAGGCGATTCACGACGCTGGCGGGCGTCTTGGCGGGCGCCGAAATACCCAGCCACAGCGAGGCGCGGTAGCCGGGCACGCCGGCTTCCTGCATCGTCGCGACGTTGGGCAACTCCGGCGAGCGGGAGGTGGTCCCGACCGCCAGGGCCCGGATGGCGCCGCCCTTGATCTGCCCGAGCACCGCGGGCATCGAGCCGAAGAGCACCTGCACCTCGTCGGTCAGCACGGCCTTCGTCGACTCGGCGTTGCTCTTGTACGGGACGTGCAGCATGTCCGTGCCGGTGGCGTTGAGGAACATGAGCGCCGCCAGGTGCGTGGTCGAGCCCTGCCCCGCGGAGCCGTAGTTGAGCTTCCCCGGGTTCTTCTTGGCGTAGTCGATCAGCTCCTTCACGGAGTTCACGGCGAGCTTGGGGCTGATCACGAGGACGTAGGGCGTCTCGGCGATCATGCCGATGTGCTCGAAGTCCTTGAGGGGGTGGTACTTGACGGTCTCGACGGTGAGCGGGCCCACGACGTGCGTGCTGGTCGTGGACATGGTGACCGTGTAGCCGTCGGGCGCCGCGTTGGCCGCCGCCTGGGCCCCGACGGTGCCGCCCGCGCCGCCCTTGTTCTCGATGATCATCGAGACGCCGAGCACCTTCGACATGGCCTCGGCCGCGATCCGGCCGACGATGTCGGTGGAACCGCCGGCTCCGAAGGGGACGATCATGGTGATCGTCCGCTCGGGATACTTCTGCGCCGAAGCCGGCATCGCCGCCAGCATGGCTGCCGACGCGACCAGACCCACTGCGTGCCGCAATGTCACGAGATTCATGGAGATCCTCCTTGTAGTAGTTGTTTTGACTGCGTGTTGCGTGAAACTCGCTGCCGCCGCCAGGGATCAGGCAGCGCTGCCCCACGGCTTGATGGCCGCCTTCAGCTGCTTGTAGCCGTCCAGGTAGCGCGGGCGGTTCGCCCCGTAGATGGAGTCGAAGACGGCCAGCTGCTCGTCCAGCCAGGCCGCGAGCTTCGCGTTGCCGGGGTTGGCCGCCTTGTACGCCTCGTTGATCAGCACGAAGTGGATGCGCGGGTCGTAGGGCTGCTTCTCGCCGCCCACGGTCTCGTCGCCGTCGAGCAGCCTGAGCAGCATGGCGTCGGCCGACCCCAGGGTCTGCTCGTAGATGGGCTCGCCGTGGATGCGGTACATGACGCTGGTCATGTCCTTGCCGTTGGTCATGGTGAAGCCCATGTCCTTCCAGAGCTTCTTCATGTCGACCTTGGCGCCGGCGCGGTCCAGCACGATCTGGCCCCAGTCGCGCAGCACGTCGGCCGCGTCGGCCATGAGGTCGGTCAGGCGGTCGCCGTCGAGGTCCGTGGAATAGACGATGCAGGGCCGCTGGCGGATCATGTCGTGCAGCATGATGCCGAAGTTGGTGTCGGAGATGTGCTCGTAGACCTCGCCGCCCCAGTTCTCCATGCCCGCCTTGAAGTCCTTCGGCAGCAGCGCCACGATGGCGTCCACGTTCTTGCGGTGCTCCTCGTAGGCGTCGACGGTGTAGCGGCGCTTCAGCTGGAACTTCGTGCCCTGGAGGAGCCACCGGAAGAGGCCGGCGTTCACCGCGTCCTCCTTCGCCTGCGTGGGCTTCGTGGCCACGCGGCCGATGTGGCCGGTCTCGTGCACCATCTGCAGGAAGAGCCGCGCCGCGTACGCCATGCGCACGCCCGGCGTGTTCATTTCCGAGTGGACGTTGCCCGTCTCGGGGTCGACCCGGAACTTGCTGTTGTCCTGCGAGTAGGGCAGCCCCGGCATGAAGCGCACGTTGGTGATGCCGCCGTAGGGCCGGACGTTGCAGTAGACGCCCGCGGCCGTGCGCAGCGGCGCGTTGGCCGACTTGCCGGCCACCACGACCTTCTTGCCGCCCTCGTTCACCATGAAGTCGCCGGCGGTGGACCACTTGAGCGCGGTGTAGTCGAGCTTCCCGAACCACTCCAGCGAGACGAGCTTCGTGTCGTGCCGGAACTGGGCCATCATCGGCACGCCGAGGAAGGGCAGGCCCAGGACGTCGAGCGCCATGATCGTGCCGTTCAGGGCGAACATGTCGGTGAAGGCGTGCGCCACCGGCTTCACGTCGCCCTTGAAGTTCCCGCCCTCCCAGATGATCGCATCGGGATAGCCCGCAGGCTTCATGGCGGAACGCTTGTAGATCGAGTCGAGCAGCTTGAACAGGTCGCCGTTCTGCTCTTCCTGGGCGATTTTCAACAGATCGAGGTGCGAGGACATGGACATGGACCCTTCATGGAGGGTGGGGGGAAGACGCCCGCCCCGGTCTGCCCGGGACAGACTTCGCAAGGAAGGCCCGCACGGGGCGGGCCTTCTGGATTTGGTGGCCTGGGGCGGAATTGAACCACCGACACAAGGATTTTCAGTCCTCTGCTCTACCAACTGAGCTACCAGGCCGAGGGGTACTCGCGGAAAGCCCGGAATTATAGCGTTTCCGGGGCACCGAAGCCAATCCCGCCGCCCGCGGGGGCTACAGCCCGGCGAGAAGGACCCCCGGCAGCAGCGCGATCAGGATGGACCCCGCGAGGCACAGCAGGCTCGCCCCCATGGCGATGCCGCGCGAGGGCGCGTGACCCGTGGCGACCGCCTGCGGGGTCATGAACATGTACTGGATGACGCGAAGGTAGAAGTAGATGCCGAGGTAGCTGCCCACGAGGCCGAGGACGGCCCAGGTCGTGTAGCCCGCGGCGATCACGTTCTTGAAGATCAGGAACTTCGCGACGAAGCCCGGGAACGGCGGGATGCCCGCGAGCGAGAGCATGGCCATGCCCATCAGGAGTGCCGCGAACGGGTGCGTGTGGAAGAGCCCCTTCAGGTTCTCGAGGCGGTCGCGTTCCAGGTCGTTCCCGTTGGCCGGCAGCGCCGCGAAGGCGAGGATGTTCATGACGCCGTAGGCGGCGAGGTAGAACATCACCGCCTGGAAGCGCCCGGGCCCTTCGCCGAGGAACGCGAAGAAGAGGTACCCCGCGTGCGCGATCGACGAGTACGCGATCATGCGGCGCAGCCCCGGCTGGCGCATCGCCGTGAGGTTGCCCCAGACGATGGAGGCGAGCGGAAGGATGGCGAGCAGGCTCACGAGCGGCTCCGAGACGTGCGCGGTGCCGAAGACGCGCGCGGCGGCCACCAGCACGCCGGCCTTCACGATCACCGCCATGAACGCGGTCGACGGGATGCTCGCGGCCTCGTAGGCGTCCGGCGCCCAGCCGTGGAAGGGCACGATGGCGGCCTTGAGGAAGAACGCCGTCACCACCATCACCACCGCGGTGCCGGGGAGCAGCCCCGGGGACCCCAGCGCCACCGCGAAGCTCGCGAGCCCGAGAGAACCGGTGGACCCGTAGATGAGGGAAGCGCCCATGAGGAAGGAGGCGCTCGCCGTGCCGGAGAGCACCAGGTACTTGAGCGCCGCCTCGGCGCTCTCGGGCCGCCGGTTCAGGCCGATCAGCACGAGGACGTACACCGGGATCGACATGAGCTCGATGCCCAGGAACAGCGTGAGGAAGCTGTCCGCGGAAGCGAGCAGGCACACGCCGTAGAGCGAGGACAGCATGAGCGGGTAGAACGCGCCCTTGCCGAAGTCCTCCTTCGAGAAGAGGAGCACGGGCACCGCCAGCGCGAGGATGATCGCCTTGGCGAACGCGGTCGGCGGCGTGAGGACGATCTGCCCCGGGAACGGCGCGCCCGTCCAGCCGCTGAAGCCCAGCGCGGCGGCGGCCGCGGCGGCCGCGGCGACGAAGAACACCGAGAGCGGCAGCGCCGCGGGGGAGTCGTCGGCGGCGATCTCGAGGATGATGAGGACGACGATGCCCGCGAGCAGCAGGTGCTCCGGGGACATGGCGAGCAGCACGGCCGCGGTATTCATCGCTTGGCCTCCGCCGGGACGGAACCGGTGAGCTGGGTTGCCGCGGGCGTGCGCGGGGAGGAGACCAGTTCCTGGTACTCGCGCGCCGCGAGCTCCGTGCGCTTCATCGCGGAGTCGGGGAAGAGCCCGAGCCAGAAGACGGCGGCGACCAGGGCCGCGAGGATCGACTTCTCGCGCAGGTTCAGGTCCGCCACCGGCGCGTGCGGCACGCGCTCGGCGCCGAAGAGCAGGCGCTGCGCGAGCCGGAGCATGTAGAGCGCGCCCAGCACCACGCCGGTGACCGCGAGCCCCGCCACCCACAGCGGGATCCCCGGCGTGCCGGCCGCGGGCTTCCAGGCGGCGTTGAAGGAGCCCATCAGCACCAGGAACTCGCCCGTGAAGCCGCTGGTGGTCGGCAGGCCCACGGAGGCGAGCGTGAGGATGAGGAAGAACACGGAGTACACCGGCAGCACCTTCGCGAGGCCCCCGTAGGCCGCCAGGTCCCGCGTGTGGCATCTCTCGTAGATCATCCCGACCATGAGGAAGAGCCCGGCGGCGACCAGCCCGTGGCTCACCATCTGCACGATCGCGCCCTGGATGCCCAGGAGGTCGAGGCTCACCAGGCCCAGCATCACGTAGCCCAGGTGGCTGATCGAGGAGTAGGCGATGATCTTCTTGATGTCGTCCTGCACGAGCGCCAGGCACGCGCCGTAGACGATGCTCACCACCGCGACGATGGCCAGCAGCGGCGTGGCGAGCACGGTCGCGTCGGGGAAGAGCGGGAAGCCCAGCTTCATGAACCCGTACGTGCCCATCTTGAGGAGCACGCCCGCCAGGATCACGGAGCCGGCGGTCGGGGCCTCCACGTGCGCGTCCGGAAGCCACGTGTGGAACGGCACCATCGGCACCTTGATCGCGAAGGAGAGCGCGAAGGCCGCGAGCAGCCACTGCTGGGCCTCCAGCGGCAGGCGCGCCTTGTAGAGGTCGGCGAAGGCGAACGAGGCCGTGCCCGTCGTCTGCTGCAGCGACCACACGAGGTAGATGACGGCCGCGAGCATCAGGATGCTGCCGAAGGCCGTGTAGAGGAAGAACTTGATCGTCGCGTAGATGCGCCGCTCGCCGCCCCAGATGCCGATGATGAGGAACATCGGGATCAGCATCGCTTCCCAGAACAGGTAGAACAGGAAGAGGTCCTGCGCGAGGAAGGTGCCCAGCATCGCGAACTGGATGAGGAAG
>JAMPXV010000184.1 GCA_023700985.1 Lysobacter sp.
CCTTCAAGGAGCGCGGCACCTTCGTCGCCGGCGCGCTGAACGCCATCCCGGGCGTGAAGTGCCTGCGGCCGAGCGGCGCCTTCTACGTCTTCCCGGACTGCCGTGCCGCCATCCAGCGCATGGCGGCCGCGGGCAAGCTCAGGGCCCCTACCGACATCGAGCTGTGCAGCTACCTCATGGAGCAGCCCGAGGCGGTGGCCGCGGTCCCGGGTTCGGCCTTCGGCATGGAAGGCTACCTGCGCATCTCCTTCGCCACCTCGATGGAGAACCTGAAGAAGGCCACCGATCGCATGGCCAGGGCGATGGGCTGAGTAATGGGACGGTTCTACAGAACCGGTCTATTCCGTGATCGGCGAGGTCCGTGCGCCAGTTCCTGAATAGACCGGTTCTGTAGAACCGTCCCATTACAGTGACGCGGCAAGCCGCGTCCCCTCGTCGATCGCGCGCTTCGCGTCCAGCTCCCCGGCAAGGGCCGCGCCGCCGATGAGGTGCACCGAGGCGCCCGCCGCCCGCAGCGGCGCCTCGAGCTCGCGAAGCGACTCCTGCCCGGCGCAGAGCACGATCGTGTCCACCTCGAGCACCGTCGCGTTCTCGCGCTTCTCGCCGAAGCTCACGGCGAGGCCCTTCTCCACCACGCCCTCGTAGTTGACCCCGGCCAGCATCTCCACGCCCTTCATCTTGAGGGCGGCGCGGTGGATCCACCCCGTGGTCTTGCCCAGCCCGGCGCCCGGCTTGGTCTTCTTGCGTTGCAGGAGCCAGACCTGGCGGGCCGGCGGCGCAGGCTGCGGCTTCACGCCCGCCACGCCCCCGCGGAATTCGGCCGGGTCGCCCACCCCCCACTCCCGGCGCCACGCCGCGATGTCCAGGGCCGGCGAATGGCCGTCGTGCACGAGGAATTCCGCCACGTCGAAGCCGATGCCCCCCGCGCCCACGATGGCCACCCGCTTTCCGACCGGCTTCGCATCGCGCAGCACGTCGATGTAGGACAGCACGCGCGGATCAGTCGCGCCGGGGATCTTCGGGTCGCGGGGCGTTACGCCGGTGGCCAGCACCACGTGGTCGAAGCCGGCGAGCGCCTCGGCCCCGACGCGCCGCCCGAGGTGCAGACGCACCCCCGCCGTCTCGATGCGGCGGCCGAAGTAGCGGATCGTCTCGTTGAACTCCTCCTTGCCGGGAATGCGCCTGGCCATGTCGAACTGGCCGCCGATCCCGGCCGCGGCGTCGAAGAGGTGGACTTCGTGCCCGCATTCCGCCGCCGTGGTCGCGCACGCGAGCCCCGCGGGCCCCGCCCCCACCACGGCCACGCGCTTCCTCGCCGGCGCCGGCCGTATCAGCAGCTCCGTCTCGTGACACGCGCGCGGATTCACCAGGCAGGAGGCGAGCTTCCCCTGGAAAACGTGGTCGAGGCACGCCTGGTTGCAGGCGATGCAGGTGTTGATCTCGTCGGCCCTTCCCTGCGCCGCCTTCCTCACGAAGTCCGGGTCGGCGAGCAACGGGCGCGCCATCGACACCATGTCGGCGCAGCCCTCGGCCAGCACCGACTCCGCCACCGCCGGGTCGTTGATGCGGTTGGTCGTGCAGAGCGGGATCGACACCTCGCCCCTCAACTTCCTCGTGACCCAGGCGAAGGCGGCGCGCGGCACGCTCGTGGCGATGGTCGGAACGCGCGCCTCGTGCCAGCCGATGCCCGTGTTGATGATCGTGGCCCCTGCGCGCTCGATGGCCTTCGCGAGCGCCACCACCTCGTCCCAGGTGCTGCCGCCGGGCACGAGGTCCAGCATCGACAGGCGGTAGATCACGATGAAGTCGCGCCCGACCTTCTCGCGGATGCGCGAGACGATCTCCACCGGCAGCCGCATGCGGTTTTCGTAGCTTCCTCCCCACTCGTCGACGCGGCGGTTGGACTGCGCGGCGAGGAACTGGTTGATGAAGTAGCCTTCGCTCCCCATCACCTCGACGCCGTCGTAGCCGGCATCGCGCGCGAGCGCCGCGCAGCGGACGAACGCGCGGATCTGGCGCTCGATGCCGCCGGCGGTGAGTTCCCGCGGCGTGAAGCGGCTGATGGGCGACTTGAGCCTCGAGGGCGCCACCGCGAGGGGCGAGTACCCGTAGCGGCCCGCGTGCAGGATCTGCAGCGCGATCTTCCCGCCTTCCGCGTGCACCGCCTGCGCGATCGGCCGGTGCGCCCGGGCGGCCGCGGACGAGGCGAGCGTCGAGCCGAAGGGCGTGAGCCAGCCCTCGATGTTGGGCGCGAACCCGCCCGTGACGATGAGGCCCACGCCGCCGCGCGCGCGCTCGGCGAAGTAGGCGGCGAGCTGCGGGAAGTGCCTCGCCTTGTCCTCGAGCCCCGTGTGCATGGATCCCATGAGGACGCGGTTGGCGAGCGTGGTGAAGCCGAGGTCCAGCGGGGCGAGGAGGTGCGGGTAGGCGGCGGTCACGGAAGGAGAGTCGGGCGGAGCCGCGGAGTGGGCGGCGGAGAGGGTCCGCCATTGTCGTCCAATGCCGCGTGAACGGACAACCGGGGCGCCGGCCGCCGCCGGCGCGCGCGGCGCGAGGCGTCAGCGCCCGGCGAGCAGGCGTTCGATCTCCGCCTCGGCGGCGAGCCAGTCGTCCATCTCGGCGCCGGGCGCGAAGCCGCGCCGCTCGGCGCGGTAGTAGGCGGCCTCGGCCACCATCACCAGCTTTTCGAAGCCCGGCGGGGACGGCTTCGCATCCGCCGGCGCCTTGGCCGCCCTGGGGGCCGCGGGTGCCTTTGCGGGCATCGGTGCCTTCGCGGGCATCGGCGCCTTGGTCTCTTTCATCGCGGGGGCCGCCTTGGCCGCGGGCTGCTTCGCCACGGCGGGCCTGGCGCCCTGTTTCGGTGCGGCGGGCGCCTTGCCGGTGCTTCCCTTCGTCGTCGCTGCGGACTTGCGCGTTGCCATGGTCGTCTCCTCCTCGTCGCTGAACGTCGATGCCAGGGCCCGCCACGATTCCGGTCGCGGGTCCCCCGCCAACGTCTCTAGCAAGGGCCATGCCTCGCCGAGCGCCTCCTGCGAGGCCTGCGACAACCCCTCGCCCAGTTCGAAGTTCTCCGCGCGCACGCCCAGCATGAATGCCGGCGGCGGCTCGTGCCCGGTGACGCGGCGATGCACCTCCAGCACGGCGGCCGGCTCGAGCGCGTGCGTGGCGCCCGCCGAGGCCTTCGCCGAGGGCGCCACCACGGCGAGCGTGGCGGCGCGCGGCGCCCCGCGCCTCGCGTCGATGAAGAGCGCGAGCTCGCGGCCCTCCAGGTCCAGGGCGTTCTCGAGCTGCAGCTGGTATTCCTCGAAGAGCTCGAAACGGGCCGCGAGCCCGCGCGTCCAGAGCCAGTCGCCGAGGCGCTCGAGCAGCAGCGGGCCCAGCGCGTCGTCGCCGCGGCTGCGGTTGCCCACCGCGAAGACCACCACGGGCGCGTTCACGGCGAGGGCCGGCTGACGGTGCCGTCGCCGTGGCGGGCGAGGCGGTCGATCTCCGCGCCCGCGGCGTCGACCAGGGTCACCTCGAGCGCCATCTGCCCGAGCGCGTGCGTGGCGCACGACAGGCACGGGTCGAAGGCGCGGATCGCCACCTCGACGTGGTTCAGCAGCCCCTCGGTGAGGCGGTGGCCGCTCAGGTAGCGCTTGGCGACGTGGCGGATGGCCTCGTTCATCGCCTGGTTGTTGTGGGTCGTCGACACGATCAGGTTGCACATCGTGACCAGGTCGTCGTCGCCCACGCGGTAGTGGTGGATGAGGGTCCCGCGCGGCGCCTCGATGACGCCGATGCCCTCGCGCGCGCGCTCGCCGGTCGAGACGAGGTCGTCGCCGAGGATGTCGTCGTCGTGCAGCAGGTCCTTGATCGTCTCGGCCGAGTGCAGCATCTCGATCATGCGCGCCCAGTGGTACGCGAGCGGCGCGTGGATCGGCGCGCCGCCGGCGTAGTCGACGAACTCGCGGCGCTCGGCGTCGGCGAGCGGCGTGGGGATGTGGTCGCAGTTCTGCACCCGGGCGAGCGGGCCCACCTTGTACCAGCCCTTCTCGGCGCCCAGCGCGGAGAGGAACGGGAACTTCATGTAGCTCCAGGGCTTCACCTCCTCGCGGATGTGGGCCCGGTAGTCGCGGTAGTCCACGTGGTCGAACAGGATCGCGCCGGCGTCGTCGCGCGCGCGCAGGCTCCCGTCGTAGAAGTCCAGCCCGCCGTCGGGCGCCACCAGGGACATGAACCCCGACCGGAAGACGCCGAAGCTGTTGTAGAGCGCCGGGTCCTGGCCGTGCAGCTGCTTCGCGAGCGCCACCGCGTCGCGCGACCAGGCCACCATGTCGTAGATGTCCGCGAGGAGCGCGTCGCGCTCCGCCTTCGTGACCGACTTGTTCACGCCGCCGGGGATCGACCCCGTGCCGTGGATCCGCTTGCCCGCCGTGACGCGGATCACCTCCTGCCCGAAGCGGCGCAGAGCCACGCCCCGGCGCGCGGTCTCGGGATGCGCGGCGGCGACACCCACGATGTTGCGCTTCGCCGCCTCGCTCCCGAAGCCGAACAGCAGGTCCGGCGAGCACAGGTGGAAGAAGTGCAGCGCGTGCGACTGCAGCATCTGGCCGTAGTGCATCAGGCGGCGCACCTTCTCGGCCGTGGGCGTGAGGGCCTTCGTGCCGACGATCGTGTCCATCGCCTTGGAGGCCGCCAGGTGGTGGCTCACCGGGCAGATGCCGCACAGGCGCTGCACCATCACCGGCACCTCCCAGAACGGGCGGCCCTGGATGAAGCGCTCGAAGCCGCGGAACTCCACGATGTGCAGGCGCACCTGCCGCACCTTGTCGTCCTCGTCGAGGAGGATCGTCACCTTGCCGTGGCCCTCGACGCGCGACACCGGGTCGATCGCGACGCGGCGCAGCTGCTCGGGGTGCTCGGCGGTCTCGAGGCCGTAGGTCATGGGGATGCTCAGTCGTAGTGGATCAGGCCGTGGCCCAGGGGCCTCGCCTCGCCGGCGAGGAGCCCCGTGAGGACCTGCCAGATGGCGTCCGCCGGGGGCGGGCAGCCGGGAATGAAGTGGTCGATGTGCACGACCTCGTGCAGCGGGTGGACCTTGTTGAGCGGCAGCGGCAGCTCGGGATCGTTGGGGATGAGGCCGTACTGCGCGCCGGGCTCGCTGCGGTAGACCTCCTGCAGCAGGAGCGGCAGGCTGAGCATGTTCCTCTGCGCCGGCAGGCCGCCGTTGACCGCGCAGGCGCCCAGGGCGACCAGCACCTTGCAGTTGCGGCGGAACTCGCGCAGCACCTCGACGTTCTCGGCGTTGCACACGCCGCCCTCGATGATGCCCACGTCGCACTCGCCCACCTCCTTGATGTCGGTGAGCGGCGATCGGTCCAGCTCGATCCTCTCCAGCAGGGCGAAGAGGCGCTCGTCGATGTCGAGGATCGACATGTGGCAGCCGAAGCAGCCGGCGAGCGACGTCGTGGCGACCTTGAGCTTGCGGGGAGCGGTTCCGTCCATGTCCTTCATTCCCTCGCCGCGTCGGAGGAGGCGATCTCGGCGGTCGCGTCGGCCCGCGCCGAGATGGGCTTCGCGTCGAACACGCGCCGCCCGATGGGGGTGTCGAAGCCGCGGCCCTTGGGCAGGATGACGCCCACGGGGCAGACGTGCGCGGCCTTGTCGGTCACCGCGAAGTCGGTGTCGCCGAGCCGGCCGGTGCGCGCGTTCACGATGAGCCGCGTGCGGATGCCGCGGCCCGAGAGGGCGAAGACGTTCTTGCGGTCCACGTCGCGGCTGGCGCGCACGCACAGCGAGCAGAGGATGCAGCGGTTGAAGTCGAGGAGCACCGCCGGGTGCGAGGCGTCCAGCGGGCGGTCGGGGAAGAAGTGGTCGAAGTGCGGCGACATCACGCCCAGGTCGTAGGCCGTGGCCTGCAGCTTGCAGTCGCCGCTCTTCTCGCACGACGGGCAGAAGTGGTTGCCCTCGACGAAGAGCATCTGCACCAGCGCGCGCCGCTCCGCGTTGATCTCCGGCGTGTCGCTTTCCACCACCGCGCCCGCAACGGCCTGCGTGGTGCACGAGGCCGAGTGCCTGCCCCCCACCTTCACCGTGCACACCTTGCACGAGCCGTGCGGCTTGAAGTCCGGGTGGAAGCACAGGTGCGGGATGTACGCCCCGGCCGCCACGGCGGCCTGCAGGATGGTCTGCCCCGGCGCGAAGGCGATGGGCCGTCCGTCGAGGGTGAAGGTGTCGCTCATTGGGCTACCTTCCTGTTTCCGTGCCCCTTGGGTGACTGCCAAGTGCGCTGGCCTTGCGAGGGCCCGCATGAGACCCGCAGCCCCGAGGGCGCCGGAAGACCACGACGGGCTACAGGATGTAGCGCCAGGTTTTGCCGACGAG
>JAMPXV010000185.1 GCA_023700985.1 Lysobacter sp.
ACCGGTTCTGTAGAACCGTCCCAATAGCTCCAATAAAGGGATCTGACCCCTTTTTGGTCACCCTTCTCTACTTCCCGCCGCGCCAGGTCCACTCGACCAGCGCGTCGAGAGCGGGCTGCGCGCGGTTGGCGTTGTCGTGGTTCACGATCATTACGACCACGCGCCGCTCGCCCTTTGCGTCCAGCACGTAGCCGGCCACGGACTGCACGCCGGTGAGCGTGCCGCCCTTCAGATGCGCCTGCCCGGCGGAGGAGCCGTTCCTCGTCTTGAAGGTGCCGTCCACCGCGAAGAGCGAGAGCGAGGACATGAGCTCCGGCATCACGGGCGACGCCCAGGCCGCGCGCAGGACGGCGGCGAGCGTGGAAGCGGCGATTCGGTCCGTGCGCGACAGGCCCGAGCCGTTCTCCAGCGCGAGGCCGGGGGCCGCGATGTTCTTCGCCGCGAGCCATTCGCGCACCAGGCGCTCGCTTGCGGCCGCATCGCCCGGCGCGCCCTTCTGCGCCGAGAGCGCGAGGAAGAGCTGGCGCGCCATCACGTTGTTGGAGAACTTGTTCATGTCGCGAACGAGCGCCGCAAGCGGTTCCGACTCGAAGCGGTGGAAGAGCGTGGCAGCAGCCGGCGTCGCGCCCGCGCGCACCTTTCCCGTGAAGCGCCCGCCCGTCTCGCTCCAGATCCAGCGGAAGGCGGACTCCGCATAGCGGTCCGCGTCGAACACGGAAAGCGGCCAGGTCTTCTCGCCGCAGTCGGCCGGGTAGGTGCCGGAAAAGACGACCGTCGCGAGGAGCCCGTTCTCCTCGATCTCGTACTTGAGGCCGCGCCGCCAGTTGTTGCACGCCCCGGCCACGGCCTTCACGCGGCTCGCGATCTCCACGTTCGGGAAGTCGGGCTCGCCCAGCACGCGCACGCCCGTCCCCACGGGCACGAAGCGGAAGTCGATCGCCTTGAAGTTCACGAGCAGCGCGTCGGGACCCACGTTGTAGGCGCGCCGGGATTCTCCATCGAACTTCGCCGGGTCGTGCGCGGCCGGCGCGAAGAGCGAGCGGTCGAGGATCACGTCGCCGCGAATCTCCCGCAGGCCCCGCGCGCGCAGCTGGCGCACGAGCTGCCAGAGCCGCTCGTAGGTGAGCTTCGGGTCACCGCCGCCGCGCAGGACCAGGTCGCCCGCGAGCGCACCGCCCGCCACCTCGCCGGTGACGAGCACGTCGGTGGCGAAGGTGTGGGCCGGCCCGAGGAGGTCCAGCGCGGCGTAGGTGGTGACGAGCTTTATCGCGGAGGCGGGGTTGAGGGGCCGCTCGGCGTTGTGCGACAGGAGGGGCGCGCCGCTGGCCACCGGCGCGACGACGGCGCCCACGGCGGACTCGGGAACGCCCGCCTTCGCGAGCGCCTCGCGCACCGGCGCGGGGAGTTGGGCCGCGGCGAGCGCGGGCGCGAGGAGGAGGGCGGCGAGGATAGCCCTCACGCGGGCTTGCCCAGCTCGTCGGCGATGGCGGTCGCGGCCTCGACGAGCACCGCGAACGCCTCGTCGTTCGCCACGTAGGGCGGCATGAAGTACACCGTGTTGCCGATGGGGCGGAGCAGCGCCCGGTGGCGCATCGCGATCTCGAAGGCGCGCGGCGCGAAGCCCGGCTCGTCGCCGGCCACCTCGAAGGCCCAGATCATCCCGAGGCGGCGCCAGTCGCGCACCGCGGGGTGGCGCGAAAGGGGCGCGGCGATCGCGTCGAAGCGCGCGGCCTTCTCCCGGTTGGCCTCGATCGTGCCGCCTTCCTCGAAGAGGTCGAGCACCGCGCACGCCGCGCGGCAGGCGAGCGCGTTCCCGGTGTAGGAATGCGAGTGCAGGAAGGCGCGCGCGATGGCGTCGTCGTAGAACGCGCCGTACACCTCGTCGGTCGAGAGCACGCAGGACAGCGGCAGGTAGCCGCCGGTGATGCCCTTGGAGAGGCACAGGAGGTCGGGACCTCGATGGGCCCTCACCCCCGGCCCCTCTCCCGGAGGGAGAGGGGAGCGGAAATCTCCCTTCTCCCTTGGGAGAAGGGTCGGGGATGAGGGTGGCTCTACCGGGAGAGGGGCCGGGGGTGAGGGGAAGGCCTGCTCCCACGCGAACATCGTCCCCGTCCTGCCGAACCCCGTCATGATCTCGTCGGCGATGAGCAGCACCTCGTGCCGGTCGCAGAGCTCGCGGGCGCGCGCGAGGAAGAGCGGGTGGTACATGCGCATGCCGCTGGCGCCCTGCACCATGGGCTCGACGATGAGGGCCGCGATCTCGTCGGCGCGCTCTTCGAGGAGCCGCGCGAGGGCGCCCGCGGCCTCCACCGCGCAGTGCTCGCACTGGAACTCCTTGCTGCCCGCGTGGCGCGCCGGGAAGGGCGTGACGAGGTTGCGGCGCAGCAGCGCCCCGTACGCGTCACGGAAGATCGCCACGTCGGTCACGGCGAGCGCCCCGACGGTCTCGCCGTGGTAGCCGCCCTCGAGGTGCACGAAGCGGCTCTTGCCGGGCCGCCCGCGGTTGGCCCAGTAGTGGAAAGCCATCTTCAGCGCGATCTCCGTGGCCGATGCGCCGTCGGAGGCGTAGAAGGCGTGCCCGAGCCGGCCGGGTGCCAGCTTCGCGAGACGCTCGGAGAGCTCGACCACCGGTTCGTGCGTGAACCCGGCGAGCATGGCGTGCTCCAGGCGGCCCAGCTGGTCGGCGATGGCCGCGTTGATGGCCGGATGCGAGTGCCCGAACAGGTTCACCCACCAGGAGCTCACGCCGTCGACGAAGCGCCGGCCCTCGAAGTCCTCCAGCCAGGCGCCCTCGCCGCGCGCCACGGGCACCAGCGGGAAGCGCTCGTGGTGCTTCATCTGCGTGCAGGGGTGCCAGACCGCGGCGAGGCTGCGCTCGACGATGTCGCGGTTCTTCATCGCCGGTCAGTCCGGCGCAAGCCGGTTCACCTGCGCCGCGAGCGCGCTGGTGGCCTCGGTGGCGAGCGAATCGAGGCTGTCGCGCGGCATCGAGCCGGGGCCGTCGGCGGAGAGGTGGCACAGGGCGGTGAAGAGCGTGCGGATCTCCACGCTCGCGAGCGCGTGGGCGGGGACGGAGCCGGCGATCGACGGCCCGGCCGTGTCGAGCACGATCGACATCCCCGGCGCGAGCAGGATGCCCGAGCCGTGCGCGTTCCAGTATTCGACGAGCTGGCCATAGACCAGCGTCTCGAGTTCGCCCTTCTCCTTCGGTCCCAGCAGTGGCATCGGTCCAGGCCTTCGCAGCGTGTGCCGGACATTTTATCCCGCGCGGGCGGTCCTCTCGCGTCCCGCTGGCAACCACCTGCCCGGAGTGCTAGCAACACGGGCGCGCAAAACCGTGCGAAAAGTGTCCCGCGCTCGCAACTCGCTTCGCCCCGTGGCGATCGGTACACGCGGCCCCTTTCTTTCCAACGAAGCTCCAGGAGGAACCGGACCATGCAACTGCTCGACCGCATCGAGACGCAGCTCATCGCCAACCGCCTGCCCCTCGTCGGCGTGAGCGTGGCGGCGGTGCCCTATGCCAACACCCCCTTCGTCCTCACGCTGCACTGGCACGGCTTCGTCGAGACCAGGCTCGCCGACGTGACGGACGCCAACGTCGTCGCCTACCAGCCGGTGCCCAGCTCGGCGCTGCAGGTGAACGACCGCTGGGACCGGTTCGAGGAGCTCGAGCACGCGGTGCTGGACGTGGCGTGGGAGCTCGGCTCGTGGGACCTTGCGCGGCGCGAGGCGCCGCCCTTCATCCGCCCCGGCTCGACGGCGCAGGAGTCGCTCGAGTGCATGGGCGCCTTCGGGAACCTCCCCATCGCCATCGAGGGTCAGCCGCCCGTGGTGGCGGAGGTGCCGGACGGCGAGGAGCTGATCGACGCGGCCGGCCGGGCCGGCTACGTGCAGTGGCTGTTCCGCCCGGTGCGCGGGGGCGTCTGGGCGGAAGTCGCCGAGGACCTCACCCTGGAGCAGGGCGGGTACCGCAACCCGCCGTGCCCGCACCTGTCGGCCCCCACCCGGCCCGGCGCTTCCCGGCGCGTCGTCTACCAGTTCGGGCGCAGCGAGCGCCTGGTGACTTGACCCCCCGCAATCCGCCCGCCCGGAGGCGATGACAACATCGGGGTGCCGGTCTGATGCCGGCCTCCCGATGGCCCTCACGCCCAACGACCACGACCTCGCCATCGACTCGCCCTGGACCCTCGGCGAGCGCGCGGCGCTGGTCATCCTCGTCGCGCTGGTCCCCGCGATCCTCGTGCTCGATCACGTTGCCGGCCGCGAGGTGTCGCTGCACCTCTTCTATGTCGTGCCGGTCGCGCTGGCGGCCTGGACGCTCGGGCAGGGCGGCGGCTACGTCATCGCGCTCGCTTCCGGCGCATCGTGGGCCTTCGTCGCCGTCGCCTCCCAGATGCCGGGCAGGCTGCCGGCCTCGGTGGCCTGGGACATCGTCTCGACCTTCGCGCTGTTCCTCTTCGTGGCCCA
Organism: Lysobacter sp.; assembly: GCA_023700985.1. Lineage (GTDB taxonomy): Bacteria > Pseudomonadota > Gammaproteobacteria > Burkholderiales > Usitatibacteraceae > FEB-7. The sequence continues at coordinate 4,468 of JAMPXV010000185.1, forward strand.
CCTGGTGGCGAGGCACCGGCGGTTCGTCGGGGCGGTCCGCTCGATGGCCCGTGTCGACGCCGGGACCGGGGCGCTGTCGAGGCGGGAATTCGACCGGCTGCTGGAGGCGGAGACCAGCCGTTCGCGCCGCTACCGGCGGCCCATCGCGCTCGCGGTGTTCGACGTCGCCCCCGCGCGCGGCGAGGGGCGCGGGCACCTTCCGGCGGTGGTGCGGGCCGTTCGCACCCACGTGCGCGAGTGCGACAGCGTGGCGCGGATTTCCGATCGGCGCTTCGCCGTGCTCCTCGTGGAGTGCAAGCCTCCGGAGCCCATGCTCGTCGTCGGGCGCCTGCGCGAGGGGCTCGATGCCACGCTTCGCATCAGGCCGCAGGACCTGGCCGTCGCGGTGGCGACCTATGGGGGCGGTCTCCCGGCCTCCGCCGCGAGCCTGCTCGCCCTCGCCGAGAACCACATCCAGTTCGCCCGGGCGGGCCCGGGCGTGGCCGAGACGCGGGTCGACTGATCAGAGGGGCTTCCGGATCGTCATCGCGCCGCGGATCTGCCCGGCGGAGTAGCCGGTCGCCTTGTCCTGGGGGTAGAGGGCCGCGAGCTTCTCCTTCACGGCCGGCGACAGGGAGGCCTGCGCCCCGTGGCACTGGAGGCACAGGTCCATCGTGGGCAGCGCCTTCATGTAGCGGTAGGACTTCTTCCCGTCTTCCGTCACCAGCTCCCCTTTTTCCAGCGTGGCGGGCGACTCGCCGGCGGCCGCCCGGCGGTCGAAGTCCTGGAGGATGGCGCGTTCCCAGGCGTCCGGGACCGCCTTGGGGTTGCGGTTGTTGAGGCTCACGCGGCGGATCGACCACCCCGTCTGCTCCGAGGCGGCCTTGGCCATCTGCGGCGCCTGTTCCCGGCAGACGCCGATGGCGCCCTCCGGCCCGCTCTTCCCGATTTCGGCGGTAAGGACGGCGAGGAGCTTGGGCGGGACGGTGGTCGCGACCTTGCGCGCCTCGGGAAGGAGGTCGTCGGCGAAGGCGGGAAGGGCGGCCAGGAGCGCGGCGGCGAGGAGGGTCTTTTTCATCGGGGGTCATGCCTATATAAGGGTTTGGACGGGCGCCGCGGGGCGCGAACCGGCGGCAGCCTCATCTAGCCTCCGGGGCGGGCCGGGGGCAATACCTCCGGCGGGGCACCCCCGCTGGGGTAGTGTTGTAAGCGCCCACTATCGCCGGGGCGAGGGGTGGGGCACTTGAACTTCGCGGGGCGAGCCCCTATTATTAGCACTCGCCGCGGTTGAGTGCTAACAGCCGCCTAATTCGCGTCAGGGAGCCCATCCCTGGAAGCCTGTCCGAATCACCCAGACCAATTGAGGAGTCAGAAATGAAACTGCGTCCGCTGCATGACCGCGTGATCGTCAAGCGCCTGGAAGAAGAGCGGAAGACCGCCTCCGGCATCGTGATCCCCGACACCGTCGCCGAGAAGCCCGACCAGGGCGAGGTGATGGCCGTCGGCCCCGGCAAGAAGAACGACGAGGGCAAGCTCTTCCCCGTCGACGTGAAGGTCGGCGACAAGATCCTCTTCGGCAAGTACTCGGGCACCACCGTCAAGATCGACGGCGAGGAACTGCTCGTGATGCGCGAAGAAGACATCATGGCCGTCGTGGCCTGACCGCGTCCCCCAACCTATTCGTAGAGGAGCATCCATGGCTGCCAAAGAAGTCAAATTCCGTGAACACGCCCGCGTCCGCATGATCGCCGGCGTCAACGTGCTCGCCGACGCGGTGAAGGTCACCCTCGGCCCCAAGGGCCGCAACGTGGTGCTCGAGCGCTCCTTCGGCGCCCCCACCGTCACCAAGGACGGCGTGTCGGTCGCGAAGGAAATCGAGCTGAAGGACAAGTTCGAGAACATGGGCGC
>JAMPXV010000013.1 GCA_023700985.1 Lysobacter sp.
CCCCTCGTGCACGAGGCGCGCGGCGCGCTCCGGCACGTTCTCGCTGAAGTTCTTCCAGGCGATGTGCGAGAGCCCCGAGCCCGTGAACCCGACCAGGTCCACCAGCACCGGGAAGCGCCGGCCGCGGCCCCTCGTCGCGCCCTCGTCGTACTGCGGCGGCAGCCACACGGCGACGTTGCGCACGAAGGGGTCGCGCAGGGGGTTGTCCTTGAGGACCTTCGAGACGTGCTCCAGCACCACGACGGTGCCGGGCTTCCACTTGGGGCGCTTCAGGGCCATGGGGGGCTCCGCGATGTCGATGCGCGAAGCTTATCCGGTATTGGCAGTGCCTATGGATGCGAAAGTCTAGAAACGCCGATGAACGCCGATGCCCCGCCGATGAACGCCGATTGAATTCAGATCACTCGAGTTACGGAGGCATCGAATCCCGGGCTTGCGAAAGCGACGCGTCCCGATGACCACCTCATCATTTGGAAGTGACTGCCCTCATCGGCGTTCATCGGCGGGGCATCGGCGTTCATCTGCGTTCCACGCCTTGCCTCCGCGCAGCGCAAAAGCAAAGGGGCGCCGAAGCGCCCCTCCCGGGAAGCGAGAAAAGCGCTCAGTTGACCCGGCGCTTGTACTCGTTGGTGCGGGTGTCGATCTCGATCTTGTCGCCGGTCGCGCAGAACGCCGGCACCTGCACCACGTGGCCGTTGGCGAGGTTCGCGGGCTTGAGGACCTTGCCCGAGGTGTCGCCGCGCACGGCGGGCTCGGTGTAGGTGATCTCGCGCACGACGGTGTTCGGGATCTCCACGGAGATCGCGCGGCCCTCGTAGAAGGTCGCCTCGCAGGGCATGCCTTCCTCGAGGTAGGTGAGCGCGTCGCCCAGGACTTCCTTCTCGATCTCGTACTGGTTGTACTCGCCGTCCATGAACACGTACATGGGGTCGGCGAAGTAGGAGTAGGTCACGTCCCGCTTCTCGAGCATGAGGAGCTCGAACTTCTCGTCGGCCTTGTACACGGTCTCCGTGTTGGTGCCGGTGAGGAGGTTCTTCATCTTCATCTTCATGGTGGCCGAGCTGCGACCGCCCTTGTTGTACTCCGCGCGGAGCACGACCATCGGTTCCTTGCCCACCATGAATACGTTGCCGCTGCGCAGTTCCTGAGCCGTTTTCATAAATTCCGTCCGTAAATTCTGCCGCCCACCGTACCGGTGGGATCCCCGAAAAGCCTTTCAGTTTAACACGTTATCGACGAAATCCGCCAGCCGCGTGGCGAGATCCGGCCGGGCGGCGAGGCGGGCGGCCCAGTCCTCGGCGTGCGGCGCCATCGAGGCCAGCGCCGCCTCGAAGGCGGGCCAGGCGCGGGCCACGGGCTCCTCGCGGTTCCAGGCCTCCCAGAAGCCGGCGAGCCGGGCGGCGTGGGCGCGGTCCATGCCCGCCGTGTAGCGGGCCAGGAAGGCGCCGAGCTTCACCCAGTGGGCTGCGTCGTCGGTCGGGTAGACGTGCCACACGAAGGGCCGCGCCGCCCACTGCGCGCGCACGAAGGAATCCTCGCCGCGCACGAAGTTCAGGTCGCAGGCCCAGAGCAGTTCGTCGTAGCTGTCCTGGTCGAGGAAGGGAACCGTGAAGGCCTCGACCGCGCCCCGCTCGCCCCGGGCCTTGCCTTGGAGCCAGGCGGAAACGGCGCCCGCCGCCACGCCCTCCGGCACGACGAGCCACACCGGCCCGGCGTGGTGCGCCATGGCCTCGAGGAGCGAACCATAGGGCGCGCCGGCGTAGCCGAAGAGGCTCACCTTCAGGGCGGCATCGGGGGGCTGGGCGCCCGTGAGGGCCCGCCAGAACGCGGCCTGCGCCGCGCGGTCGGCCTGGAAGGCGTCGCGCCGCTCGAGGAGCCCGCGCTCGCGCAGGAGCCCGCCCGTGCGCGCGGTGAAACCCGGGAAGAAGAAGTGCCGCGTGAGAGGCGCGTAGCGGGGATGCGGGGAAGGCAGGGCGTGGCTTCCCTCCACCCATTCCTCGGCGCTCAGGTACTCGAGGTTGATCCAGCGCGGGTGCGGGGCGCGCTCGGCCATGGCGCGCACATACGGCTCGGGCGTGTCGCAGCCGAAGGTCTCCACCACCACGTCGGCGACCTCGCCGGCCGGAACCGCGTCGTTCCAGCCCTCGTCCCAGCGGCGCACGTCGACCCCGTCGACGCGCTGCGCCTCCCGCGCGGGATCCGTCTCCGGCCGCAGCCGGGCGAGCACGGTGAGGTCGTCGAGGATGAGGCGGACGCGCTTCCCGTGCTCGCGCGCGAGGCACCGCGCCAGGCGCCAGGCCACGCCCACGTCGCCGTAGTTGTCCACCACGCGGCAGAAGATGTCCCAGCGTTCGTGCGGCCCGCCCATGCAGCGATTCTAGCCCGCGCCCCCCCTGCGGAACCGGTCACCGCTTCGCTTGTGGCGCCATGCCCAATGCGTGCCCGGGGGCCAGCACGCGATCGAGCTTGTCATCGATCTCGCCGAGGTAGGCCGACAGCGTGCCCGTCGCTTCAGCCAGCTTCTGCTGCATGCCCCGTTCCGATTGTTCCATCAAGGCTCCGAAGTCGCGACCGAATGCGGCACCCTGCGCTTCGATCCTGCGCAGTTCGCTCTCCAGCAAGGTGCGCAGCTGCGTGAAGCGGGAGGCCTCCGCCGTGTCTGCCAGTTCGCGCTGTGCCTTGACCTCCTTCGTCAACCGCCGCGCTTCGAGGATGACGCCGGCCTGCAGGAGCACGATGTACACGACAAACAAGCCGCTGATGGCCGCTATGAACGCCAGCATGACGATGCCGAGCGGGGCGGAGACGTCGGCAAACCCGAGGCTCAAGGTGACGGGGGCTGCCATCGCCACCCAGTTCAGGGCCGCGAATGCGGCCAGCAAGGCGAATGCCAGGATCAGGGTCATGGAGAAGGCGCGGATGTTCATGGTGATTCCCCTTGGTTGCCTGGCGCCTCCGGGTGGCACATCCCCTTGACGCGGGCCTGCAGCGTGCTCGCGATGGCCCGCGCTTCATCAGGGGTGGTGCCCGCCTTAAGGCGAAAAGACATCGTGCCGCGGGCACCCGCTCCGTCGGTCACGCCGAGCGGCTCGCAGACGATGGTGACCGGAGCCTCGTCCGGCTCGTGTTCGGTGGGCGCCAGTTCCCTGACGATGTACCGGTAGATGGTGGAGTAGGGTTTGCTCATCACTGGCGCCTCCATGGGATGTCGCCATTGCCGCCATTCGGCCATGGCCCCGCATCACTCCATGTCCAATCTGGCCTCCCGTGCCGGACACGTCTGTTCGACAACGCACACTCGAACCGGGCTCCGCACCACCACTTCCTCGATCTCGATGATTGCGGAAGCGGGCAGAAGTCCCGTCGGGCAGCCCGGCCGCAAAGCCCGCTGTGTGTGCCAGCGAACAGGCCGAAGGCAGTGCAAATGCGCATATTGGACAGGCCCTCCAACTGCGGACCGCGTTCACCGGTCGCGCACACCTTGCCTGGCTGGATCATGAATCCCGATGACCTTGTGCATGACGACGAAAGGCTGGATCGGACAACGGCCGAGCGCGCAGGGGACCGCGTGGTGCGGCCGTTCCAGTTGTTCGCGCAACGCCAGGCATCCGGAGCCCTGGTACTGCTGGGCTGCTCCATCCTGGCGCTCGCCTGGGCCAACTCGCCATGGGAAGCGGCCTACGGGCAGATGCAGGGCATGCCGCTCGGCATTTCACTCGGCGAACAGGCGTTGCGCCTGGACCTTCGCCACTGGATCAACGACGGCCTGATGGCGATCTTCTTCTTCGGCGTCGGGCTGGAGATCAAGCGCGAGTTCCTGGTCGGCGAGTTGGCCGAACGACGCAAGGCGATGCTGCCGATCGTGGCCGCCGCCGGCGGCATGGTTGTCCCGGCGCTGATCTATGCCGGGTTCAACTTCAATGGCGCCGGCGCCAAGGGTTGGGGCATTCCGATGGCCACCGACATCGCCTTCGCGCTCGGTGCGCTGGCCGTCCTGGGCTCGCGCATCCCCGACTCGCTCAAGGTCTTCCTGATCGCACTGGCCATCGTCGACGACCTCGGCGCGCTGCTGGTCATCGCGATCTTCTACACCGCGTCGATCGAGTGGCGCGGCGTCGCCCTGATCGCCGCCTTGACGCTCGCGTTGTGGGTGGCCAATCGCACGGGAGCCCGCCGGGGATTGATCTACCTGCTGCTCGGGCTGGGCCTGTGGGCCGGCTTCCTCATGTCCGGCCTGCACGCGACACTGGCCGGCGTGCTCACGGCCCTGTTCGTGCCCGCGCGCGTGAGGATGGTGTCGGACGCGTTGCCGCAGGTCATCCGCCGCGGCGCCGACGACATCGAGGCCCAGGCCCTCGACAACGAGCCCGACGCGATGGATCCCGATCGCGTCGCCATCATCGGCGCGATCGGTGGCAGCCTCGACGCCGCCACCGCGCCGCTGCAGCGGATGGAGCACGTGGTGCAGCCGTGGGTCACCTACGGCATCCTCCCGGCGTTCGGTTTGTTCAATGCGGGGGTCGCGATCGATGCCACCGTGTTGCGAACGCTGCCGACCGCCGTGCCGCTGGGCATCATGGTCGGGCTCGTGCTCGGCAAATCGGTCGGCATCAGCCTGGCCAGCTGGCTGGCCGTGAAGACCGGGCTGGCCGTACTGCCCGAAGGATCGACCTGGCGGCACCTGGTGGGCGCTGCCTTCCTGGCCGGCATCGGCTTCACCATGGCGCTGTTCATCAGCGGCCTGGCATTTGCCGACACGCACTTCGAACGCGAGGCCAAGCTGGCCATCCTGGTCGGTTCATTGCTGGCCGCGGCGGCCGGTATCGCGATCCTGCTTGCGTCGAAGGCGACGCAGGCGCCCGGCCCGGAGTGAGTCGATGGCCGCGGGACGCGCCGTTGCGTCAGCCGTGAAGCTCGCGCAGCGCCTGTGTTGCCGCCGCGAAGCGCGCCTCGATGGCGAGGCGATCGCCCGCTTCCGGCACGGCCTCCCGCGCCCCCGCGACGATCATGCCGGCTTGGCGCTGGAGGCAGGCCGCGTCCTGCGCGCGCTGCACGTGGCAGGCGATCTGGGCGATGACATCGAGCATGCGGATCGCCAGGGCCGGGTTCGACCGGGCGCTTTGCCGGATCTGGTCGAAGGCCGTGGCCACGATCTCCGCAAACGTGATCCCCTGCGCCACCAGCCGCAGCCTCCCCTGGCTGTCGAATCGGAGGGGCGATGGCATGTCGCTTCGGGCCAGGCGGCACAGGGCCGATCCCAGTCGATCCACGCACGCGATCGCCGTGAACGGGTCATTGATGCCCGGGGACAGCGCCCGCACGGCGATCTCGACCAGCTGGAGCAAGGAGAACTCGACGTCCTGCGTGGCGGTGCGCCGGTTGCCGAGCACGAAGGCGTCGTTCAGCCGACCCGCGAGGGCTTCGGTCACGCGCTCCCCCGGCCAGGCCATGACCATGACCTGGCCTTCGACGAGGTAGTGGCCGGGCCGGCGCTCCAGCCGCAGCAGCAGGTCTTCCTCGACGGCCAAAGCCATCAGGGCGTCGGCATTTATCACCTGGAGGTAGCCGTCTCCGAGGGCGCCCACGGGGCGCGCCTCGCGCGCGAACGACTCCGGCAGGTCGGCTTCTCCTGGCGCTTCCGGAGCCTCGGTTCCGGGCTTGCCCAGCTGGCCGGGAAACAGCCGGGCGATCCCGTCCTCCAGTTCCCTGCCGACCCGTCCCACGACCTCATCGGCCTGGATCGAGACCGAGACGTGATGGATGAAGTAGATCAGCACCCCGATGCTGACCATGGCCAGCAGCACGCCCAGGCTGACGGCGAGATGCGGCACGAAGGCCGCCTCGTCGGCGCGCCGGATGGTGCGCAGCACGAGCAGGCAGTACACGAAGGTGGCCACGAAGGTGCCCAGCACCACCTGGTTGGCGGTGTCGCGCATGAAGTTGCGCAGCAGGCGTGGCCCGAGCTGGGACGAGGCGAGCGACATCGCCACCAGCGTCATCGAGAACACGGTCCCGGCGATCGCGATCATCGAGCCGGCGACGGTGCCCAGCAGCAGGCTGGCGCCCTCGGCCCCCCCGGAATAGCTCCATCCGAGGCGCTCGATCCAGTCGTCGCCGACGGCCTCGTCGAACGCGACGGCACCGAGCGCCAGTGCCGCGGCCAGGCAGGCCATGGCCGCCGGCACGAACCAGAAACTGGACCGGAGGCCATCCCAGTACTTCAGCATCAGTGCTTTCAAGAATCCTCGCTTCAGCCCTCGAGCCTGGAAAGACGGCCCCACGCCGGGCGCCAGGCGTGCCACCGCATGAGTATGACCGTCGGAGCCGCGGCGCGCTGCTCGATGCCGCACGAAGCTGCCGACGACGCGAGGGGTTCTTGACAAATAATGAATGAACGTTCATTCTACACGGCTCCCGCGCCTTGCTCTCCCGCCCCGCTTTCAGAGGTCCCCATGCGATCCCATTTTTCTCGCGCCTATTCAATTACTTGCGTCGTCACGCTGGCCGGCCTGCTGGCGGCCTGCTCAGGCCAGAAGGATGGCGCGCCGCCGCCGGGCGCGGGGATGCCGCCGCCGGAAGTGTCGATCGTCACCCTGGCGCCGCAGACGGTCACCCTGTCCCGGGAGCTGCCGGGGCGCACCGTCCCGTACCTCGTCGCCGAGGTCCGGCCCCAGGCCACGGGGATCGTCAAGGAGCGCCTTTTCGTGGAAGGCGCGCTCGTCAAGGCAGGGCAGCCGCTGTACCAGCTGGACGATGCGCTCTACCGCGCCGAGGCCGCCAGCGCGCGCGCCGCGCTCGCCCGCGCCGAGGCGACGCTCAACACCGCCACGCTCAACGCGAAGCGCTCCGTGGAGCTCCTGAAGATCGAGGCGGTGAGCAAGCAGGACGACGAGAACGCCCAGGCGGCCAGGCAGCAGGCGGAGGCCGACGTCGCCGCGGCGCGCGCCGTCCTCGACCGCGCGCAGATCAACCTCGCCTACGCGAGGATCGCCTCGCCCATTTCCGGGCGAATCGGCAAGTCGAGCGTCACCCCGGGGGCGCTCCTCACCGCCAACCAGGAGGCCGCGCTCGCCACGGTGCAGCAGCTCGACCCGATGTACGTCGACGTGACGCAGTCGAGCAGCGAGCTCCTCGAGCTTCGCAGGCAACTCGCCTCGGGCCGCATGAAGGCGGCCAACATCCCCGTGGAGATCGTCCTCGAGGACGGTAGCCGCCACGCCCACAAGGGCAAGCTCGCCTTCTCGGAAACGACCGTGGACCCCGCCACCGGCAGCTACACGCTGCGGATCGTGGTCCCCAACCCCGACCAGGTCCTGCTGCCGGGCATCTACATCCGCGCCGTCGTCGGCAGCGGCACGCGAGAGAACGCCATCCTCGCACCGCAGCGCGCGGTGACGCGCGACCCGAAGGGCAACGCCTTCGCGATGGTGCTCGACGCCGGGGGCCTGGCGCAGGTGCGCCCCCTCAAGGCGAGCCAGACCGTCGGCGACCAGTGGCTCGTCGAGGAAGGCCTGGCCGCGGGCGAGCGCGTCATCGTCGAGGGCCTGCAGAAGATCCGCCCGGGGATGCCCGCGAAGGTCGCGCAGCCGCCGGCCCCTGCCGCGACTCCCGCCGCCGCGCCGCCGCCCGCGGCGAAGAAGTAGGCGGACGGCGCCATGGCACGCTTCTTCATCGACCGGCCCATCTTCGCGTGGGTCATCGCGATCCTCATCATGGTGGCGGGCGCCATCTCCATGACGCGCCTGCCCATCTCCCGCTACCCCACCATCGCGCCGCCCTCGGTCACCATCAACGCGGCCTATCCCGGCGCCTCGGCCCGGGCCGTCGAGGATTCGGTGACGCAGGTGATCGAGCAGGCGATGACGGGCCTCGACGGCCTGCTCTACATCGCCTCCACCAGCGAGTCCAACGGCCTGTCGACGATCACGCTCACCTTCGACAGCGGCGTTAACCCGGACACGGCGCAGGTCCAGGTCCAGAACAAGCTCGCCGTCGCCACCCCCTCGCTGCCGCAGATCGTCCAGACCCAGGGCATCACGGTGAGCAAGGCGAACCCCAGCTTCCTCATGGTGATGGGCTTCGTCTCCGAGGACGGCAGCATGGACCAGCGCGACATCGCGGACTACGTGCGCGGATCGGTGATGGACCCCATCAGCCGCGTCGACGGCGTCGGCAACGTGCGGCTCTTCGGCGCGCGCTACGCCATGCGCATCTGGCTCGACCCCGGCAAGCTCGACACCTACAAGCTCACGCCCGCCGAGATCATCGCGGCGATCCGCGCCCAGAACGCGCAGGTCGCGGTCGGCCAGCTCGGCGGCACGCCGGCCGTTCCCGGCCAGCAGCTCAACGCCACCGTCACCGCGCAGGAGCGCCTGCAGACTCCCGAGCAGTTCCGGGCCATCGTCGTGAGGAGCCGTCCCGACGGCTCGCTCCTGCGCCTGGGGGACGTGGCGCGCGTCGAGCTCGGCGCGGAGGACTACTCCAACATCGCGCGCTACAACGGGCGCCCTTCCGCGGGCATCGCCATCTCGCTCGCCACCAACGCCAACGCGCTGGCCACGGCGCAGGCCATCGAGTCGCTGATCAAGGAGATGCAGCCCACCTTCCCGAAGGGGCTCAGGGCGGTGGTGCCGTTCGACACGACGCCGTTCGTGCTGGCCTCGATCAAGGAGGTCGTGAAGACGCTGCTGGAGGCGGTGCTGCTGGTCTTCCTCGTGATGTACCTCTTCCTGCAGAACTTCCGGGCGACCCTCATCCCGACCATCGCGGTGCCGGTGGTGCTGCTGGGCACCTTCGCCGTGCTCCTGGCGCTGGGCTACTCGATCAACATGCTCACGATGTTCGCCATGGTGCTCGCCATCGGCCTGCTGGTGGACGACGCCATCGTGGTCGTCGAGAACGTCGAGCGCCTCATGAGCGAGGAGGGGCTCACGCCGCTCGAGGCCACGCGCAAGTCCATGGACCAGATCACCGGCGCGCTCGTGGCGGTGGGGATGATCCTCGCGGCGGTGTTCGTGCCCATGGCCTTCCTGGGCGGCTCGACGGGCGTCATCTACCGGCAGTTCTCCGCGACCATCGTCTCGGCCATCGCGCTCTCGGTGCTCGTGGCCATCGTCCTCACGCCGGCGCTTTGCGCGACCATGATGACGAGGATCGAGAAGGGCCACCACGCCTCCGAAACGGGCTTCTTCGGCTGGTTCAACAAGGTCTTCGACCGCGGCAACGCCCGCTACCAGAAGTCGGTGCGCACGCTCACGAGCCGGCCCAAGCGCTTCTTCGCGGTCTTCCTCGCCATGTCGGCGGTGATGCTGGTGCTCTTCCTGCGCATCCCGACCGCCTTCCTGCCGGCCGAGGACCAGGGCGTCCTCTTCGCGCAGGTGCAGGCGCCGGTCGGCGCGACGCAGGAGCGGACGATGGAGGTGATGAAGCAGATCGAGAGCCATTTCCTCGACACCGAGAAGGAGGCCGTGGTCTCGCTCTTCACCGTGCAGGGCTTCAGCTTCGGCGGCGTCGGGCAGAACACGGGCGTGGCCTTCGTGAGCCTCAAGAACTGGTCCGAGCGCACCACCCCGGAGCTGTCGGTGCAGGCGGTCGCCGGGCGCGCCATGGGCCGCTTCATGCAGATCAGGGACGCCTTCGTCTTCGCCTTCGCGCCCCCGCCGGTGCCCGAGCTGGGCGTGGCCGGCGGCTACGCGTTCTACCTCAAGGACACGGTGGGCATGGGCCACGAGGCCCTCACCCAGGCGCGCAACCAGTTCCTGGGGATGGCGATGCAGAGCAAGCTCCTCGCCAACGTGCGGCCCAACGGCCAGGAGGACACGCCGCAGCTTCGCGTCGACGTCGACTTCGCCAAGGCCGGCGCCCTCGGGCTGGCCGCGGCCGACATCAACACGACGCTCTCCGTGGCATGGGGCAGCCAGTACATCGACGACTTCAACGAGCGCGGGCGCGTGAAGCGCGTGATCGTGCAGGCCGATGCGCCCTACCGCATGTCGCCGGAGGACTTCCGGCGCTGGTCGGTGAAGAACTCGAAGGGGGAGATGGTGCCCTTCACCGCCTTCGCCACCACCGGCTGGAGCTACGGCTCGCCGCGCCTGGAGCGCTACAACGGCGTGCCGGCCATGAACATCAACGGGGAAGCCGCGCCGGGCGTGAGCTCCGGCGACGCCATGGCGGAAGTCGAGCGCCTGGTGGCGCAGCTTCCCCCGGGCATCGGGCTGGAGTGGACGGGTGCGTCGTACCAGGAGCGCGCCGCGGGCGCGCAGACGCCGCTCCTCTACAGCCTGTCGATCCTGGTGGTGTTCCTCTGCCTCGCGGCCCTCTACGAGAGCTGGAGCGTGCCGACCGCGGTGCTGATGGTGGTGCCGCTGGGCATCCTCGGCACGGTGCTCGCCACGCTGATGCGCGGCTACGAGCGCGACGTCTACTTCCAGGTGGCCATGCTCGCCACCGTGGGACTGTCGAGCAAGAACGCCGTCCTCATCGTGCAGTTCGCCACGGAGAACCTCGAGAAGGGCATGGACGTCGTCGAGGCGGTGGTCGCCGCGGCCCGCGACCGGCTGCGACCCATCCTGATGACCTCGATCGCCTTCGGCCTCGGCGTCCTGCCGCTCGCCATCGCCACGGGCGCCGGCTCCGGCGCGCAGCGCGCCATCGGCACGGGCGTGCTGGGCGGCATGGCGGTGGGCACGTTCCTGGGCATCGTCTTCATCCCGCTCTTCTTCGTGCTCGTCTTCCGGATCTTCGGCCGGAAGAAACCGGCACGGCAGGCGGAAGGAGGTGCGCCATGACAAGGCTCGCCGGATACGCAGCCCTGGCCTTCGCCGCGCTCGCCGCGGGCGCGTGCGGCACGCTCGAGCCGACGGTGCCGGAAGCGCGGCCCGACGTGCCCGCGAAGTGGGAACCGGCCGCCGGTGCGGCGGAGACCGCCGGCGCGGCGGGCATCGGCTGGCGCGACTTCCTCGCCAGCCCGAAGCTCGTCGCGCTGGTGGAAATGGCGCTCGCCAACAACCGCGACCTGCGCGTGGCGGTGCTGAACGTCGAGCGCGCGCGGGCGCTGCACCAGATCCGGAGGTCGGACCGCTTTCCGTCGGTGGACGGCTCGGGCGCGCTCGTGCGCTCCGGCGGCGACAACCGGGACACGACGAGCGCCTACACGGCCAGCGTGGGCATCACCCAGTTCGAGATCGACCTCTTCGGCCGGGTGATGAGCCTCGACAGGGCGGCCCTCGAGCGCTACTTCGCCGAGGAGGAAAACCAGCGAAGCGTCCGGCTGGCACTCGTGGCGGAAGTCGCCAACGCCTGGCTGGCACTCGCGGCGGACCGCGAGCAGCTGCGCCTCGCCAGGGCCACCCTCGTCACCCGCGAGGACGAGTTCCGGCTCTCGGGCAGGCGCAAGGAACTGGGCGCCATCTCGGCCCTGGACCACGCCCAGGCGCGCACCCTCGTGGAAGCCGCGCGTGCCGACGCGGCGCGGTACGAAGGCCAGGTGGCGGCGGACAGGAACGCGCTGGCCCTGCTGGTGGGCGGCCCGTTCGACCAAGCCCTCCTGCCGGAGGGATGGGAAGGCCCGGTGACGCGCTGGAAGGGCGTGCCGGCCGGGCTCACGTCGGAGCTGCTCCTTCGCCGCCCCGACATCCGGTCGGCGGAGCACTCGCTGCGCGCGGCCAACGCGAACATCGGCGCCGCGCGAGCCGCGTTCTTCCCGTCGATCACGCTCACCGGCTCGGCGGGAACGGCCGCCGGCGAGCTCTCGGGCCTGTTCAAGAGCGGCACCTTCGCGTGGAGCGTGGCGCCGCAGTTGTACCTGCCCATCTTCCAGGGCGGCCGACTGACGGCGGGCCTGGAAGTCGCCACCGCCGACCGCGACATCGCGCTGGCCCGGTACGAGCGGTCCATCCAGTCGGGGTTCCGCGAGGTCGCCGACGCGCTGGCGTTCTCGGCCACCCTCGCCGACCAGCGCCGCGCGCTCGAGGCCACGGTGGAGGCGGCGAGCGACGCGGACCGCCTCACGCGCGCCCGCTACCAGGCGGGGCAGGACAGCTACCTGGGAAGCCTGGTCAACCAGCGCACGCTCTACGTCTCGCAGCAGGGGCTCATCACCGCGCGGCTGGCCGAGCAGGCCAACTGGGTCACCCTCTACAAGGTGCTCGGCGGCGACTGGAAGGAGTCCGGGCCGTGAGCGCCCTCCAGCGCAGGACCCCGAAGGCCGAGGCGCGGGCCGAGTCGCAACGCGAGCGCATCCTGGACGCCGCGCAGAAGTGCTTCATCGAGCAGGGGTTCCAGGGCGCCGGCATGGCCCTCATCGCGGAGACGGCGGGCATCAGCACGGGGCTCACCTACCGCTACTTCGACAGCAAGAGCGCCATCATGCTCGCGATCATCGCGCGCGAGCTCGAGGGCAAGCGCGCGCGCATCGAGGAGCTCTGCGGCGGGGACGACTTCCTCGCCGCGGTGCTCGAGAAGTTCCGCGCGTGGCAGGCGGGCTCGGCCGACGTGATGAACGCGGCGCTCTTCCTCGAGATGAGCGCGGAGGCCTCGCGCTCCCCCGAGATCCTCGAGGCGATCCGCAAGTCGGACGCCCTGGTGCTCGGGGAATTCGAGGGCTGGCTGCGGCGCGACCGCAGCGCCGGCGGCCTGGGAATGCCGGCCGGGGATGCTTCCCGGCGCGCCCTGCTGATGCAGTGCCTCATCGAGGGGCTCGTCGTGCGCGCCGCCCGCGACCCCGACCTCGACGCCGACGCCGTCGGCCGTGCCCTCGCCCCGGTCTTCGAGCAACTCGGCTTCACGACCCCCGGCACGACCCGGCCCTGAGCCGCCGGGCCCCGCGCCCGCTTGACATCGGCATCCCCGATATGTCACCTTCCGGTGACTTATAAGGCACCCGACGGATGAAGAGCGACGAGATGGACGCCGTGTTTGCCGCGCTCGCGAGCGAGCCGCGGCGGCGCATCCTGGACATCCTCAAGAAGGAGCCGGGATGCAACGTGAGCCGCGTCTGCGGGTTCTTCGACATCGGGCGCATCGCCGTGATGAAGCACCTGGCGGCCCTCGAGTCGGCCAACCTCGTGGTCTCCGAGAAGGCGGGGCGCGAGCGGCGGCTGTGGTTCAACCCGGTGCCCATCCACATGATCTACGACCGCTGGACCACGGAGTTCAGCGACTACTGGGCGGGGCGGCTCGCGCGCATGAAGTACCGGCTCGAGAACGCCCCGGTTCCGCTGGCCAGAGCGAAGGGAGGCGCACGTGGCTGAACCGAAGAAGGCAGTGTTCCGGATCGTCATCGACGGCACGATGGAGGCGGTGTTCCGCGAGCTCACCAAGACCGGCGAGCCGCAGGGCGCGGTCTTCAACGCCGTGCTCACGCTGGGCGAGCCCGGCCTCGTGCGCGGGCGCAGGATGCAGATGCGCACGGGGAGCGGCAGGCACGCCATCGTCGTGGGGGAGGTCGTCGCGCACGAGCCTCCCTCGCGGTTCGCGCACACGCACCGCTTCACCCAGTACGACGATCCCTTCTGCACGGTCGTGTACGACCTCCGGAAGGTGGACGGCGGCGTCGAGGTGACGCTCACCGTCGAGAACCTCCCCGCCGGCACGGGCACGGAGAAGGAGATGATGAAGGGCGGCGACTTCATCCTGCGCACCCTCAAGGCCATCGTCGAGACCGGCCGCCCGCCGCTGGGCACGCGGCTCATGTACGCCATGTTCGGGGCGCTGGAGTTCGTGCTCCCCGCGAAAACCAGGTCCGGAAACTGGCCGCTCGACTGAA
This sequence comes from Lysobacter sp., assembly GCA_023700985.1. Taxonomy (GTDB): domain Bacteria; phylum Pseudomonadota; class Gammaproteobacteria; order Burkholderiales; family Usitatibacteraceae; genus FEB-7. The sequence continues at coordinate 13,769 of JAMPXV010000013.1, forward strand.
CCCGGTTCCCGAACCGGGTTCGCCAACCCACGGGAGGAGACGATGGACGACGCGATGGCGGCGATGATCGCCAACTACGAGAAGAACACGGGCAAGCCCTTCGAGGCGTGGGTGGCGATCGCCAGGAAGGAGAACTTCGCGAAGCACGGCGAGATCGTGAAGCACCTGAAGGAGAAGTACGGCATGGGCCACGGCTACGCGAACGTCGTGGCGATGACGGTGATGAAGGGCGACGCGCCCGCGCCCGCCGGCGACGACCTGGTCGAGGCGCAGTACGCCGGCAGGAAGGCGGCGCTGCGGCCCCTCTACGACCAGCTCGCGAAGGCCGTCGCGAAGTTCGGCGGCGATGTCGAGCTCTCGCCCAAGAAGACCTACGTGAGCCTGCGCCGGTCGAAGCAGTTCGCGCTCGTGCAGCCGTCCACCGCCGACCGCCTCGACGTCGGGATCAACCTGAAGGGCGTTGCGCCCGGGGGGAGGCTGGAAGCCTCGGGCAGCTTCAACGCGATGGTGAGCCACCGCGTGCGCGTGGCGACCGCGAAGGACATCGATGACGAGCTCGTGGGCTGGCTGCGCGCCGCCTACGACCAGGCCTGAGGACCCGCCATGAGGATGGCCGCCGCCCTTCCGCTCGCCCTCGCCCTCGCCCTGGGATCGCCGGGCGTGCACGCCCAGGAGCGCGCCCTCGTGAAGACGGCCACCGTGAAGGCCACGGTGGACGAAGTCTGGAAAGCCTGGACCACGACCGAGGGCATCCAGTCGTTCTTCGCGCCGGAAGCCCGAGTGGAGGCGCGCCCCGGCGGCCCCTTCGAGGTCTACATCAACCCCTACGCGGAGCCGGGCATGAAGGGGGCGGACGACATGGTGTTCCTCGCGCTGCAGGAGAAGCGGATGCTCTCCTTCACGTGGAACGCGCCTCCGCATCTGCCGGAAGTGCGCAGGCAGCGCACGAGCGTCACGGTGCGCATGAAGCCCGCCGGCGAGGGGACGACGGAAGTCCGCCTCGTGCATTCCGGCTGGGGCGACGGCGGACAGTGGGACCAGGCGTACGCCTACTTCGACCGGGCGTGGGGCAACGTGCTGGCCAACCTGGAGAAGCGATTCGTGACCGGCCCCGTCGACTGGACGCAGTGGCGCGCGCAGGTGAAGGCCTACCAGGAAGCCGAGGACGCCAAGGCGGCAGCCACGAAAAAACCCTGATGCATCAGGCCCGTTTTCCGCGTATAGTGTCGTCCAGCGGTGATTCAGCCTGCTCAGAAGCAACTCCAGTACCGCCGGATTCCCGGCGCATCTACTCAGTTCCCATCTGGTCAATCTGTGTCGCTTGCGGTACGCGGGCGTGCCCGCATTTTTCTCAAATCTGTATATAGGACACAAATATGGCTACCGGAACTGTCAAGTGGTTCAACGATTCCAAGGGCTTCGGCTTCATCACCCCGGAAGGCGGCGGAGAGGATCTCTTCGCGCACTTCTCGGAGATCCAGGCCGCGGGCTTCAAGACGCTGAAGGAAAACCAGCGCGTCGAGTTCGAGGTCAAGATGGGCCCCAAGGGCAAGCAGGCCACGGCGATCAAGCCGCTGTAAGCCGCGCCCCGCGCAGCAAACGAGAACGGCAGCCTTCGGGCTGCCGTTTTCCGTTTCGCCGGCGGTGAATGCCCCGGATCGAGCTCCCCCATACCGGCCACCTTCCCCTCCTACCCGTCCGATGCCCCCACACGACCGGAATCCCGACCCCGCCGCGCCGCCCGGGACGCATGCGGCCCTCGTCGCCGAGTGCCGGGAGCGCTCCATCGCCCTGCTGCGGGAGAACCTCTCGGCCGAGGGGATCCTCGCCGCCTCGGCGGGCGACAAGGCGCGATCGCGCAACTACCTCTCCGTGTTCGGGCGCGACGCGGCCGTCTGCGCCCTCGGGATGGCGCGCACGGGCGACCCGGTGCTGCTCGCGGGCGCCGAGGCGGGCCTCGCGACGCTGGCGGCCCACCAGGCGCCCAACGGGCAGATCCCGAAGTTCGTCCATTGCGAGCGCAAGGAGCCGGACTTCTGGTACGTGGGCTGCATCGACGCAACGCTCTGGTGGCTCGTCGCCGTCGACGCCCTGGACCGCGACGGCGCCAGCCCGGGGCTGAAGGCGCGGTTCGCGGGCCGCATCGAACTGGCCACGCGCTGGCTGCTCGCGCAGGAGCACCAGCACTTCTTCCTGCTGCAGCAGAACGAGGCCAGCGACTGGGCCGACATCATGCCGCGCACCGGCTTCGTCCTCTACACGAACGCCCTGTGGCACCTCGTGAAGCGCCGCTACGGGTTGCCGCAGGCCGAGGCCACGCGCCTGCACGCAAACCTCCTGCTCGACCCGTTCCGGGGCGACGGCAAGGGCCACCCGCGCGCGCGGCTCCTCGCCGATCACGCGAGGGCCAACGCCCGCGACCGCGGCCTGTTCCTCTCGTACGTCAACTTCGCCGCCTTCGGCGACGAGGGCGACGTGTTCGGCAACATCCTCGCGGTCCTGTGCGGCCTCGCCGAGGGCGACGCGGCCCGGCGCGTGATGCGCGCCCTGCTCGGGGCGGGCGTGGACGATACCTACCCCGTGCGCGTCACCTGCGAGCCCATCGAGCCGGAAAGCCCCCGGTGGCGCCCCTACATGGCGCGCCACGGGCAGAACCTCGCCTGGCAGTACCACAACGGCGGGATCTGGCCCTTCGTCGGCGGGTTGTGGGTGGTGGCGCTGTGCCAGGCGGGCGAGACGCTGGCGGCCGGGCGCTCGCTGTCGCGGCTCGCGCAGGCCAACGCGCTGGGGGACTGGGCCTTCTGCGAGTGGCTGAACGGGCAGACGGGCGAGCTCGGGGGAATGCGCGGCCAGTCGTGGAATGCGGCCACGTTCCTCCTCGCGTGCGACGCCGCGGCGGGAGCCCCGCCGCTCCTCGGCGACGGGCGCTGAGGCGCCGCCGCGCCGGCGAACTCCGAGAGCACCGGCACGCATTCCCCATCCACGCTGCACGCACAATGCTCCTCGGCCACGAGGTTCATGCCGTCCTTGAGCGGCGTGATGAGCCCGATGTCGGCCGCGCGGCAGCAGGCGAGCAGTTCCAGCCGCGCGGGGTTGCGGTACTCCTGCCAGACGGGCACCCGGCCGCGCGAAGGCGGTGGTACTGCGGGATGTCCTCGCGGCCGGGCACCACGACCTGCATGAAGGAGACCTTCTCGCGAAGCTCCGGTTGATGCGATCGCGCCCCGTCGATCCCCGGGGAACTTCGCGCACGCGAGCGCTGTCCTTTGAATGTCGCGCCTTCCGGGGAGATTTTCCGGGTCCGGCGCGCCGAATTGCGATACGATCTTTCGATGGGCCGCGTGCGGCGTGTTGCGCACGTGCACAACCAGAGACGCGAGGCGATCCCTCCGGGGGCTGCCAATCGCGCGCGATGTCGGCATTTTCGTCGACACCTCCACGGCGCCGGCGGCGAAGCCGGCTCCCTCCCGAGCCGGGAGCGCACGATGACTGCGGCAACCCCAAGCTCATGATGACCGACCTCGACATCCACCTGTTCCGCGAGGGGACCCACGCGCGCCTCGACGCGTGCCTGGGTTGCCAGCTCGATCCCGGCGGCGAAGGCGGCCGATTCGCAGTGTGGGCACCCAACGCGCGCGCGGTGAGCGTGATCGGCGACTGGAACGGCTGGGCGGCGGGCGCCGATGCGCTGGCCCCGCGGCCGGACGGCAGCGGCATCTGGGAGGGCGAGGTCGCGGGCGTGCGCCGCGGCCAGGCCTACAAGTACCGCGTCGAGTCGAGCGCGGGCGGCCACGTCGGGGAGAAGGCCGATCCGTTCGCTCTCTGCGCCGAGTGCCCGCCGGAGACGGCGTCGCGCGCCTGGACGCTCGAGTACGACTGGGGCGACGGCGAGTGGATGGCCACCCGCGCGCGGCGCAACGCGCTCGACGCGCCCGTCTCGATCTACGAAGTGCACATCGGCTCGTGGCGGCGCCGCGACGGCGCCTTCCTCGGCTACCGCGAGTTCGCCCACGAGCTCGCGCGGCATGTCCTCGACACCGGCTTCACCCACGTGGAGCTCATGCCGGTGACCGAGCACCCGTTCTACGGCTCGTGGGGCTACCAGACCACCGGGTACTTCGCGCCCACGGCCCGCTACGGCACGCCGCAGGACTTCATGTACCTCGTCGACCACCTCCACCGCAACGGAATCGGGGTGATCCTGGACTGGGTGCCATCGCACTTCCCCACCGACGCGCACGGGCTCGCGTTCTTCGACGGCACCTGCCTCTACGAGCACGCGGACCCGCGGCAGGGCTTCCACCCCGAGTGGAGCTCGAGCATCTTCAACTACGGCCGCAACGAGGTGCGCGCGTTCCTGCTCTCCTCGGCGCTCTTCTGGCTCGACCGCTACCACCTCGACGGCCTGCGCGTGGACGCGGTGGCCTCCATGCTCTACCTCGACTACGCCCGCCGCGAAGGCGAGTGGATACCCAACGAGCACGGCGGCCGCGAGAACCTGGCGGCGATCGAGTTCCTGCGCACGCTGAACACCGCCGTCTACCGCGACCACCCGGACACGATGAGCATCGCCGAGGAGTCCACCGCCTGGCCCATGGTGTCGCGCCCGGCGTGGCTCGGCGGCCTGGGCTTCGGGCTGAAGTGGAACATGGGCTGGATGCACGACACCCTCGCCTACATGCGCGAGGACCCCATCCACCGCAAGTTCCACCACGGCAGGATCACCTTCTCGCTCATCTACGCGTTCCACGAGAACTTCGTCCTGCCGCTGTCGCACGACGAGGTCGTCCACGGCAAGGGCTCCCTCGTGAACAAGATGCCCGGCGACGCCTGGCGCCAGTTCGCCGGCCTGCGCGCGCTCTACGGCTACATGTGGGGCCATCCCGGCAAGAAGCTCCTGTTCATGGGCGGCGAGTTCGGCCAGCGGCGCGAGTGGACGCACGACGGCGAGCTGGAGTGGTGGGTGCTCTCGCACCCCGAGCACGAGGGCGTCCGGCGCTGGGTCTGCGACCTGAATCGCCTCTACCGCGAGGAGCCCGCGCTCTGGGAGGTGGACTTCGAGCCCGCGGGATTCGAATGGGTGGACGCGAACGACGCGCAGAACAGCGTCATCTCGTTCCTGCGCAAGCCGCGCGGCCGCGGCCCCGTGGTCGCCGTGGCATGCAACTTCACCCCGGTGCCGCGCCAGAACTACATGCTGGGCGTGCCGCGGGCGGGGCGCTGGGCCGAGGTGCTCAACAGCGACGCCACGGCCTACGGGGGCGCGGGCTGGGGAAACCTAGGCGGCCTCGAGGCCGCGCCCGTGGGCGCGCACGGCCAGCCCTTCTCCCTCGCCGTGACGCTGCCGCCGCTTTCCACGGTCGTCTTCCGGAGCGATGCCCATGAGTAGCCGCGCCAGCCCGCCCGCGCCCGACGGCCGCGTGCGCGCGGTGATCGACGCCGTGCGCCCCTGCGTCGACGGCGGCCGGTTCGCCGTGAAGCGCGTGCGCGGCGAGGAGGTCCTCGTGGAGGCCGACTGCTTCACCGACGGGCACGACGCCCTGCGGGTGATGCTGCGCACGCGCGCCGAGGACGCGACCGCCTGGGAGGAGACCGAGATGCGCGAGGCGGGCAACGACCGCTGGTGCGCGAGCTTCGTCGCGGGAGAGCCCGGCAGGTACCGGTACAACGTCGTCGCGTGGGTGGATCACTTCCTCACCTGGCGCCGCGAGCTCGCGCGCCGCGAGGACGCGCAGGACATCGCCTCCGCCGCCCTGGCCGGCGCCGCCCTGCTCCGCGAGGCGGCCGCGCGCGCGCAGGACGCGGACCGGGCCCTCCTGGCGGAGTGGGCGGAGAAGCTCGCGGGCGGTGGCGAGGCCGCGGCGCTGCGCGACACCGGGCTCGACGAGGATCTCGCCGCGCTCGCGGCCCGCCATCCCGACCGCAGTCTCGAGACCGCCTGGCCCGTCGAGCTGCCGCTCGTGGTCGACCGCGAGCTCGCGCGCTTCGGCGCCTGGTACGAGCTCTTTCCGCGCTCGGCCTCGCCCGAGCCCGGCCGACACGGCACGCTCGCCGACGTGGAGGCGCGCCTGGACTACGTCGCCGGGCTCGGCTTCGACGTGCTCTACCTTCCGCCGATCCACCCCATCGGCCGCGAGAAGCGCAAGGGCCGCAACAACGCGCTCGCGGCGCAGCCCGGCGACGACGGCAGCCCGTGGGCCATCGGCGCGGCCGAGGGCGGCCACGAGGCGATCCACCCCGCGCTCGGCACGAGGGAGGACTTCCGCCGCCTGGTCGCCGCGGCGCGCGCGCGCGGGCTCGAGATCGCGCTCGACATCGCCTTCCAGTGCGCGCCCGACCACCCCTGGGTGAAGGCGCACCCGTCCTGGTTCCGCCACCGCCCCGACGGGACGGTGCAGTACGCCGAAAACCCGCCCAAGAAGTACCAGGACATCTACCCGTTCGACTTCGAGAGCGCGGACTGGCGCGAGATGTGGATGGCGCTCAAGGGCGTTCTCGACTTCTGGGTCGCCGAGGGCGTGACGATCTTCCGCGTGGACAACCCGCACACGAAGTCCTTCGCGTTCTGGGAGTGGGCCATCGCCGAGGTGAAGCGCGCCCGCCCCGAGGCGATCTTCCTCGCCGAGGCGTTCACGCGCCCGAAGGTGATGCACCGCCTCGCCAAGCTCGGCTTCACGCAGTCCTACACCTACTTCGCGTGGCGCAACACCCGCCGCGAGCTCACGCAGTACTTCACCGAGCTCGCGCACGGCCCGGGCAGGGACTACTTCCGGCCCAACGCCTGGCCGAACACGCCCGACATCCTCACCGAGGCGCTGCAGTTCGGCGGCCGCCCGGCGTTCATGTCGCGGCTCGTGCTCGCGGCGACCCTCTCGGCGAGCTACGGCATCTACGGGCCCGCCTTCGAACTCATGGAGGCCGAGCCGCGCGAGCCGGGCAGCGAGGAGTACCTGCACAGCGAGAAGTACGAGGTCCGCCACTGGGACCTCGAGCGCCCCGACAGCCTGCGGCACTTCATCGGGCGCGTGAACAGCATCCGCCGCGAGAACCCGGCGCTGCACGCCGACGCGGGCCTGCGATTCCTGCGCACCGACAACGACCAGCTCATCGCCTATGCGAAGCAGACGCCGGACGGCGCCAACCAGGTCCTCGTCGTCGTGAACCTCGACCCGCACCACGCCCACTCAGGCTGGATCGAGCTGGACACCGAGGCGCTCGGCCTGGACGACGGCTCGCCCTACCAGGTGCACGACCTCCTCACGGGCGCGCGCTTCCTGTGGCACGGCCCGCGCAACTACGTGAGCCTGGACCCGGCGCGAGCCCCCGCCCACGTCTTCCGCCTGCGCCGCCGCCTGCACCGCGAGCAGGACTTCGACTACTTCCTGTGAGGCACCGGAGATGAACGCCCCCGACACCGACGTCGACACCGCACGCCAGGAGGCAGGAGCGCCGGCCGGCGACGCTCTCTGGTACAAGGACGCGGTCGTCTACCAGCTGCACATCAAGGCCTTCTTCGACTCGAACGACGACGGCACGGGCGACTTCCGCGGGCTCGCCTCCAAGCTCGACTACGTGCAGTCCCTGGGCGTGAACACCATCTGGCTGCTGCCCTTCTATCCCTCGCCCATGCGGGACGACGGCTACGACGTGGCGGACTACCACAACGTGCACCCGGACTACGGCACCCGCCAGGACTTCCGCAGCTTCGTGAAGGAGGCGCACCGCCGGGGCCTGCGGGTCATCACCGAGCTAGTGGTGAACCACACTTCCGACCAGCACCCGTGGTTCCAGGCGGCCAGGCGCGCTCCCGCCGGCAGCCCCAAGCGCGACTACTACGTCTGGAGCGACGACGACGGCAGGTACGCCGGAACGCGAATCATCTTCACCGACACCGAGAAATCGAACTGGACCTGGGATCCCGAGGCCAAGGCCTACTTCTGGCACCGCTTCTTCAGCCACCAGCCGGACCTCAACTTCGACAACCCGAAGGTGCTGAAGGCCGTATTCCGCACCATGCGCTTCTGGCTGGACATGGGGGTGGACGGCTTCCGCCTCGACGCGATCCCCTACCTGATCGAGCGCGAGGGCACCTCCAACGAGAACCTCCCCGAGACGCACCGCGTGATCAAGGAGATCCGCAGGCTCCTCGACGCGCACTACAGCGGCCGGCTGCTCCTCGCGGAGGCGAACATGTGGCCCGAGGACGTGCGCGAGTACTTCGGCGACGCCGACGAGTGCCACATGGCCTACCACTTCCCGCTGATGCCGCGCATGTACATGGCGATGGCGCAAGAGGACCGCCACCCGGTCGTGGAGATCATGCAGCAGACCCCGGAGATCCCCGCGAGCTGCCAGTGGGCCGTGTTCCTGAGGAACCACGACGAGCTCACCCTCGAGATGGTCACCGACAGCGAGCGCGACTACATGTACAAGATGTATGCGGCGGACCCGCGCGCCCGCATCAACCTGGGCATCCGCCGGCGGCTCGCCCCGCTCATGGAAAACGACATGGACCGCATCAAGCTGATGAACAGCCTGCTGCTGTCCATGCCGGGCTCCCCGATCATCTACTACGGCGACGAGATCGGGATGGGCGACAACTTCTACCTCGGCGACCGGAACGGGGTGAGGACGCCCATGCAGTGGAGCCCGGACCGCAACGCCGGCTTCTCGCGCGCGGACCCCCAGCGCCTGTTCCTGCCGCCGATTATGGACCCGGTGTACGGCTACGAGGCGGTCAACGTCGAGGCGCAGTCGCGCGAGCCCAACTCGCTGCTGAACTGGACGCGCCGCGTGCTCGCCGCGCGCCGCACGAGCCACGCGTTCGGCCGCGGGCGCCTCACGTTCCTCAAGCCCGGCAACCGCAAGGTGCTCGCCTACGTGCGCGAGCACGAGGACGACGTGATCCTGTGCGTGGCGAACCTCGGCCGGTCCGCGCAGCCCGTCGAGCTCGACCTGCGCCGCTGGAAGGGCCGGGTCCCGGTCGAGATGTTCGGGCGGGCGGCCTTCCCGCCGGTGGGCGAGCTCCCCTACCTCCTCACGCTGCCGGGCTCGGGGTTCTACTGGTTCCGGCTGTCGGCGGATGCCGAGGTGCCCCACTGGCACGAGGAGCGGCTCACGCGCGAGGACCTGCCCGTGGTGGTGCTCTTCGACGGCTGGACGAGCTTCTTCCGCGACCGGGTCGTGCCGTGGCGGATCGCGATGGCGACCAAGACGCGCCAGCAGCTCGAGGAGCAGGTGCTGCCGGGCTACATCGAACTGCAGCGCTGGTACGGCGCGAAGGGCGAGCCCGTGAAGCGCGCGCGACTGACCGACCACCTCCTGTGGGGGCCTGCCGGGCGCCAGTGGATGATCGCCCTCCTCGACGTGGAGCACGGGGCGGACAAGGTCGCGACCGGGTCCTACTTCGTGCCGCTCGCCCTCGACTGGGAAGACGAGGGCGCCACTCGCGCGCGCGAGCTCTCGCCGGCGACCATCGCCAAGACGCGCCAGCAGGCCCGGGTCGGCATGCTCGGCGACGCGACGGGCGACGAGTCGTTCTGCCGCGCGCTGGTCGAGGCGATCGGCGCCGGCGGCGAGGTCCCGACCGCCCAGGGAAAGCTGCGCTTCCTTCCCACCGCCTCCTTCGCCGCGATCGCAGGGGACGCGCCGGGAGCGCTCGCCGCCTCCGCGCCGCTGGCCCAGAGCTCGAACACCGCCGTCACGCTCGACGAGCGGCTGTTCCTCAAGATCTACCGAAGGCTGCGGCGCGGCGTGAATCCCGAGTTCGAGGTCGGGCGCTTCCTCACCGATATCGCTCGCTTCCCCCACTGCGTGCCGGTGGCCGGCACCGTCGAGCACGTGGCCGCCGACGGCTCGGCCAGCGCGCTGGCCCTCCTGCAGGCCTACGTCTCGAACCAGGGCGACGGGTGGACCTACACGCTCGAGTACCTCGACCGGCATTTCACGGACGCGACTCCGGCCGGCGACGAGACGCACGGCCCCTACCTCGCCCTCGTCCGGACCCTCGGCGAGCGCGTCGCCGGCCTCCACCGGGCGCTCGGGACGCCGGGCGGCGGCCCCGACTTCGATCCGGAGCCGGTGACGCGCCACGATGTCGTGGCCTGGAAGACCCGGGCGCGCGCCGAGGTGCAGGCCACACTGGAACTCGTGAAGCACCGGTCCGCGCAGCTGGAGGACCTCGTTCGCCAGGAGGCCGGCATGATGCTCGCCAGCGGCCGGATGCTGCTCGATGCGATCGAGGAGGTGCCCGCCGACGTCGCGGGGATGGGCAAGCTGCGCTTCCACGGCGACCTCCACCTGGGGCAGGTGCTCCTGCGCAACAACGACTTCCTCATCATCGACTTCGAGGGCGAGCCGGCGCGCACGCTCGAGGAGCGGCGCGCCAAGCACTCGCCGCTGCGCGACGTCGCGGGCATGCTGCGCTCGTTCGACTACGCGCGCTGGAGCGCCCTGCGGCGCTCGCCGCACAACCCGCAGGAGTACGCCCGCTGCGCCCCTCTTGCCGAAGCCTGGCACGTCGCATCCCGCGAGGCGTTCCTCGAGGGCTACGCGCGGGCCGTGGAGGGGGCCGGCATCCTGGGCACCGGCGAGGGATGGCGCGGCTTCGTTCGGTTCTTCGAGATGGAAAAGGCGCTCTACGAGCTGCGCTACGAGCTGGAGAACCGTCCCGCCTGGGTCGCCATCCCGCTTGCCGGGCTGCGCAGGCTCTCCGGTTGAGCGCGGCAACGACTGACCAAGGGGGATTGCGATGAACGTGGACATGCTGGTCGAACCGCTGCAGGGACTCCTCAGGCAGGGTGGCGAGTTCCTGCCGCGCCTCGCGCTCGCAGCGGTGGTGCTGATCGCGGGCTGGCTCCTGGCCAAGGTCGTGCGCCTGGCGGTGGTGCGGGGCCTTCGTGCCATCAACTTCAACGTGCTCACCGAGCGGGCGGGCATGGACGGGTTCCTGAAGCAGGGAGGCATCGAGTCCGACACCACCGACATCTTCGGGATCCTCGTCTACTGGCTCATCGTCCTGGCCACGCTGGTGATCGCCTTCAACGGGCTGGGGCTCACCTACATCACCGACCTGCTCGGCAAGGTGGTGCTCTTCCTGCCGCGGGTCATCGTCGCCCTGCTGATCCTCGCCTTCGGCGCCTACTTCGCGGGGTTCATCGGCCACGCGGTCACCGCCTACTGCCGCAACATCGGCGTGGCCGACGCCGACCTCCTGGGGCGCATCGCCCAGTACGCGCTCATCGTCTTCGTGGTGCTGATCGCGCTCGACCAGACGAACGTGGGCGGCGACATCGTGCGCCAGACCTTCCTCATCCTGCTGGCCGGCACCGTCTTCGGCCTCTCGCTCGCCTTCGGGCTGGGCGGGCGCAGGTGGGCGGCGCGCCTGCTCGAGCGCTGGTGGCCCACGGAGGGCGGCAAGGGGGAGGAGCCGCGCGGCAAGCCGTGAGGAAGCCCCCGGAGATCACCGCAGTCTGGCGCGGGCAGCCCTACCCGCGCGGCGCGAACTGGGACGGCGAGGGCGTGAACTTCGCCCTCTTCTCGTCGCACGCCGAGAAGGTCGAGCTCTGCCTCTTCGACGAGACCGGCCGCCACGAGGTGCAGCGCATCGCGCTGCGCGAGCGCACCGACGAGGTCTGGCACTGCTACCTCCCGGAGGCGCGCCCGGGGCTCGTCTACGGCTACCGCGTCCACGGCCCCTACCGCCCGGAGGAGGGCCACCGCTTCAACGCGCACAAGCTCCTCGTCGACCCGTACGCGCGCGAGGTCGCGGGCAGCCTGCGCTGGCACGACGCCTTGCACGGCTACTCGATCGGCAGCCGGCGCGAGGATCTCTCCTTCGACCGGCGCGACAGCGCGCCCTTCATGCCGAGGTGCCGCGTCGTGGACCCTGCCTTCACGTGGGGAGACGACCGGCGCCCGGCCATCCCGTGGAACGAGATGGTGATCTACGAGGCGCACGTGCGCGGCTTCACGATGCGCCACCCGGAGGTGCCGAAGGCCCACCGCGGCACCTACGCGGGGCTCGCCTCCGCGCCCGCGATCGACCACCTGCGCCGCCTGGGCGTCACCACCGTCGAGCTGATGCCGGTGCACGCCTTCGTCGACGAGCGCCACCTCGCCGACCGGGGCCTGCGCAACTACTGGGGCTACAACACGCTCGGGTTCTTCGCGCCCGAGCAGCGCTACTCCGCGAGCGGGAGCGCGCAGGAGTTCAAGACGCTGGTGAAGCGCCTGCACTCCGCCGGCCTCGAGGTGATCATCGACGTGGTCTACAACCACAGCTGCGAGGGCAACCACCTGGGGCCGACGCTCTCCTTCCGCGGCCTGGACAACGCGTCCTACTACCGCCTCGTCGACGGCGACCGTCGCCACTGCATGGACTTCACCGGGTGCGGCAACACCCTGAACCTCGAGCATCCGCGCGTGCTGCAGATGGTGATGGACTCGCTGCGCTACTGGGTCGAGGTGATGCACGTCGACGGCTTCCGCTTCGACCTCGCGCCGGCGCTCGCGCGCGAGGGCAGCGAGGTCGAGCGCATGGGGGGCTTCTTCAGCGTCGTGCGCCAGGACCCCGTCCTCAACCGCGTGAAGCTCATCGCGGAGCCGTGGGACGTCGGCGAGGGCGGCTACCAGGTCGGCAACTTCCCGCTGGGCTGGGCGGAGTGGAACGACCGCTACCGCAACGGCATGCGCGCCTACTGGAAGGGCGACGGCGGCCTGATCGGCGAGTTCGCGCGCCGCCTCACCGGCTCGAGCGACCTGTACGGCAGCGGCGGCCGGCGCCCCTTCGCGAGCGTGAACTTCGTGGCCGCGCACGACGGCTTCACGCTGCACGACCTCGTCTCCTACAACGACAAGCACAACGAGGCCAACGGCGAGGCGAACCGCGACGGGCACGACAACAACCTCTCGTGGAACTGCGGCGCGGAAGGGCCGACCGCCGACCCGGAGATCCTGCGGCTGCGCGAGCGCCAGAAGAGGAACTTCCTCGCCACGCTGCTGCTCTCGCAGGGCGTGCCCATGATCCTCGCCGGCGACGAGCGCGGGCACACCCAGGGCGGCAACAACAACGCCTACTGCCAGGACAACGAGACCTCCTGGATCGACTGGGCGGCCACGCCCGAGCGCGAGCGCCTGGCGGAGTTCACGCGCATCCTCGTGATGCTGCGCCGGTCGCACCGGACCTTCCGCCGCCGCGGCTTCTTCGAGGGCCGCGCGATCCACGGCAGCGACGTGAAGGACATCCAGTGGCTGCGGCCCGACGGGGCCGAGATGAGCGACGAGGAATGGGAGACGCAGCACGCGCGCTGCCTGGGCGTGTTCCTGGCCGGAGGTCCCCTCGCGGAGGCCGACCGCTACGGGATGCCGAGCCACGACGACGACTTCCTGATGCTCTTCAACGCGCACCACGAGGAGATCGCCTTCACGCTGCCGCCGGCAGGCGGCGCCTGGCACGGGCTGCTCGACACCTTCGGCGACGACGGCCTCGCGCGGATGCCGCCGCTCGCCCCGGGGGCGGCCTTCGCCCTGCGCGGGCGCTCCTTCGCGCTCCTCACGCGCTCGCGGCCGCGCGAATGAGGCACGTCCATGCCATGCCCTTCGGCGCCGAGGCGCGGCCGGACGGCTCGTGCCGCTTCCGCCTCTGGGCGCCCGCGGCGGACCGCGTCGCGCTGGCGCTGGACGGCCCGCGGGGCAACGCGCAGCTGCCGATGGCGGCGGCCGGCGACGGCTGGCACGAGGCGGTCGTCGCCGACGCGCCGGCCGGGACGGCCTACCGATTCGTCCTGCCGGGCGGCGCCGCGGTCCCCGACCCCGCCTCGCGGCGCAACCCCGCGGACGTGCACGGCCCGAGCGAGGTCGTGGACCCGCGGGCCCACGAGTGGCGCGACGACGGCTGGGCCGGCCGGCCCTGGGAGGAGGCGGTCGTCTACGAGCTGCACGTGGGCACCTTCACCCCCGAGGGCACGTTCGCGGCCGCTCGCGAGCGCCTCGGGGCGCTCGCCTCGCTCGGCATCACCGCCATCGAGCTCATGCCGGTGGCGGATTTCGCAGGCTCGCGCAACTGGGGCTACGACGGCGTCCTGCCCTTCGCGCCGGACGGCGCCTACGGGACGCCGGAGGACCTCAAGGCCCTCGTGGACCGCGCGCACGGCCTGGGGCTCATGGTCCTGCTCGACGTGGTGTACAACCACTTCGGCCCGGAGGGGAACTTCCTCGCCGCGTACGCCCCGCAGTTCTTCAACGCCGCGCACGAGACGCCGTGGGGCGCGGCGATCAACTTCGACGGCCCCGGCAGCCGCGCCGTGCGCGACTTCTTCGTGCACAACGCGCTCTACTGGATCGAGGAGTACCGCTTCGACGGGCTGCGCCTGGACGCGGTGCACGCGATCCGCGACGGCTCGCGTCCCGACATCGTGGAGGAGATCGCGCAGGCCCTGCGCGACGGGCCGGGGCGCAGCCGCTGCGTGCACCTCGTGCTCGAGAACGACCGCAACGAGGCGAGCCGGCTCGAGCGTGGCGCCGGCGGGGAGCCGGCCGGCGCCACGGCGCAGTGGAACGACGATTTCCACCACGCGTGGCACGTGCTCGCGACCGGCGAGACCGACGGCTACTACGCCGAGTACGCCGATGCGCCGCTGGAGCGGCTCGGCCGCGCGCTCGCCGAGGGGTTCGCGTGGCAGGGGGAGCCGTCGGCGTTCCGGGACGGCGCCGCGCGGGGCGAGCCGAGCGGCCACCTGCCGCCCACCGCCTTCGTGGCGTTCCTGCAGACCCACGACCAGGTCGGCAACCGCGCCTTCGGCGAGCGCCTGCATCCCCTCGCCGCCCGGGCGCGAGAACGCGCGGCGCTGGCCTGCCTGCTTCTCTCGCCGCAGGTGCCGATGCTGTTCATGGGCGAGGAGTGGGCGGCCTCCACGCCCTTCCTCTACTTCTGCGACTTCGGGCCCGATCTCGCGCGCGCGGTGGCCCGGGGGCGGCGCGGCGAGTTCGCGCGCTTCGCCGCCTTTGCCGACGAAGCGGCGCGCGAGCGCATCCCCGACCCGGGCGCGCCGCAGACCTTCGCGGCGTCGAAGCTGCGCTGGGAGGAACGCGAGGAGGGCCTCCATCGCGAGCGCCTGGCGCTGGTGGGCGAGCTGATCGCGAGGCGCCGCCGCCACATCGTGCCGCGCCTCGCGGGCATGCAGGGCGGCGGCCGCATGCAGATCCTCAACGGCGTGCTGCGCGTCGAGTGGACCCTGGGCGACGGCTCGCTCCTGCGCCTGCTCCTGCACCCCGGCCCGGGGGATGCGGCGGTGCCCCCGCCGCTCGCAGGTGAGACGGTCTGGGAGGAAGGCGTGGGCCTCGAGCCGGGCGGCGACCTCGTGCTGCACCCGGGCGGCGTCCACGTGCTCGTCCGGCCCGCGGGCGCCTGAAGGCTTCACCGTGACCGCGGCGATCCGATCCACCTACCGTCTGCAGTTGCACGCCGGGTTCGGCTTCGGCGAGGCGGCCGCGATCGTCCCCTACCTCGCGCGGCTGGGCGTGAGCCACGCCTACTGCTCGCCGATGCTGCGCGCCCGGCGCGGCAGCACGCACGGCTACGACGTCGTCGACCACGGCGCCATCAACCCCGAGCTGGGGGGCCGGGAGGGCTTCGACCGCTTCGTGGCGACGCTGCGCGAGCACGGCATGGGGCTCCTCTTCGACGTCGTGCCCAACCACATGGGCGTGTTCGGCGACGACAATGCCTGGTGGATGGACGTGCTCGAGAACGGGCCGTCCTCGGCCTACGCCGACTGGTTCGACATCGAGTGGCACCCGGCCGACCGCGACCTCGACGGCAGGGTGCTCGCACCCGTGCTGGGCGCGCACTACGGCGTCGTCCTCGAAAGCGGCGAGCTTCGCCTCGTCTTCGAGGCGCAGGCGGGCGCCTTCGCGGTGCGCTACCACGGCCACCGCTTCCCCGTGGACCCACGCGACTACGCGGCCCTGCTCGCCGGCGCGGGCGAGGCCCTGTCGGGCCTCGCGCGGGAGTTCCGCCGGCTGCCGGCGCGCGAGGCGGGCGCGCGGGCTCGCGGCCCGCGCGCCC
>JAMPXV010000186.1 GCA_023700985.1 Lysobacter sp.
CAGGTGAAGAAGGACTACGGCATCGTCATCGACCCGCACACGGCCGACGGCGTGAAGATCGGCCTTCGCCTGCGCGACCGCGGCACGCCCATGGTCTGCGTCGAGACGGCGCTGCCGGCGAAGTTCGAGGCGACCATCGTCGAGGCCCTCGGCGAGCCGGCTCCGCGCCCGGCGGGCTACGAGGGCATCGAGAAGCTTCCGCAGCGCTGCGACGTCATGAAGCCCGACGCCGAGGCGCTCAAGGCCTACATCGCGGCGCGTACGTAGGAAACGGGGGTCCCGCCCCTTTCCTCGCATAGGGCCTACTTGAGCAATTCCCCCAACAGGTCCACCACGTCGCTCACGTAGGCATCCCTGGGCGCTGCCGCGGTCCCGGAACCGGTTCCGACCGACTGCCACATCGTGCCCTGCAGCCTGGCCGCCGTGTCGCCCTGGGTGGCGCGCAGGTGGGCGGCAAAGGCTTCCGCGAACGCCTCCGCCGACGTGCCGAACTCGTCCGCGAAAGCCTGCTCGAAGTCGCGGCCGGCGGCGATGCGCTCGATCAGTCGCGACAGCCGGGGAATGACGTCGGGGATCCCGCCCTTCCACCGGGTGCGCATGTACTCCACGACGACGGTGCCGATCGCCTGGTTGTTCCAGCCGTGCCCGCGGAAGTTGTCGAGCAGTTCCATCGCCTGCTCGGCCGTGAACGTCGCCGCCGAGCGCGCCATCTGGCGGTCGTAGTCGCCGGGGGACTGTCCAACGTGCAGCCGGTAGGCCTGGCCGATGACGAGGGCGCGGCCTTCGAAGAGGAAGCTCGGCATCCTCTTGCCGCGCAGTTGGCGCGCGTCCTGGATATGCGCGAGCTCGTGCGCCAGCGTTCCCTCGGACAGCGGCTTGTCGAGGTAGGAATCCTTCATCACCATCAGGTCGGGGCCCTGCGCGTAGCCGAGGACGTTGATCGCGTCCTCGCCGACGAGCGCAAACTGCAGCGGCCGGGCGGTGAGCGGGCCGCGGTCCTTCCAGTCGGAGCGTCCGGCGACGAAGGCGAAGGCCTTCATCACGCGCGCCACGATCGCCGCGCAGCGCGCCGGGTCGACGGGGTGGGCCGCGTAGATCTCGAGCACGCGGTCGTTCGAGCGGCACTTGAGCGCGTACTCCTCCTCGCGCGCCGCCGAGGCGGCGGTCCCGTTCGCGAGGCAGAGCATCCCGAGCACGGCGAGCGTCCAGCGTGTCGGCTTCATGGCGATTCCTCCCGTCAGGCCATCAGAAGAACACCAGCCAGGCGACCAGCAGGGTAAGCCCCATCCCGCCCAGGATGGCGCCGAAGATCGTGACCAGGACGCGTCCATCGGCGGCCTGCTGCGCGGCGAGGTCGTCCTCGGGGATGGAGCGGGCCAGCTTCCGCTCGCGGAAGGCCATCCAGATCACCGCGGCGAGCACGGCGAGAAAGGCGAGGAAGACGACGAGGAGCTTGTCGCCCAGGCTCATTCGTCTGCGGGGTCGCGCGGCGGGCGGCCGTCGTAGACGTGGTGGCGGCGGCGCTGCAGCCAGGCATCCCGCGTGAACGAGTAGCGGTCCAGCGCCGCCTCGTCGAGGATCTTTTCCGCCTTGAGGAGGCCGGCGCGCGTGCGCACGAGGTCGAGCCCGTAGAGGCTGTTGCGCAGTGCCACGTCGTTGATCTGCCCGTTGTAGGCGTAGCTCGGGTCCACCCAGCGGGCCGGCGCGTCGCGCAGCGTCGAGGGCCCGAGCAACGGGATCACGAAGTAGGGGCCCGGGGGCACGCCCCACCAGCCCAGCGTCTGGCCGAAGTCCTCGTTGTGCTTCTCGAGCCCCATCGGCGTGGCCACGTCCCACAGGCCGCCGATTCCCACCACGGAGTTCGCCACGAAGCGGGCGAGGTCCGAGGCGCCGTCGGCGAACTTCCCCTGCAGGAGGTTGTTGGCGCCCGTGCCCAGGTCCTGCAGGTTCTCGAAGAAGTTGGACACGCCCTCCTGGGCGAATGCGGGCATGCCCTCGACGTAGGTCTTGGCCACGGGCTTCAGGATGGCCCTGTCGACGGCGTCGTTGAACGCGTACGAGCCGCGGTTGAAGCGCTCCCAGGGGTCGGCGGGGTTGGGCTGGGTCCCGAGGCTCGCGCAGCCGGAAACCAGCGCCAGCAGCGCCACGGCGAGGAGGCTCCTCATGGCGCGCTTCCGTGCATCAGGCGCAGCGACAGGTCGACCGCCTTCACGTCCTTGGTGAGCGAGCCCACCGAGATGCGGTGCACGCCCGTCTCGGCGACTTCGCGCACCGTGGCGAACTCCACGCCCCCGGAGGCCTCGAGCTCGGCGCGGTCGCCGGCGATCGCGACCGCCTCGCGCAGGCGCGGCAGCGAGAAGTTGTCGCACAGCACGAGCCTCGCGCCGGCGTCCAGCGCCTCGCGAAGCTGGTCGATCGACTCCACCTCCACCTGGACCATCGTGCCTGGAGTAGCCGCGCGCAGCGCCGCCTGGACGGCCTGGCGCACGCCGCCGGCCGCGGCGATGTGGTTTTCCTTGAGCAGGATGCCGTCGTAGAGGCCGATGCGGTGGTTCACGCCGCCGCCCACCTTCACGGCGTACTTCTGCGCCAGGCGCAGACCGGGGATCGTCTTGCGGGTGTCGAGGATCTTCGCGCGCGTGCCCTCGACCAGCTTCACGAAGGCCCGCGTGCGCGTGGCCACGGCCGAGAGCAGCTGCACGAAGTTGATGGCGGTGCGCTCCGCGGTGAGGAGCGCGCGCACGTCCGCCTCCATCTCGCAGAGCGAGGTGCCGGCGACGACCTGGTCGCCGTCGGCGTGGTGCCAGAACACTTCGGCCTCGGGGTCGAGCGCCTCGAGGGTGCGGTCGAACCAGTCGGTGCCGCAGAGGACGGCGTCCTGGCGCGTCAGCAGGCGGGCGCGGACGACCTTGCCCTCGGGCAGCAGGGCGGCGGTGAGGTCGCCGGTGCCGACATCCTCGGCGAGGGCGCGGCGGACGTCGGCGGTGATGGCTTCTTCGTGGGCGTGCAAGGAATCGGGCATGGGGGCAGGAAACGGGAAAACGGCTTGAAACGGGGCCGGAGCGCCCCATTTTCGGGGGTGAACCGGCGATTTCCGGGAAAATTCCCGAGAAAATCCGTTGGAAAAGGATACCACCGATGCGCATCGACAAGCTCACCACGAAGTTCCAGCAGGCACTGGCCGACGCCCAGAGCGCGGCCCTCGCCCACGACGCGGGGTTCATCGAGCCCCAGCACCTCATGCTCGCCCTCCTGGCCCAGGAGGACGGCGGCAGCGCCTCGCTCCTGCAGCGCGCCGGCGTCAACGTGGCGCAGCTCCGCAAGGCGCTCGAGGACGCCGTCGCGGGCGGGCCCAAGGTCGAGGGGCAGGGCGGCGAGATCTCCGTATCGCGCGAGCTCGGCAACCTCCTCAACCTCACCGACAAGGAAGCCGGCAAGCGCGGAGACCAGTACATCGCCTCCGAGCTCTTCTGGCTCGCGGCCGCGCGCGACAAGGGCGAAGTCGGGCGCCTCCTGAAGCGGCACGGCGCCGACCCGGCCGCCATCGACAACGCCATCCAGGCGGTGCGGGGCGGGCAGGGCGTGGAGAACCCCGAGGCCGAGGGCAGCCGCGAGGCGCTGAAGAAGTACACGACGGACCTCACCGAGCGGGCCCGGCAGGGCAAGCTCGACCCGGTCATCGGCCGCGACGACGAGATCCGCCGCACCATCCAGATCCTGCAGCGGCGCACCAAGAACAACCCGGTGCTCATCGGCGAGCCCGGCGTGGGCAAGACCGCCATCGTCGAGGGCCTCGCCCAGCGCATCGTGAACGGCGAGGTGCCCGAGACCCTCAAGGAAAAGCGCGTGCTCTCGCTCGACATGGCCGCCCTGCTGGCCGGCGCCAAGTACCGCGGCGAGTTCGAGGAGCGGCTCAAGGCCGTCCTCAAGGAGATCGCCCAGGACGAGGGCCGCATCATCGTCTTCATCGACGAGCTGCACACCATGGTGGGGGCCGGCAAGGCCGAGGGCGCCATCGACGCGGGCAACATGCTCAAGCCCGCGCTGGCCCGCGGCGAGATGCACTGCGTGGGCGCCACGACGCTCGACGAGTACCGCAAGTACATCGAGAAGGACGCCGCGCTCGAGCGCCGCTTCCAGAAGGTGCTGGTGGACGAGCCCAGCGTGGAGTCGACCATCGCCATCCTGCGCGGGCTGCAGGAGAAGTACGAGGTCCACCACGGCGTCGACATCACCGACCCGGCCATCGTCGCCGCGGCCGAGCTCTCGCACCGCTACATCACCGACCGGTTCCTGCCCGACAAGGCGATCGACCTGATCGACGAGGCCGCCGCGCGCATCAAGATGGAGATCGATTCCAAGCCCGAGTCGATGGACAAGCTCGACCGGCGCGTGATCCAGCTCAAGATCGAGCGCGAGGCGGTGAAGAAGGAGAAGGACGAGGCCTCGCGCAAGCGCCTCGAGCTCCTGCAGGCGGAGATCGCGAAGCTCGAGAAGGAGTACGCGGACCTCGAGGAGGTGTGGAGCGCCGAGAAGCACGCCGTCCAGGGCTCGGCCGCGATCAAGGAGGAGATCGAGAAGGCGAAGCTCTCCATGGAGGAGGCGCGCCGCAAGGGCGACTGGGCGAGGATGAGCGAGCTGCAGTACGGGAAGCTGCCGCAGCTCGAGGCGCAGCTCGGCAAGGCCGACAAGGCGCAGGGGGCGGCCGCCCGGCCGAAGCTCCTGCGCACCGAGGTCGGCGCCGAGGAGATCGCGGAAGTGGTCTCGCGCGCCACCGGCATCCCGGTCTCCAAGATGATGCAGGGCGAGCGCGACAAGCTCGTGCGCATGGAGGAGAAGCTTCACGAGCGCGTCGTGGGCCAGGACGAGGCCGTGCGCCTCGTGGCCGACGCCATCCGCCGTTCGCGCGCCGGGCTCTCGGACCCCGACCGGCCCTACGGCTCGTTCCTCTTCCTGGGCCCCACGGGCGTGGGCAAGACCGAGCTCTGCAAGGCGCTCGCCTCCTTCCTCTTCGACTCGGAGGATCACCTCATCCGCGTCGACATGAGCGAGTTCATGGAGAAGCACTCGGTCGCGAGGCTCATCGGCGCGCCCCCGGGCTACGTGGGCTACGAGGAGGGCGGCCACCTCACGGAGGCCGTGCGCCGCAAGCCCTACTCGGTGATCCTCCTCGACGAGGTCGAGAAGGCGCACCCGGACGTCTTCAACGTGCTGCTGCAGGTGCTCGACGACGGGCGCATGACCGACGGCCAGGGCCGCACGGTGGACTTCAAGAACACGGTGATCGTGATGACCTCCAACCTCGGCAGCCAGATGATCCAGCAGATGTCGGGCAGCGACTACGAGGTGGTGAAGCTCGCGGTCATGGGCGAGGTGAAGGCGAACTTCCGCCCCGAGTTCGTGAACCGCATCGACGAGATCGTGGTGTTCCACGCCCTGGGCGAGGAGCACATCAGGGACATCGCGAGGATCCAGCTGCGCTACCTCACCGAGCGCCTGGCGAAGCTCGAGATGGGCCTGGAGGTCTCGGAAGCGGCGCTCGCGCACCTCGCCTCGGCCGGCTTCGACCCGGTCTACGGCGCGCGCCCGCTCAAGCGGGCGATCCAGCAGTCGATCGAGAACCCGCTCGCGAAGGAGATCCTCGAGGGGCGCTTCGCCGCGAAGGACACGATCCGCGTCGACTTCGGCAAGGCGGGGGTCGTCTTCGCGAAGGGGGCGGCCCGGGCGGCGAAGGCGGCCTGACCGCGGCGCCGGAGGGGATAATGGCGCCTCAAGGAGGCGCCATGAAGACCCGCCAGGAACTCGAGCGGCGCGTGCGCGAGCTGGAGGCGGAAGTCGCGGGGCTTCGTGCCTACAGGGGGCGCACCTTCCGCTACCGCTCCGCCGCGCAGTTCGGCGGCCTGCCGCTCATCGCCATCGCCACGGGCCCCGATCCCGCGAAGGGCGAGGCGCGCGGGCACGCGCGCGGCATCCTCGCCATCGGCGACATGGCCACGGGTGTCGTCGCCGTGGGCGGCCTCGCCCGCGGGCTGGCGGCCTTCGGCGGTCTCGCGCTCGGCGTCGTGACTTTCGGCGGCGCGTCCTTCGGCGCGCTGGCGGCGGTGGGCGGGCTGGCCGTCGGGAGCATCGCCTTCGGCGGCGGCGCCATCGGATGGACCGCGGTGGGCGGCGGCGCGGCGGGCACCTATGCCTGCGGCGGTGGCGCCTTCGGCGAGCACGTCATCGACGCGACCCGGCGCGACCCCGAGGCGGCGGCGCATTTCGCGCGCCTGGGCCTCGGCTTCGCCTGTGCGCCGGAGCGGCTGCGCCGCGGGCGCTGAGGCGC
>JAMPXV010000187.1 GCA_023700985.1 Lysobacter sp.
ACCCGTTGTTGTCGCGATTGAGGCCCAGGTACTCGGGGCTGGTGAAGAAGAAGACCGCCATGGCGTACCAGGTCTCGTTCACGTTGGCGCCGAGGCTCGCCATGCGGGTAGCCTCGCTCTCCCAGTAGGCCTTGCCGCCGCCGTCGGGCGCGCGTCCGAGGATGGAGCGGTAGTAGTGGGTCACCAGCGAGCGTTCGCCTGTTCCCGAAAGCGGCACCAGCAGGGTGCCCGAGTCGACGTTCACCGTGAGCGTGCCAGCCAGCGTTCCCTGTGAAGACGGGGTGAACGTAACGGTCGCGGTGCAGGTGGCGCCCGACGCGAGCGTTGCGCAGTCGTGCGTCACCCCGTAGTCCGTCGGGGACGCCGTCACGGAAGCCACCGTCATCGACGAGCTTCCCGTATTGCTTATCGTCACCGCTTGGGCAGGCGCCGTGGTCCTGATCGACTGCCCCCCGAACGACAGCAACGACGTGTTTGCCGCGACGTTCGTGGCCGGAATGAACGGCATTACGGTTACCGCAGCCGAGGGCGAGCTGGAGCCGATTGTCGAGGTTGCCACCACCGTGCATGAGTAGGTCGTGCCATTAGCAAGGCCTGCCACGACCAGCGGCGACTGGCTTCCGGAGGCGCCGATCGAGCCGGGCGAGCAAGTGGCCGAAAAATTCGTGATCGGGGACCCGCCATCGCTCGCGGGTGCCTGGAAGGCGATCGTCGCGTGGCCATTCCCCGGCGTTGCGGAGACCGCGGATGGCGCATCCGGCACCGACACGCCGAACCCGCCCAAGTCGAACGACAGCGAAGCGTAGTCGGGCAGGTCGCTTGAAAGGCTTATCGTACCCACTCGCAATCCCAGGCCGCTGGGCGCGAACCTCACCCCGATCGTGCACGAAGCTCCGGGCGCGATCGTCTGGCCACAGCCTTCCGCGGAAAAGTCGCCGGTCGCGCCTACCGACGTGATCGCAAACGTTTCCGCCGAGGTGCTCACATTGGTTACTTCCACTGCCTGGGTTGCCGACAGCGTACCTACGAGTTGCGCGCCGCCGAACGACAGGCCCGACAGCGGCTGCACGGCAATGGGTCCCGTCGTCGATCTTGTCGCGGTCGAGGTCGGCGTCGGCGGCGCGCCGGCCACGACCTGCCCGCATTCGTCGCAGTGGTAGTAGAAGGTATGGACTCCGGGGTCGAACGCCGAACGCTGATCCACGAGCCCGAAGTTGCCACCCCCGTCGCCGCGCTGGCCGCCGCCATTGGCGCCCAGACCGACGAGGGAGCCGTCTGCCCTCAGGCCGATCGTGTGCGCCCCACCGCCATAGACGCCCACGACACCCGCCAGTGCGGTGGAAACGATCGGCGCGCGGGCGCAGGCCGCCTGCGCGCCGTTGACGATGTTCGCCACGCAGATGTCCGGCGCCGCCGCGCCAAGCTGGCCCAGTTCGCCGTTGCCCCAGGCGAACACGGTGCCGTTGGCGCGGCGAGCGAAACTGAACGCATAGCCCGCGCTCACCTCCACGATGTCGGGGACCGACGCAAGGAGTTGGTATGGCACGCTGCGGTTGGGGATCGTCGACTCGGCGCTTGCGTCGCCCAGCTGGCCGAACGTTCCCCATCCCCACGCCCACACTTTGCCGTTGACGTCGAGCGCGAGGTTGTGCGCAAACCCGACCGCAACCGCCTCTATGGGCGGCAGCCCTTCAACGGATGACTGGGAGCCTTCGGCGAGCGACGTCGCGCCCCAGGCGCGCAGCGTGCCGTACCGGCTCCTCGCGACCGTATGCAGGCCGCGCGAGGCGAGGTCGACGATGCCTTCGCCGACGCCGCTTACGGGCCCGTGTGCCGCGTAGGGAACGCGCGCGTTGCTCCGCCCGAGCGCGCCCATCCGGTTGTTGCCCCAGGACCACACGCTGCCGTCGTGGCGAAGCACCGTGGTGAAGGTGTACCCGGCACTGATGGCGACCACACCGTCCATTCCCGGAACCTGCTTGGGCTGAGACGAGCACGGGACCGCACCCGGCTGGCCGAGATAGCTCGCGGACGCGCTGCTGCGGCCGCTGATGCACGCCTCGGTGCTGGCATAGCCGAGCTGGTTCGATTCGTTGAGCCCCCAGGTCCAGATGGTGCCGTCCTCGCGCAGGGCGACCGCGTGCCTGTGACCGGCCGCGATGGAAACGACGTTCGAGAGCGCCCCCGCGCGGACGGGGAAGCGTGCGTTGACGGTGCTGCCGTTGCCCAGCTGGCCGCTCTCGTTCGCGCCGAATGCCGTCACCTGCCCCGATTCGAGGAGCCTCAGCGTGAAGTTGAATCCCGCCGCGATGGGCGAGCCGTAACCGACGAGCCGGACATTGCGCGCGTTGAGCCAGCCGGGGACGCTCACCATCAGCGTGCCGGACCGCGTGCCGGCCGCCGAGGGCGTGAACCGCAACTCGAGCGCGCAGGTGGCGCCGGCCGCGAGCGTGAGGGTCGTGGACGTGGCGCCCGCGACGGGCGTCGCGAGGCCGCAGCCGGCGACCGAGAATTCCGTCGAGGACGTGGCGACCATGAAGTTCCGCAGTGCCGCGCTGGAATTTGAGAGCGTGAGGGGAACCGGCGCCGCCTGCGAGCCGATGGGGCGCGCCCGGAACCTGATCACGTCGGATGACGGGTTCACGGGCGCGAGGAGGCCCGCATCCGGCGCGACAGGAGACCATGGAACGGAGGCCGGGCCCGTTCCGGCTGCGTTGGTGGCCGAAACGGTGCAGGCGTAGGGGGTGCCAAGGGTGAGCCCGTGCACGACGATGGAATCCGTCGTGCCTTGCGCCGAGACTGTCTCGAGGGCGCCCGATGAGATGCAGGTCGCCGTGTAACCGGTGATCGGCGACCCGCCGTTCGCGGGCGGCACGAAGCTCACCAGGAGCCACCCGCCGCCCGGTACCACGCCGAGGACCCGGGGCGAGTCGGGTGTTGCGATGGGCGTCACCGACTGGGGTGCAGAGGCGGGACCGCGTCCGATTGCGTTCCTCGCCGAAACCGTGCAGGAAAACGCGATGCCATTCGCTGACAGTGGCACCTGGAAAGGGGACGAAACCGTAGTGTCAGCGTAAGTCGGGAACCCGGGCGCCGCGCATTCGACGCGATAGTCGAGGATGGGAATGCCGCCGGTCGCCGAAGGTGAAAACGAGATGACGGCCTGCCGGTCTCCGGGAACGATGGAGTTGATTGCCGGTGCGCCAGGAGCGGCGGGGTCGATCGCAACCTGGACGGGCGTCGAGGACATTGCGACGGCCGTCCCGTTGCCGAGCTTGCCGTAGTCGTTGCTGCCCCAGCAGTACACCGTGCCGTCGGTCTTCACGGCGCAGGAGTGGCTCTGGCCGGCGGATACCCTGGACGCACCGCTCGCCAGCCCGGACACGGCTGCCGGAACGATCGCGTCCGTGGTATTGCCCGTCCCCAGCTGGCCCACGACATTCCAGCCCCAGCACTTCACGGCGCCCCCCGCGACCGCGCAGGTATGTGCCCCGCCGGCGGACAGCGATGTCACGCCCGATGCCAGTCCGACCACATCGAGGGGCGATGCCTCGAAAGACGTCGGGCGGTTGCCCAGGCCAAGTTCGCCCGACGTGTTCGAGCCCCAGCACTTGGCGCCGCCAGAACTCGTTCGCGCGCAGGTGTGATAAGCACCTGCCGTGACGGATACTGCCGACACGCCGGCGACAATTACCGGCGTCAGTGAATTGCTGAACGCGCCGGCACCAAGCTGCCCTTCGTAGCCCCGCCCCCAGCACCGGACGGACCCGCCGGAGACGACGGCGCAGCTGTGCTCGCGCCCGGCTGCGATGGCGAGCACTCCCGAGGTGAGCCCCGTCACCTGCACGGGTGCCGCTCGATCGGCCTGTGTGCCGTCCCCGAGTTGCCCGTAGTCGTTCCTGCCCCAGCACTTGGCCGCGCCGCTCACCACCGCGCAGACGTGGTTGTCGCCCACCGAGACAGAGGTGACGCCGCTCGCCATGCCCAGCACGTCGACGGGCAGCGGGCTGGACGCGGTGGCGTTGGTGCCGAGCTTGCCGGCGCCGTTGTCGCCCCAGCACTTGAGCGCGCCCGTCGTCGTTATCGCGCAGGACGTGTAGAAGCCGGTTGCGACCTCCGCAGCGCCGCTCGTGAACCCGCTCACGTCGAGGGGATACCGCGACTCCGTGGAGAAGTAGCCCTGACCCAGCGCCCCCGCGATGTTGGTGCCCCAGCACTGTGCCCGACCAGTGTTCAGGATGGCGCACGCGTGCTCCGCCCCGGCCGAAATGGAGACGGCCGGTGTAGCGGAAGTGGCCACGAATGAAGCGGAGAGCAGCGATACCGCCGCGACGAAAGCGGTGCCTGCACGGTTCAGCCGTTGGTCGCTACCAAGTAGCCTCCTGGCACCGTGCCGTGCCACTTGCAGGATGGATTCTCCTCGACCGTCCCCGCCCGAGGAAGGTCGCGGACAGGCGTGGGCATCGGCGATCCCGGGCATGTGCGCGCTCTCTTGCAGTACCCGCGATGGCCATCCCGCGGTTTCTCTTGGCGTGCCGACGGCTGGCGGCATCGCGTCGAGACGCGACTCTACAAGAGCGGCCCCGGCAAGGTCAAAGGCGCGAATTCCCGGGTGGAACCCCGGAAGGAGCCCTCAGTTGACCCCGATCGTCTGCCCACAGGTGTCGAAGGCGTTCATACCGGTCGGGCAACTGATGCGCCCGCGGTTGGCCGGGGTGGCGGCGTCCTCGTACCGGATATTGAGGTAGTAGACCGTGTTCGGCTTGAGCTGGCAGTAGGGGAATCGGACGGACGGATCCGACCCCGTGGCCGTGATCTGGGCGAGCATGCTGTCGCCGCCGGACATCGTCTTGTAGCAGCCGTTCATCCCGCCGTCCACGTAGGTCTTGGTGTAATCGAAGTCGCACTTCTTTTCGGAGAGTGTCACGAAGCGCGGTGCGAGCGGGCCGCGGTTCACCTGCTCCTCGTAGCCCATGGTTACGTAGCGCGGGAAGTCGTAGAGCCCCGTCTCGCCGGTCCGGAACCGGAAGACCATCGCGTTATCGCGCCGCAGGCCGAAGCGCAGGGAATTGCCGATCCGCGGGCTGCCGGGGTAGTAGTCCTCGAGCACATAGAGCCACGCTGCAGTGATGGCGTTCTCGCCTTTCATGCCGCTCGAGCAGGTGTCAACGGGAATCTGGTGCGCGCCGCAGGGACCGTGACCGCCGCCGGGCGAGGGGGGGTTGCCCGGGAACTCGCACATGGCCGCGCCGGCTGGCCCCGTGGGCGCGGGTATGAGGTTGCCTGCAACGTCGAAATCCGCGCGATAGCCGGGGAGGGCGCAACCTTCATCGACCATTGCCTTGACCCGCCCGCGGAACTCCGGGCTGGCGAGGAATGCCGCGCGCACCTGGTCGCGCGACTGGCGGGAAGAGGACAGCTCGCCGATCCAGAATTGCACGCCCTCGAGATCACCACCCCGGCGAAGGAATGCGTTGTAGAGGTCGCCCACGAACTGCGCGTCGCTGCGCTTGCGCGCGGCGTATTCCGCTCCCGTCGCAAAGCCCGCCGACATCGCCGCCGCCTGCGCCATCACGTACTGGTCCCCCTGGCACTGGGCCGTGCGGAACGCGCCGAGCCAGGACGAGAACCCTGCGTCATCCGGCAGGCGGGAAAAGAGGCCGCGGTAGAAATCCACCACGGTGTCCATTTCCCGTCGCACGGCGGTGTCTCCGAAAACCTGCCGCGTGAAGTCGGTGAACTCGGGAGAAAACAGGAAGGCGGTGAGAACCACTTCCCGCGGCATTCCGGAAGCAATCTGCCCTGACCAGAACGCGAGCCCGCCACCATCCGGCTCGCGGTTGAAGAAAGTGGCGTACAGGTCGGTTACGAAGCCCGCATCGTCCCGGTTGAAGCCCGCGTATTCGGGGCTCCCGAAGAACGACATGGCCATGGCGTACCAGGTCTCGTTCACGTTGGCGCCGAGCCCCCCCATGCGTGCCGCTTCCGAATCCCAGTAAGCCTTGCCGCCGGCATCCGGCGCGCGGCGCAGGATGGCACGGTAGTAGTGGGTGACGAGCGATCGCTCCCCGGCGCCTGCCAGCGGGACCGCCTGTGCACCCCCAGCGGATGACACCGAGAGCTCTCCAGCGGAACTGCCTTCCGACTTAGGCGTGAAACGCACCTGGGCAATGCAGCTCCCTCCAGCCTCGAGGGTGGCGCAGGAGTGGGCGACGGAGAAGGGTGGAGAGGTCGAGACTGCGGTGATGGCCTCCGCGGTGGCGCCCGTGTTGGTCAGC
>JAMPXV010000188.1 GCA_023700985.1 Lysobacter sp.
AGCCGCCGCGCCCTCGACAAGGCCTTCTACCACGTGCTTTCCTGCGCCATCCAGTCGGGCGGCGACGTTCCCGCGGGCACGACCGGCAAGGCCGTCGTCGACAAGCGCCTCGAGCACGCCGCGGAGCTGCTGGCCAAGTTCGGCTGACGTCCGCGCGGCTCATCGCTTGAGCCACCGGGCCGCTATCATGCGGCCCATGCAGTCGCCTTTCGCCTCCATCGCACGAGACGCGCTCTTCGAGCGCCTCGCCCGCGGCCACGCCGGCGGCCTCGCCATCCTCACCCCCAATCGCCGCCTGGCGTCCGCGCTCGCGCGGGATTACGACGACTCGCGCGCCGCCGCCGGACTGGCCGCGTGGGAAAGCGCAGATATACTGCCATGGGCATCCTTCGTCGAGAGACTGTGGGACGAGGCCCTGCACGCACCGGGGACCGGGGAGCAGCCGCTCCTGCTCGCTCCGGACGAGGAGGCCGCGATCTGGGAGGCGGTCGTCGCGGACTCCCGGCAGGCGAAGGACGTCTTCTCCGCCGCGTCCACCGCCAGGCTCTGCCGTGAGGCTTGGAAGCTCGTCCACGCCTGGCGCCTTCGCCCCGCCCGCGAGGACGCCAACGAGGACGCGATGGCCTTCGCGGAGTGGTCCTCGCGGTACGAGCGCAGGACGCGCGAGGGCCGCTTCGTCGACGCCGCGCGACTTCCCGACGCCCTGGCGCCCCTGCTGCGCGATGAGGGCCTGACCCGCCCCGCCACGCTCGTCCTATACGCCTTCGACTTGATCACGCCCCAGATGCGGGATCTCCTCGAGGCGGCCGCGGGGTCGGGCGCCGAAGTGCTCTCCTGCGGTCCGCCGCGGCATAAAGCAGTGCCCGTGCGCCTTCCCCTCGCCTCGCCCGCCGAGGAGATCGCAGCGGCCGCCCGCTGGGCGCGCGCGCGATTGGAAGCCGCGGAGTCCCGTGGCGCGGCCGTGCGCATCGGGGTGGTCGTTCCGGACCTCGCCCAGTCCCGCCGCGTCGTGGAGCGCGTTTTCGCCGCGACGCTGCACCCGGGGTTCAACGCGCCTGGCGGCCGCACCCCGCCGCGCGCCTTCGAGCTCTCCCTAGGTCGGCCCCTCTCCGATTACGCCATCGTGCGAGATGCGCTGCTCCTGCTGCAGCTCTCGGGCCGCGAGATCGCCTTCAACGACGCAAGCCGGCTCCTGCGCTCGCCCTTCCTCGCCGAAGGTGAGTCGGAGATGGCGGTGCGGGCGCGGCTCGATGCGGAGCTTCGCCGGCGCTCGGGCGTCACACTCACCCTCGACCGTCTGGTGGACCACCTTGGCACCCCAAGGATGCCGCGCGCCCCGGTCCTCGCCAACCGCCTCGCCCAGCTCGCGAAGTTTCGCCGCAGCGACCTCTTCGCGGCGCGAACGCCGGCGCAGTGGGCGCGGGCGTTCGCCGAGGCGCTTCGCGTGGTCGGCTTTCCCGGCGAGAGGTCCCTCGATTCCGTCGAGTTCCAGGTGCTGGGCAAGTGGCACGAGACCCTCGCCGCGTTCGCGAGGCTCGAACGGGTCACCGGGAAGATCGGCTTTCGGGATGCGCTGGGAGGCCTTTCGCGCCTCGCCACGGACACGCTCTTCCAGCCGGAGTCGCCCGATGTCCCCGTGCAGGTGATGGGCGTCCTGGAGAGTGCAGGCCTCGGCTTCGACCACCTGTGGGTGTTGGGGCTGGACGATGGCGCGTGGCCGCTGCCGGCTCGACCGAACCCGTTCCTGCCTATCCGCGCTCAGCGGGCGGCCGGCGTCCCGGAGGCGGACGCCGGCTCGTCGCTAGAGCTCGACCGGCGGATCACCGGGGGATGGATGTGCGCGGCCGCCGAGGTCATCTTCAGCCACCCGCTCGCCAGAGGCGAGGCGGAGACCTCGCCCAGCCCGCTCATTGCGGTCATATCCCCGGCAGGACCCGATGTGCAAGGCCGGGTGCCCGCGTTTTCCTCCTGGCGCGACGCGATACACGCGGCGCCCAGCGTCGAGCACATCGCCGACGAGCGGGGTCCGGAACTCGCCGGCGGCGCCGCGACGGGTGGCACGGCCATCTTCCGCGACCAGGCCGCGTGCCCGTTCCGCGCCTTCTCGGCGCACCGGCTCGGATCGAGCGCGCCGGAAGTGCCGCAACCCGGGCTCACGCCCGCCGACCGCGGCAGCCTCCTGCACGCGGTACTCGCAGCCGCGTGGGAGCGGCTTGGGGACAAGGGGACGCTGGACAGCCTCGGCGCAGGAGACCTCGAGGAAATCCTGACCGGCGCAGCCGATGCGGCGCTGGAGAGGGCGCGCCGGCGCCGCCCCGACACCCTCGCGGGCCGGTTTGCGGCGCTCGAGCGGGCCCGCCTCGTCTCCACGGCGCTGGCGTGGCTCGAATACGAGCGCGGCCGCGGCGACTTCGAGGTCGCAGCGACGGAACGAAAGGTCACGGTCGAGTTTGGCGGTATCTCGGCGAACGTGAAGCTCGACCGCATGGACCGGCTGGCGGCCGGCGGTTGCGCGGTCATCGACTACAAGACCGGCGAGGCCCGCGTCGGCGCCTGGCTGGGCGAGCGCCCCGACGAGCCGCAACTGCCGATGTATGCCCTCGGTACCGGCGAGGATGTCGCCGTCCTCGCGTTCGCCCGGGTCAAGCCGGGCGAAAACGCATTCAAGGGCCTCGCGCGCGAGGAGAACCTGCTGCCGGGAACCACGCTCGTCTCGAAAGACCGCAGCCGCCTCGCGGCGGGCTACGCGGACTGGTCGCAGCTTCGCGAGGGGTGGCGCCGGGAGCTGGACGCCCTCGGGCGGGCCTTCGCCGCCGGCGACGCGAGGATCGATCCCAAGTACGGGTCCAACACCTGCGCGGGCTGCGCCGAGCGACTCGTCTGCCGCGTGGCGGAGTCCGGCCTGCGCGAGGGCGAAGATGAGGGCGCGACGGATGAGTAGGCCAGGCGCGGTTCCCGACCTCGAGGAGCGCCGGCGCGCCCTCGATCCCGCGACGTCCTTCATCGTCCAGGCGCCCGCTGGGTCGGGAAAGACCGAGTTGTTGATCCAGCGTTGCCTCGTGCTCCTGGCGATCGTTGCGCGCCCCGAGGAGATAGCCGCGATCACGTTCACGCGCAAGGCCGCGGCGGAAATGCGCGGGCGGATCCTCGCAGCGCTCGCCGAGGCGCGCGCCAGCCCGCGGCCCGCGGAGGCGCACAGGGCCCTGACCTGGGATCTCGCGAAGGCCGCGCTCGGGCGCAACGACAGCCTCGGCTGGCGACTGGAGGAGAACTCGGCAAGGCTGCGCGTGCAGACCATCGATTCCCTCTGCGCCTCGCTCACGCGCCAGATGCCCGTGCTCGCGAAGTTCGGCGCGCAGCCGGAGAGCCTCGAGGACGCCGGCGAGCTGTACCGCGAGGCCGCGCGCGCCACGCTTGCGTTGCTCGACGCGGGTAACCCGGTGTCGTGCGACGTCGCACTTGTCCTTGCGCACCTCGACAACGACGGCGCGCGGGTGGAGGAACTGCTCGCGGGGCTGCTGCGACGCCGCGACCACTGGCTGCGCTACTTGCGCGCGGCCGACCAGCGCGCAGCCCTCGAGGCGACGCTGGCCGACATCCGACGCGAGGCGGTGGACCGCGCCGCCGCCGCGCTCGAAGCGACGGGCCATTCAGGGCCGGCCGACGCGGCGGCACTGGCCACCGAGCACTGGGTCGCGTTCGCGAACGAACTGCTCACGAAGAAGGGCGAGTGGCGCAAGGGCCCCGCGCTCGCGAAGGTGCTCGCGGGCGACGACCGGACCCTGGAGGCGCTGCGGACCCTCCAGGGCCTGCCACCGGAAGGCTACGGGGACCGGCAGTGGGAGGTGCTCGGCGCCCTCGTGCGCGTCGCGGAGGTGGCGGTCGGCCAGCTCAAGGTGGCCTTCGCGGCGCGCGGCCAGGCCGACTTCGTCGAGATCGCGCAGGGGGCGCTGCGCGCGCTCGGCACGGAGGACGAGCCCACCGACCTGCTGCTCGCGCTCGACTACCGCATCCGCCACGTCCTCGTGGACGAGTTCCAGGACACGTCGGTCTCGCAGAACGAGCTGCTCGCGAGGCTCACCGCGGGGTGGGAGCGGGGCGATGGCCGCACGCTCTTCGTCGTGGGCGACCCCATGCAGTCGATCTACCGCTTCCGCGAGGCGGAGGTCGGCCTGTTTCTGCGCGCGCGTCACGAGGGCATCGGCACCGTGCTTCTGGTGCCTCTCACGCTGTCCGCCAATTTCCGGTCGCAGGCGGGCATCGTGGAATGGGTGAACCGCGCGTTCCGACGCGTGATGCCGGAGCGCGAGGACATCGCCGAAGGCGCAGTGACCTATGCCGAGTCCCACGCCGTCCACGGGGCCCTTGGGGAGGCGGTCACCGTGCACGCGTTCTTCAACGGCGACCGCTGCGGCGAGGCGGCCCGCGTCGCGCAGCTCGTGAAGGAGGCGCTCGCGGAGCCCGCGGCCGATCCGGCGGCACCGCCCCGGGTCGCGATCCTCGTGCGCGCGCGCTCCGCGCTCGCCGAGATCGTGCCGGCACTGAAGGCCGCGGGGCTCAGCCCGCGTGCGATTGAGATCGATCCGCTCGCGCGGAGGCCTGTCGTGGGCGACCTGCTCGCGCTCACGCGGGCGATCGTGCACCCGGCCGACCGCACCGCGTGGCTCGCGGTGCTGCGCGCCCCGTGGTGCGGGCTCGCGCTCGCCGACCTGCACGCGCTCGCGGGCATCGACACGGCCGCGCCCCACGACGTGCCGACGGTGTTCGAGGCACTGCGCGACGAAGCGCGGCTCGCGAATATGTCCGCCGACGGTCGCGCGCGGGCGCGGCGCGTGCGCGATGTGCTGGACGAGGTACTCGCCTCCCGCAGTCGTTCCACGCTTCGCGACGCGGTGGAGGGTGCGTGGCACGCGCTGGGCGGCCCCGCTTGTGCCGCCGACGCCACGGCCCTCGACGAGGCCGATGCGTACTTGGACCACCTCGAGCAGGCCGAAGCCTCGGGGACCCTCGCGGACTGCGCCGAGTTCGAGGAGGGGCTGGAGAAGCTCTACGCACCTCCCGACGAGGAGGGAAACCCGCGCCTGCAGGTGATGACGATTCACAAGGCCAAGGGGCTCGAGTTCGACACCGTCATCTTCCCGGGGCTGGGATCGGGGGCGCCGCCGGACGAAAAGAAGCTCTTCCTCTGGATGGAGCGACCCCGCGCGGGGCACCTGGGGGAGGAGTCGGGTCTGCTGCTGGGGCCCGTGCACGCCACGGGAGCCGACCGCGACCAGATCCACGAGTACATCCGCTCGCTCGACAAGCGCAAGGCCGATCTCGAGAACGGCCGCTTGCTGTACGTGGCGGCGACGCGCGCGAAACGCCGGCTGCACTTGCTGGGCGATGCCCGCCTCGGTGACGCGGAGGACCCCGCCGTCCTCAAGGGCCCGAAGAGGGGCTCGCTCCTCGCAAAGCTGTGGCCGGTCGTCGAGGACGAATTCGCGCGGGCCGCGGCCGCGGGCACGGCGGCCGCGAACAGGCCCTTGCAGGGGGCCGTTGTCGCGCGCCCCCTCGCGCGCCTCGCGGCCGGCTACGAGGTGCCGCCGCCTCCGCCGGGGGTCGCCTGGCGGGCCCCCGCCGACGATGAGCGCAAGTCGGAAACGGTGGAGTTCTCGTGGGTCGGGGAAACCGCGCGCCACGTGGGAACCGTGGTGCACCGGTGGCTGCAGCGAATCGGGCAGGACGAGATGCGCGGATGGAATGCGGAGCGCGTCCGCAGTCTCGCGCCGCGACTTCGCGTGGAGCTGCAGTGGCGGGGCGTGCTGGGGGCGGACCTCGACGAGGCGATCGGGCGCGCGCTGGGCGCCCTCGCGCAGGCGGTTTCCGATCCGAGGGGACGGTGGGTACTGGGCCCGCACCCGCAGGCCGCGAGCGAGTACCGGTTCACGGCGATTGTAAAGGGCGCGCGCCGCCGGCTGGTGATGGACCGCGTGTTCACGGAGACGGGCGGCGAGCGGTGGATCGTGGACTTCAAGACTGGCCGCCACGAGGGCGCGTCGGTGGACGCGTTTCTCGACAGCGAGCGCGACCGCTACGCCGGGCAGCTCCGGACGTATGCCGCCGCACTGGGCGGCGCTTCCCGACTGGGCCTCTACTTCCCGCTCATCCCCGGCTGGCGCGAGGTCGGCTGACTCAGCGCGCCAGGCCCGAGAGCCAGTGCACGAGGTTCATCGACACGAACTGGGGCTGCTCGAGCGGCGACAGGTGGCCGCACTGCGGCGCCACCACCAGGCGC
>JAMPXV010000189.1 GCA_023700985.1 Lysobacter sp.
CCCCGGCCAGCGCCGCCAGCAGAACTGGTCCTCGACGGTGGCGTACCTGTCGCGCCTCGTCATCCACCGCTACTCGATGCTGGGCGTCCTCGACGAGAACGGCTACCCCCGGCAGGAGATGGGGATCCTGGAGACGCCGCGCCGCGGCGACGAGCCCGCGCTCATGAAGGGCTCCAAGTGCACCGAGTGCGGCAACATGACCGTCATCCGCAAGGACGGCTGCGACTTCTGCAGCGCCTGCGGATGGGTGGGGGC
The DNA here is from genome assembly GCA_023700985.1 of Lysobacter sp. Classification (GTDB taxonomy): domain Bacteria; phylum Pseudomonadota; class Gammaproteobacteria; order Burkholderiales; family Usitatibacteraceae; genus FEB-7. The sequence goes on from JAMPXV010000189.1 coordinate 256, forward strand.
CTGCGGGTAACCGCCCCCCCTCGGACCCGGCGATCAGGAAACCCGCAGCGGGCAGCCGCTGCGGGTTTTTCTTTTCCGGCGGCGATCAGTGCCCGCGCACGAACAGCTCGTAGAGCGTGAGGATGATCTCCACCACGATCAGGATCACGATGTACCACTCCACGCGCAGCGAATGCCGCGTGTTGAGCGTGTCCAGCAGCGTCTGGGCCGTGCGGGTGACCAGCCCCAGCTTCTGGTCCAGCGCCGCGTTGCGCTCCTGCAGCTCGAACTCGTCCTCGAGGCGCAGGTAGAGCCCCTCCAGCGCGGGGTGGTCCCACAGGATCTCCGGCTTGTCGCTCACGGCCGCGCGCCCCACCATCAGGTGCTCGGTGTGCAGCGTCGCGCCGACGTCCTTCAGCAGGTCGCGGGTCTTCGCGGCGATCGAGCCGGTGCGTTCCAGCTCTCCGGCCAGGCGCTCCATCCGGTCGAGGCTCGCCGCGATGCTCGACTCGTAGAACGCCAGCAGCACGCTCTTCGAGAGGACGTCGGCGATCACCTGGAGGCGCTGGACGGACATCGCCTCCAGGTACACCACCTCGCCCTTCATGCCCTCCTTCATCGAGGCATCCACCCGGACCTCCACCGCCTCGGTCTCGGGCACGGCGTACGGGTTTTCGGCCTGGGGCCGGAGCTCGGCGAGGAAGCCGTCCGCCGACTCGGGGGAGGCGTCGAAGAACACCACGGCCCCGTAGCGGAACACGACCGCGGCCCCGCCGCCCTTCACGGCCACGGTCAGCGGGTTGGTGGCCAGGGTCTCCGCCGTGCGCCAGGCGCGCAGCCCCAGGCGTTGCGCGATCAGGACCGCGCGGGCACCGAAGGCAACCTTGTCCTCGAGGGAAGATTCCATCGCATTTCCGGCAGGGGTCGAAGTCCCACGATCCATTCTAGCCCCCGCCATCCGGGCGCGCGGCCGCGCACGGGCGAGGGTTCAGCTCCCCGGCTTCACCGTCGGCCAGCCCCGCTTCACCCATTCGCTCATGCCGCCGTCCACCAACTTCACGTGGTCGTAGCCGCCGGCATTGCGCAGGGCGCGCAGCGTGGCGCTGGAGCGGTTCTTCGTGTTGCAGATCAGCAGCACCGGCTTGTTCGGGTCGGTCGGGATCTCGGCCAGGCGCTGGGGCAGCTGGCTCATGGGCAGCAGGCGCGCGCCCTCCGCCACGCCGTTGGCGTGCTCGCGCGGCTCGCGGATGTCGATGAGGATGACGCTTCCCGACTCGGCAAGCTGGCGCGCCTCATCGAGGCTCACCACGGAGGAATCGACGCCCGAGGCCCCGGCGGCGGTCGCGGCCAGGGTGGCGCACAGCAGGGAAATCGTCGCCAGGCGGCGAACGGCGGGCAGGGAGAACATCGGCGAAGTGGCGCGGGAGGACATGGTTTGCGGGCCTGATTCCAGTGATCGGGAACAGCCGGCATTATACCCCCCATAGTATATGGTCGCAAGCCCCGGCCGATAACCATTAGACTTCGTCACCCCGCGGCTTTCACAAAGCGAAAAGAACACGATCCGGAGGCGGGCGACCAGCGGATCGGGGGGACGCACGATGCCATTCACGAAACACCCGCATCTCGCAGGAGACCTGCGAGGGGCCCTGGCGAGCCTGATGGTCGGGCTGCCGTACTCGATCACCTCCGGCATGCTGGCGTTCGCGCCGCTCGGCCCCGCCTACCTCGCCAGCGGCATGGCGGCCGGGCTCGCGGCGAGCTCGGTGGCGGGCCTCGCCGCCTCCTTCTTCGGCGGCACGGCGTTCCAGATCAACGGCCCGCGTGCCTCCGTCGCCGTGCTGATCGCGGGCCTCATCACGGCGATCATCGCGCACGCCTCGATGGCGACCGGCGGCGAGCCTGACGTGCCACGCGTCCTCGGGATCGCCATGCTGTGCATCGGGCTGTCGGGCGTCCTGCAGGTGGCGTTCGGGCTGCTGCGCTTCGGCGCCATCATCCGATTCCTGCCCTACCCGGTGATCTCGGGCTTCATGGTGGCCCTGGGCGTGCTCGTCCTCTGGCCGCAGATCCCGGCCATCCTGGGGATGGAACCGGGGTCGTCGCTCGCGAGCCTTGCGCAGGACATGGGCGCCCGCTGGGGCGCGGTGGCGGCCGGCCTCGTGACGGTCGTGGTGTTCGTGAAGACGCGGAGCCTGTACCCGCGGATGCCCGCCCCCCTCTTCGGCCTGCTTGCGGGCACCGCGCTGCACTACGTCCTGCGCGCGGCCTTCGGCGCCGATGCGGTCGGCCTCTCCGGCCTCGACACGCTCGCCGGCGGGCAGATGCCGCCGTACCCCTGGACGGTGCCGCAGCTTTCCGTCGACGCGGCGACGCTCGGGGTCGTCTGGAGCGTCGCCCCCCTGATCGCGACGATCGCGTTCATCGGCTCGGTCGAGACGCTCCTGTCGTCGTCCGTGCTGCACATCGCCAGCCAGATGCGGGCCGACAGCAACAAGGAGCTGATCTCGCAGGGCGTGTCCAACATGGCGGTGGCGCTGGTGGGCGGCGCGGGCAGCTGCGGCGCGCCGTTCCGGGGCGTGGCCAACTACGCCGCGGGCGGCCGCACGCGCCTTTCGGGAGCGCTGCACTCGGTGATGACGATCCCGCTGCTGCTCTTCGCGTTCCCGGTCATCCTGGTGCTGCCCCTGGCCGCGCTCGCGGGCGTGCTGGTGGTGGCGGGATGGGACGTGGTGACGGCGTGGCGAAAGCGCCTGGCGTCGTGCCCGCCCGCCGACGTGGGGGTCGGGCTCCTCGTCATGGCCGCCACCCTCGTCCTCGGCACCGTGCCGGCCATCGTCTTCGGCGTGATGTGCGCCATGTTCCTCTACGTGCGCAACACGAGCCGCCTGCCGCTGCGCGGCCACTACGACGGTTCGGCGCGGCTTTCGATGAAGGTGCGCAACGAGGAGCAGACGGCTTTCCTGCGCGGGCTTGGCTCGACGATCCGCGTGATCGAGGCCCAGGGCTCGATCTTCTTCGGCACCGCGGACCGCTTCGGCGTCGTGGTGGAGGAGCTGGCCGCGGGCTGCCGGCACCTGATCCTCGACATGAAGCGGGTCCAGGAGGTGGACCCGACCGGCGCGCTCGTGATGACGCAGACGACGAAACGCCTCGCCGACCGGGGGGTGCGCGTCTCCATCGCCTGCATGTCGCCCGGCGGGCGGCGCGGCAGCGTGCTCATGCGCGCCGGCGTGGACAGGTCGGTCCCGGTGGAGCGCTGGTTCGAGGACGTGGACCGTGCGCTCGAAGGCGCCGAGGATGCCGAGCTGGCCCGCGGGGGCGCGGCCGCGCAGCCGGGGCTGGAGATGGCGCTCGCGAACATGGACATCTGCGGCGGCATGCCGCCCGCCGAGGCGCAGGCGCTGGAAGGGTTCCTGCGCCGCGAAGTCGTGCCGGCCGGCACCAACCTGTTCGGAGAGGGCGAATCGGGCGACCGGCTCTACCTCCTCGCGAAAGGCGAAGTGACCGTCAGCCTGCAGCTCAAGGGGAAGGACGGCGGCTCGCGACGGCTGGCGACCTACGGCCCGGGCGTCATCCTCGGCGAGATGGCCGTCCTCGGGGGCCACCAGCGCTCCGCCGACGCGGTGGCGCTCACGGATTGCGTGCTGTACTCGCTGGACCGGGCGGGCCTCGAGTCCATGCGGCAGGAGGCGCCGGACCTGCACAACCGCTTCGTGCTGAACCTCGCGCGCCAGCTGGTCGTGCGGCTGCGCGCGACGACGCTGGAACTGCGGGTGGCCTACAGCTGAGCGGCCGGCCGGCTCGTCCCCATGGAAACCCCCGCCGCGTTGACCTCTCCGGCCAGAACGGGCGCATCTACCACCCTGTTCTCCCTCCCGGGCATGGACTGTCCTTCGGAAGAGCGCCTCATACGCATGGCGCTGGAAGGCGTGCCGGGGGTGACCGGCCTCGCGTTCGATCTCGGAAAGCGCGAGCTGCGCGTTCTCCACGAAGGGCCTGTCGAGCCGATCGCCGCGCGGCTTGGCGAACTCGGCCTCGGCGCGAGGCTCCTCGCCACCGCGACGGCCTCGACGGCGCCACGCGAGGCCGTCGCAACCGCAGGCAACGACGACGCGCGCGAAGCGGGCGTCCTCCGGTGGCTGCTCGGCATCAACGCCGTCATGTTCGTCGTGGAAATCGGCGCCGGCTGGCTGGCCCAGTCCACGGGGCTGATCGCCGACTCGCTCGACATGTTCGCCGACGCAGCGGTCTACGGCCTGGCGCTCTTCGCCGTCGGGCGGCACGCCGCGCACAAGCTGCGCGCGGCACGGCTCTCCGGTTGGCTGCAGTTGCTGCTCGCGCTCGGCGCGATGGCCGAGGTCGCGCGCCGGCTCGTCTTCGGCAGCGAACCCGAGCCGCGCCTGATGACGGGCGTGGCCCTCGTGGCGCTGGCGGCCAACGTGACCTGCCTGGCCCTCCTCGCCCGCCACCGCGAAGGCGGCGCGCACATGAAGGCGAGCTGGATCTTCTCCACCAACGACGTGCTGGCCAACCTGGGCGTGATCGCCGCGGGCCTTCTGGTCGCCTGGACCGGGTCCCCCTACCCCGATCTCGTGATCGGCGCCGCCATCGCGCTGCTGGTGCTGAACGGCGCGCGGCGCATCCTCAAGCTCCGGGCCTAGTCGCCGCCGTGCCGCGGCGATCGCCCGGCGCTCACTTCGCCGCCGGCCCCCGGCACTCGATCGGCAGGAACCGCTTCTCGACGTTCGTCTCGTCGCGGCCGCGAACCTCCATGCCGCCGGGCACGGGGAGGTCGTGGCAGAGCCACGCGATGGGCACCATGGGCTGGTCGGCCACGACCGCGGGCCTGAGCGTCACGCGCTTGCCCTCCAGCAGCTTGCTCGCGTTGTTCCCGAAGGTGAGCGTGATCGCGCCCCCGTCGACCTTGACGTCCTTCACGAGGTTGCCGACGATCTTGTCGGGCGGCGGAACGCCGGCGGCCTTGTTGTCCGCGGGCATTTCCCCCGCGGCGGACCACGCCGCCTGCACGCCCTGCCGCGCGAGGTCGGCGAGTGCCAGGCCCTCCTTCACCTGCTTCCTGACCGCGGTGTCCTGCATGCCCGGGATCGCCAGCGCCGCCAGGATGGCGAACACGGCGAGCACCAGCACGAGCTCGATCCAGGTGAAACCGGCGGAATCTCTGCGCATGGGCTCGATGATACGACGCGGGCTGCCTCCGGAGTGACCGCCGCGCGCGGCGAACCGCGCGTCCGGGCGGGCGTAAGCTTGGGGGATCTCCCGGAAGGAACCGCACCATGCGCAAGAACTACATCGGCGGCGAGTGGGTGGAGGGTGTACGCGCCACTCCCAACGTCAACCCCTCGGACATCTCCGACATCATCGACCACTACGCCGCGGCGGACGTCGCGATGGCCACGCGGGCGATCGCGGCGGCGCGGGCCGCCTTCCCGGCGTGGTCCCTGGCCACGCCGCAGCAGCGCTTCGATGCGCTGGACATGGTGGGCACGGAGCTGCTGGCCCGCCGCGCCGAGCTGGGCGACCTTCTCGCGCGCGAGGAAGGCAAGACGCTCCCCGAGGGCATCGGCGAGGTGGCGCGCGCCGGCTACATCTTCAAGTTCTTCGCCGGGGAGGCGCTGCGCGTTCCCGGGGAGGTCGTCCCTTCCGTGCGCCCCGGCCTCACCGTCGAGGTGACCCGCGAGCCGCTGGGCGTGGTCGCGATGATCGCGCCGTGGAACTTCCCGATCGCCATCCCGGCGTGGAAGATCGCGCCGGCGCTCGCCTACGGCAACTGCGTCGTCTTCAAGCCCGCCGACCTGGTCCCTGGCTGCTCGTGGGCGCTGGCGGAGATCCTCTCCCGCGCGGGCCTCCCCGCGGGCGCGTTCAATCTCGTGATGGGCAAGGGCAGCGAGATCGGCGCGGCACTCCTCGACGACCCGCGCGTGGACGCCGTGAGCTTCACCGGGTCCGTGTCCACCGGCAAGCGCGTGGCCGAGGCGGCGATGAAGCGGCTGGCC
>JAMPXV010000190.1 GCA_023700985.1 Lysobacter sp.
TCGGGATTCCGGCCCGGCCCGTTTGCTGCTATAATTTTGCGGTTACAAAATCAGATGGGCGGCAGCGCCCATTTTTTGTTTGTGAAACCGATTGCGGGAAGTCCGGACTGGCTGGAGGAAACCCTCGGATCGATGGGCTACGAGCTCGTCGACCTGGAAACCTCGCGAGGCGGCCTGGTGCGGGTCTTCATCGACAAGCCGGGGGGCATCACCGTGGAGGACTGTGCCGCGGTGAGCCACCACCTGACGCGGGTATTCGCGGTCGAGGGCTTCGACTACGAGCGTCTGGAGGTGTCCTCCCCGGGGCTGGACCGGCCGCTCAAGCGCCTGGAGGATTTCGCCCGCTTCGAGGGGCGGGACGCCACGGTGAAGCTGAAGCTTCCGCGCGAGGGCAGGCGCCGGCTGGAAGGGCGCATCGCGGGGGTCGAAGGTGGCCAGGTTCAAATCGAAGTCGAGGGAAAGCGCTGGTCGGTCGCGATGACGGACATCGACCGGGCCCGGCTGGTGCCGGACGTCTGAAGCTGGAGGTGGTTGAGATGACGAAGGAAATCCTGTTGCTGGTCGACGCGCTTTCGCGCGAGAAGAACGTCCCGAGGGACGTGGTCTTCCTCGCGCTCGAGATGGCGCTCGCCTCGGCCACGAAGAAGCGCTTCAAGGACGAGGTCGACGTGCGCGTCGAGATCGACCGCGAGTCGGGCGAGTACCGCGCCTTCCGGCGCTGGACCGTCGTGCTGGACGAGGAGCACGAGGAGCCGGCCCACCAGGTCGCCATCACCGACGCGCTCGCCGAGAACGCCGAGGCGAAGCTGGGCGACGTCTTCGAGGAGCCGCTGGAGCCCGAGACCTTCGGCCGCATCGGCGCCCAGGCCGCCAAGCAGGTGATCCTGCAGAAGATCCGCGACGCGGAGCGCGAGCAGATCCTCAACGACTTCCTCGAGCGCGGCGAGTCGCTCGTGACCGGCACGGTGAAGCGCGCCGAGCGCGGCAACCTCATCGTCGAATCCGGCCGCGTCGAGGCCCTGCTGCCCCGCGACCACCTGATCCCGAAGGAGAACCTGCGCGTGGGCGACCGCGTGCGGGCCTACATCGACAAGATCGACCGCCAGGCGCGCGGGCCGCAGCTCATCCTGTCGCGCATCGTCCCCGACTTCCTCGTGAAGCTCTTCGAGCTCGAGGTGCCGGAGATCGAGGAGGGCCTCCTCGAGATCAAGGCCGCCGCCCGGGACCCGGGGCTGCGCGCCAAGATCGCCGTGAAGTCGAACGACCCGCGCATCGACCCGGTCGGCACCTGCGTGGGCATGCGCGGCTCGCGCGTCCAGGCCGTGACGCAGGAGCTCGCCGGCGAGCGCGTCGACATCATCCTCTGGTCGCCGGACCCGGCGCAGTTCGTGATCAACGCGCTGGCCCCGGCGGAAGTCAGCTCCATCGTGGTCGACGAGGAGCGCCACGCGATGGACGTCGTGGTCGAGGAGGACCAGCAGGCCATCGCCATCGGCAAGCTGGGGCAGAACGTGAAGCTCGCCTCCCAGCTCACCGGGTGGGAGCTGAACATCATGACCGTCGAGCAGCGCCAGGAGAAGGCCGGGGCGGAGACCGAGACTCTGCGGGCGCTCTTCATGGAGAAGCTCGACGTGGACGAGGAGGTCGCGGACATCCTCGTGGCCGAGGGCTTCACCTCGCTGGACGAGGTGGCCTACGTGCCCATCAACGAGATGCTCGAGATCGCGGCCTTCGACGAGGAGACCGTGAACGAGCTGCGCCGCCGGGCCCGCGACGCGCTCCTCACCGAGGAGCTGCAGCGCGAGGAGAACGTCGAGAGCGCCGCCGGCAGCCTCGAGAGCATGGAGGGCATGGACGGGCAGACCGCGCGCCTGCTCGCCTCCAAGGGAATCACCACCATGGACGCGCTCGCCGACCTCGCCACCGAGGAGCTCACCGAGCTCACCGGCATGGAGACCGAGCGCGCCAGCCAGCTCATCATGACGGCGCGCGCGCCGTGGTTCAAGGAGCCGGTGCAGGCCTGATCGCCTCCCGGGTAAGGAACGCCACATGGCCAAGTCAAACGTCGCCCAGTTCGCCGAGGAACTCAAGCTCCCGGTGCCGCGGCTCATCGAGCAGCTGCAGGCCGCCGGCGTGAACAAGCAGGCCGGGGATGACCCGGTCACCGAGCAGGACAAGACCCGCCTGCTCGACTACCTGCGCGAGGTCCACGGCAACAAGGAAGAGAAGAAGAAGATCACGCTCACGCGCAAGCAGACCACCGAGATCAAGCGCGCCGACGCGACCGGCAAGGCGCGCACCATCCAGGTGGAGGTGCGCAGGAAGCGCACCTTCGTGAAGGTCGACAAGCCCGCCGAGGCGGTCGAGGTCGAGAAGCCCGTCGCCGCGCCGGCCCCGATCATCGACTCCGGCGAGGCGAAGAAGCGCGAGGAGGAGGCCCGCCGCCAGGCGGAGCTCGCCGCGCGCCAGGCCGCCGACGCCCAGTCGAAGACGAAGAAGGCCAAGACCAAGAAGGAAGAGGCGGAGGCCGAGGCGGCCGCCGCTGCCGCTGCCGCGGCTCCGGAAGCAGCTCCGCCCGCCGAGGGCGAGGCCCCGAAGAAGAAGCGCGTCATCCGCAAGAAGGGCGAGGAGCCGGCCACCGAGGCCGAGGCGCCCGTGCTCGTGGAGGTGAAGGCCGAGGCGCCCGCGGAGGTCCCCGGCCAGCCGGCGGCGAAGGCCGCTTCCGGCGCGAGCGAGGGAACGCTGCACCGCCCGGCGGTGAAGCCCGAAGAGAAGAAGCCCGTGAAGAGGCCGGCCAAGCCCGCTTCCTCGTGGGCCGACGAGATGGCCCGGCGCCGCGGGATGAAGACCCGCGGCGACACCGGTGCCGGCCGCGGCGGCTGGCGCGCGGGCGCGCGCGGCTCGCGCCACCGCGACGACGACGCCCAGTCCGGCTACAGCGCGCCGGTGGAGCCCAAGGTGATCGAGGTGCTCGTCCCCGAGACGATCTCGGTCGGCGACCTCGCCCACAAGATGGCGGTGAAGGCCGCGGAAGTCATCAAGACGATGATGAAGATGGGCTCGATGGTCACGATCAACCAGGTCCTCGACCAGGAGACGGCGATGATCGTCGTCCAGGAGCTGGGCCACGTGGCCAAGCTCGCCAAGCTCGACGACCCCGAGGCGTTCCTCACGGAATCGGCCGCCGGCGAGACCGGGCACCTGAGCGAGACGCGCCCGCCCGTGGTCACCGTGATGGGCCACGTCGACCACGGCAAGACCTCGCTCCTCGACTCCATCCGCAAGGCGCGCGTCGCGGTGGGCGAGGCCGGCGGGATCACCCAGCACATCGGCGCCTACCACGTGAAGACCGCGCGCGGCGTCATCACCTTCCTCGACACGCCGGGCCACGAGGCCTTCACGGCCATGCGCGCGCGCGGCAGCCTGATCACGGACCTGGTGATCCTGGTCGTCGCGGCCGACGACGGCGTCATGCCGCAGACCATCGAGGCGATCAACCACGCGAAGGCGGCCAAGGTCCCCGTCATCGTGGCGGTGAACAAGATCGACAAGCCGGAGGCGAACCCGCAGCGCATCAAGCAGGAGCTGCTGGCGCAGGGCGTCGTGCCCGAGGAATTCGGCGGCGAGACGCAGTTCCTCGAGGTCTCCGCCAAGTCGGGGCAGGGCATCGACCGGCTGCTGGAGGCGATCCAGCTGCAGGCCGAGGTGCTCGAGCTGCGCGCGGTGGTGAACGCGCCCGCCAAGGGCACCGTCATCGAGGCGCGCCTCGACAAGGGCCGCGGCCCGGTGGCCACCGTGCTGGTGAAGTCCGGGACGCTGCGCAAGGGCGACAACGTGCTCGCCGGCGCGGTCTTCGGCCGCGTGCGGGCGATGACCGACGAGGACGGCAAGCCGGTGAACGAGGCGGGGCCGTCCATCCCGGTCGAGATCCAGGGGCTGCAGGAAGTGCCCCGCGCCGGCGACGACATGCTGGTGCTCAACGACGAGCGCAAGGCGCGCGAGATCGCGCTCTTCCGCCAGGGCAAGTTCCGCGACGTGAAGCTCGCCAAGCAGCAGGCGGCCAAGCTGGAAAGCGCCCTGGAGCAGATGGCCGAGGGCGGCGCGGCCAAGACGCTCGCCCTCATCATCAAGGCGGACGTGCAGGGCTCCTACGAGGGCCTCGCGCACGCGCTCACGAAGCTCTCCACCGACGAGGTGAAGGTGAACATCATCCACACCGGCGTCGGCGGCATCACCGAGTCGGACGTGAACCTGGCCCTCGCCTCCAAGGCGGTGGTGATCGGGTTCAACGCCCGGGCGGACGCCGCGGCGAGGAAGCTCGCCGAGCATTCGGGCGTGGACATCCGCTACTACAACATCATCTACGACGCGGTCGACGAGCTGAAGGCGGCGATCAACGGCATGCTCGCCCCGGAGCGCAAGGAATCGATCCTCGGCATGGTCGAGGTGCGCAACGTCTTCCGGATCTCCAAGGTGGGCACGGTCGCCGGCTGCATGGTGACCGAGGGGGTCATCAAGCGCGGGTCGCAGGTCCGGCTCATCCGCGGCGGCGTGGTCCTCCACACGGGCGAGCTCGACTCGCTCAAGCGCTTCAAGGACGACGTGAAGGAAGTGAAGTCGGGCTTCGAGTGCGGCCTGTCGCTCAAGAACTTCAACGACGTCCAGGTCGGCGACCAGGTCGAGGCCTTCGAGGTCGTCGAGGTGGCGAGGACGCTCGCCTGACCCCCCGCCGGGGGTCTGGACGGCCATGAGCACGGCGCGACTCGCCCGCATCGCGGACCAGATCCAGCGCGAGCTCTCCGAGCTCGTCCGGGAGGAGCTGCGCGACCCGCGCGTGAAGATGGTGACGATCACCGGCGTGGAGGTCTCCCGGGACCAGTCGCACGCCAAGGTCTGGTTCACCACCCTGGGAAGCGCCGAGGACGCCGAGGCCTGCGGGGAGGGCCTCGCCCGCGCGGCCGGGTTCCTGCGCGCGGGCCTCGCGCACCGCCTTTCGACCCGGACGGTGCCGGAACTGCACTTCTCCTACGACGAATCCATCGAGCGCGGCGTCCGGCTTTCCCGCCTGATCGACGAGGCGGTGGGCGCGCCGGCCCCCGAGGTCCCGCCGGCTCCCGAGGTTCCGCCGCCCCCCGAGGTCCCGCCGCCCGCCGCCCCGCGCCGCCGGCGCAAGGCCGCCTGAGGCACGCCGGCTTGGCCGCGGGACCGGACGGGGTTCTCCTCGTCGACAAGCCCCCGGGCATCACCTCGACGCGCGCCCTCGCGCTGTCCAAGCGGGCGCTCGCGTCGCGCAAGGCCGGCCACACCGGCACCCTCGACCCCTTCGCGACCGGGTTGCTGCCCCTCGTGTTCGGGGAGGCGACCAAGTTCTCGCGCTTCCTCATCGACTCCGACAAGACCTACCTGGCCACCCTCCGGCTCGGGGCGGTGTCCTCGACCGGCGACACCGAAGGCGAGGTCACCCCAGGTGGCCCGGTACCCACCGACATCCGGGAGATAGAAGCAGTTTCGCGGGAGATGGTCGGTTCTTCGATGCAGATACCGCCCATGCACTCGGCGGTGCGGGTGCAGGGCCAGCGGCTTTACCACCTGGCCCGGCAGGGGGTCGAGATCGAGCGGGCGGCCCGCCCCATCCGGATCGAGTTCCTTGAAGTGTTGAGCTTCTCCGGTGAAAACCTCGTAATTTCGGTGAAATGCTCAAAAGGCACCTATGTTCGCACCTTGGCCGAATCGCTGGGGGAAAGGCTGGGGTGCGGCGCCTACCTCATCGGGCTGCGGCGTACCGAGACGGCGGGGTACCGGGTCGAGGAGGCCGCCACACCCGAGGCGCTCGCGGAGATGGGCGTGGAGGCCGCGCGGGACCGTCTCCTTCCTGTGGAGGTCCTCGTGCAGACCCTTCCGCGCTCCGACCTCGCGGAACGGGAGGCCTGGGCCATCCGCAACGGCCAGGAACTTCCGGCGCAGGCGGGCTGGGAGCCGGGGGAGCGGGCCCTCTTCGGTCCGGCGGGCGAATTCATCGGCGTCGGCCTCGTGGCCGGGGGCCGGCTCGCGGCCGCGCGCCTCATGGCGACCGGCATTTCCGGGTAGGCCCCTGATTCCGCTTGAGTTTGGGCCCCGAAACTTGCTAAAATCCGCCTTTCACCGAGACCCAGACATTTGCGGGCGAACCGCCCAGGAGATTTGAGAGATGGCCGTAACCACCGCCGAGAAGGCGCGCATCGTTTCCGAGTACCAGCGTGGCA
>JAMPXV010000191.1 GCA_023700985.1 Lysobacter sp.
CGGCGGCGGGAGCTTCGCGGCCTCGGTGGCCACCTGGCCGTAGCGCAGGCGGCGCTTCGAGGGACCGTGGGTGATCACGCCCTTGTCCACCGTGCACTCGGCCGCGGGAACCTTCCACCGGGCGGCGGCAGCGGCGACTAGCATCTCGCGCGCCGCGGCGCCGCCCTTGCGCACGTAGTCGTGCGAGCCGCGCACGCCCTGGCTGCCGCCCGTGGACATGGAGCCCCAGATGCGGTTGCGGCGCACGTGCTCGTTGGGCGAGGCGAACTCGGCGGAGACCTTGTTCCAGTCGCAGTCGAGCTCCTCGGCGACGAGCTGGGCGAGCGCGGTGAAGGTGCCCTGCCCCATCTCGGAGCGCGCGATGCGGACCACGACGCGGTCGTCCGGGTGGATGACCACCCAGGCGTTCACCTCGGTGACGGCGGCCCCGCGGGCGGCGTTGGCGGCCAGGGGGAAGGAGAACTCCAGGGCGAGGCCGCCGCCGACAGCGGCGGAAGCCTGGAGGAAGAAGCGGCGCTGCGGGGATTGGATGGTCATGGCGGGCCTCCTCAGCCTTTCCGGGCGGGCGTGACGGTGGCCACGGGGGCGGCCGCCGCGTGGATGGCCTTCCGCACGCGCGCGTAGGTGCCGCAGCGGCAGAGGTTCGTCATGGCGTCGTCGATGTCTGCGTCGGTCGGCCGGGGCTTCTTCTCGAGGAGTGCCACGGCCGCCATGATCATGCCGGTCTGGCAGTAGCCGCACTGCGGGACCTCGTGCTCGATCCACGCCTTCTGCACGCGGTGCAGGCCGCGCGCACCGAGCCCCTCGATCGTGACGATCTTGCGGCCCGCCGCCTGGGCCGCGGTCATCACGCAGGTGCGCTCGGGCTTGCCGTCGACGAGGACGGTGCAGGAGCCGCACTGCGCGGCGCCGCAGCCGTACTTGGTGCCCGCGAGGTTGAGGTGGTCGCGCAGCACCCACAGGAGGGGCATCTCCGGCTCCACGTCCACCGAGTGGGCGCGGCCGTTCACGTTGAATTTGAGCATGGTGTCTCCAGGGGACGACGGGGATGAAGGGTTCAGCGGAATCCGGCGTGGCCCGCGTACGGGTAGGACGGCAGGTTGGGCGAGCGCGTTCCGCGATCGATCACCAGCGCGGACCAGTCGCCCGTGTCCACCGCCTGCCGCAGCACGGTGCGGTACCGGTCGAGGAGCTGCGCGTCGTAGGGCGAGGCGCCGTAGTAGAAGAGGTAGTCGGGCAGGCTCGCCACGCCGCAGTGGCCCTGGAAGGCGCAGGCGCTGAGCACGCGCGGGTTGTTCTCGCCGCAGGGGTAGCCGTACTCGCACGCGAGGAGTGTCGCCGCGTTCATGAAGGCACGGTTCTCGATCGGCTCCTGCTCGGGGCCGATGCGCACGGTGACGTCGCGGAAGGAATTGGCGAGGACGCGCCCCGCGATGGCGATGGCCTCGGCGTCGCGCGAGGAAAAGGACTCGCGCAGCGTGGCGACCTGCGCTTCGGTGAGCGTGGTGCCGGCGCGACCGGGCGTGCTGGCGGCGCGGCGCTCCTGCCACATCTCCTGCTCCACCTGCCAGGCGCGCGCCTTCGGGTCTCCGCCGGCCAGGGCATTCTTCAGGTACTGGGAGAGCTCCGCCTCGGTGACCGTGAGGCCGCCGAGCCCCTCGCACTGGTCGGTCGCGACCTTGTCGAAGGCCGCCAGGCGCTGCTCGCGGCGCGGGTTGCCCTCCGGCAGGCCCGCGGCGATCTGCTGGCGGCGCTCCTCGAGCTGCGCCGTGCGCTGCGGGCGCGCCGCCGCGCCGCCGCGGCGGTCGGCGATCGTGGCGCAGGCCTTGAGGATCTTGTGCAGGTAGAACTGCCCCTCGGGCGTGTTCTCCTCGGGCGAGCCCTTGATGCGGTCGTAGAGGGGCTTCAGGGCAAGCGGCGATTCCGCGTGCACCTGGGCGAGCGGCGAGGCGCTCCTCGCCACCGAGACCGGACGAAGGAAGTTGGGCGTGCGACCCACCTCGGCCGGCCCGCGGGAGGACGCGGCCGGCGACGAGGCCGGCGCTGACGCCGCGGGCCCCACGCCCGCGGCGGCGGGGGGGGCGACGGCCGGCGGCGCCGGGGAGCGCAGCAGGTCCCACGCCAGCACGCCCACCGCGACGACGGCGACGAGGGCGAGGAGGCCCCTGCGGCTCAAGCGTGGTCCTCCAGGATCATGCGGGCACCCTTCTCGGCGATCATGTAGCACGGCGCGTTCGTGTTGCCCGAGGTGATGCGCGGCATGATCGATGCATCCACAACGCGCAAGCCGTCGATTCCGTGCACACGCAGGCGCTCGTCGACGACGGCCTCCGGGTCGCGCCCCATGCGGCAGGTGGACACCGGATGAAAGATGGTGGTTCCCAGGTCCCCGGCGGCCTTCACGAGCGCCGCGTCGGACTCGGCCGCCGGGCCCGGCCGCCACTCCTGCGGCGAGAACCGGGCCAGCGCCCGCGCGGCCATGATGCGGCGCGTGAAGCGCATGCCGTCGGCGGCGACCCGCTGGTCCTCCGGCGTGGAGAGGTAATTGAGCCGGATTTCCGGCGCGGCGAAGGGGTCCGGCGAGACGATCCGGGTCCAGCCGCGCGAGGTCGGGCGCAGGTTGCACACCGAGGGCGTGATGGCCGGGAAGGGGTGCAGCGGGTCGCCGAACTTGTCCAGCGAGAGCGGTTGCACGTGCCACTCGATGTTGGGCGTGGGCTGCGACGGGTCGCTCCTCGCGAACGCGCCCAGCTGCGACGGCGGCATGGTGAGCGGGCCGGTCCTGAAGAGGAGGTACTCGAGCCCCATCGCCGCCTTGCCCCAGAGGCTCCCGACGCGCGTGTTCAGCGTCGTCGTGTTCGCGACCTTGAAGACCATGCGGATCTGCAGGTGGTCGTGCAGGTCCTCGCCCACGCCGGGCATCTCGTGGAACACCGGGATCCCGTGCTTCGCCAGCAGCGCCCCGGGCCCCACGCCCGAGAGCTGCAGGAGCTGCGGCGTGCCGATGGAGCCCGCGGCGAGCACCACGGCCTTCCTCGCCTTCGCCGTCGCCGGGCCCTGCCCCTCGGCCACGTAGTCGACGCCGGTGGCGCGGCGGCGCCCGTCCTTCTGCTCGAGGAGGAGCTTCGTGGCGTGCGCCCGCGTGACCACCGAGAGGTTGGGCCGCGCGAGCGCGGGCTTGAGCCACGCGTCGGTGGCGCTCCAGCGCCGGCCGCGCTTCTGGTTCATGTGGAAGTAGGCGTTGCCGAAGTTGTCGCCGCGGTTGAACTCGTCGATCTTCGGGATGCCGCACTCCTCGGCCGCCTCGCGCCAGGCGTCGAGGATCTCCCAGCGCACGCGCGGCTCCTCCACGCGCAGCTCGCCGCCGGCGCCGTGCCAGTCGCTTGCGCCCGCGAAGAAATCCTCGTGCTGGCGGAAGACCGGCAGCACGTCGTCCCACGACCAGCCGGCGTTGCCCAGGCTCGCCCAGTAGTCGTAGTCCTCCCGCTGGCCGCGCATGTAGACCATGGCGTTGATCGTCGAGCAGCCTCCCAGCACGCGCCCGCGGGCGTAGCCGAGCTGCCTGCCGTTGAGCCCCGGGTCCGGTTCCGTCTTGAAGCACCAGTCGGTGCGCGGGTTGCCGATCGTGTAGAGGTAGCCCACCGGGATCGGGATCCAGAACCAGTCGTCCTTGCCGCCGGCTTCCAGCAGCAGGACGCTCGCCTTCCCGTCGGCGGAGAGCCGGTTGGCCAGCAGGCAGCCGCTGCTGCCGGCGCCGACGATCACGTAGTCGTATTCACGCATGAGCGGTGGGGAGTGATGCGGGCGAAAATCCCTGGAAACGCCGATGAACGCCGATTTCACGCCGATGAA
Source organism: Lysobacter sp. (assembly GCA_023700985.1). Lineage (GTDB taxonomy): Bacteria > Pseudomonadota > Gammaproteobacteria > Burkholderiales > Usitatibacteraceae > FEB-7. Next base: position 3,853 of record JAMPXV010000191.1, read on the forward strand.
CGCCGAGGGGATCATGGCCATTGGCAGCGGGGTGACGGTCGACAGCGTGGTGAATCCTTTCCTTGCAGCCCTCCTTGCCCTTATCGGCGTTCATCGGCGTGAAATCGGCGCTCATCGGCGTTCCCAAGGACTTTTGCCAGCATCACTCGCTACGGCAAACGGTTCGCGGCCCGGCGAGCCTCGTAGGTCTTCAGATGGTTGTACGCCATCGCGAGCACCATGTCGTCGATCCCGTGCTTCCGGGCGAGCGAGAGCATGTGCCCCACGATGTGATCGGCCTCCACGGGCTTGCCGGCCTCCATGTCGCGCAGCATCGAGGCGCTCTGCGGACCCGGGCGCGTGAGGCGCTCGACCGCCCACTGGAGGATGCGCTCGCCGGGCGGGTGCCCCTCCGCCTTCGCGACCGCCACGTTGGCCTCGAAGCACCGCGAGACGATGGCCTTTCCGTCGGGGGCCGCCATGATCTCGGCGATGTTGCCGCGGAAGACGCAGGTCGTCGCGGCGAGCGCGGCGAGGAAGGTGAACTTCTCCCACATGTCCTGCAGGATGTCCTCCGACCAGGCCCAGTCGATGGTCGTCGCCGCGAGCGCGCCGGCAAGTGCCTTCGCGCGCGCCGACTTGGAGCGGTCGCGCTCGCCGAAGAGGATGCGGTTGAGCGGCTCCATGTGCACCACCCGCCCGTCGGGCGCGAGGCCCACGTTGATCTGGCAGGTGCCGCCCATCACGTTCGCGGCGCCGAAGCGCCCGTCGAGCCGGTCGAGGTGCGCCAGGCCGTTGAGCATCGGCAGCACGGTGCAACCGCCCGACATGGCCGGCGCGATGGCGTCCATGGCCGAATCGAGGTCGTAGGCCTTGCAGGTGAAGAGGACGAGGTCGTAGCCGGGCCCGAGCTCTTCCGCCACGACCGTCTTCGCCTCGATGCGGGCATGGCCCAGGGGGCTTTCGATCACGAGGCCGTCGGCCGCGATCTGCGCGCGGCGCTTCGGGCGGACGAGGAAGGTGGTGTCGACGCCGGCCTGCGCGAGGCGGCCGCCGAAGTAGCCGCCGATTCCGCCGGCGCCGAGGACGAGGAGTTTCATGGGTTCACCGGGTGGTGGGAGGGTTCCCGAGCTTGCGCGGCCTGAGCCTGCCCGCCCGGTGCTAGCCCGTGACCGTGGTTTCCGCGAAGCCGCGCCGCTTCACCAGCGCGTCGATCTCCCGGAGCGTCTCGAGGAGCTCGCGCATCCTCGGCAACGGCCAGGCGTTGGGGCCGTCCGAAAGCGCCTTGGCGGGGTCGGGATGCGTCTCCATGAAGACGCCGGCCACACCCGTTGCCACCGCGGCGCGCGCGAGCACGGGCACGAACTCGCGCTGCCCGCCCGAGGAGGTGCCCTGCCCGCCCGGCAGCTGCACCGAGTGGGTGGCGTCCATCACGACCGGGCAGCCCGTCTCGCGCATGATCGCGAGCGAGCGCATGTCGGAGACGAGGTTGTTGTAGCCGAAGGAGGCGCCGCGCTCGCAGACCATGATGTTGTCCACGCCGCTCGCCGCACGCGCCTTGTCCACCACGTTCTTCATGTCGTGGGGCGCGAGGAACTGCCCCTTCTTGATGTTCACCGGCAGCCCCGCGGAGGCGACGGCGACGATGAAGTCCGTCTGCCGGCAGAGGAACGCGGGCGTCTGCAGCACGTCCACGTGCTTCGCCACCTCCGCCACCTCCTGCTCCGTGTGCACGTCGGTCAGCACCGGGACGCCCAGGGTCTTGCGGACCTTGGCGAGGATCTCGAGGCCCTTCTCCCGGCCCGGCCCGCGGAAGGACTTGCCGCTGGAGCGGTTGGCCTTGTCGTAGGAGGACTTGAAGATGAACGGGATGCCGAGGGCGCCCGTGATCTCCTTCAGTTGCCCGGCCACGTCCATCTGCAGCTGCTCGCTCTCGACGACGCAGGGGCCGGCGATGAGGAAGAAGGGCTGGTCGAGGCCGGCTTCGAATCCGCAGAGCTTCATGCTTTCCTTTTCACGCTGGCGCGTGGGTAAAACGGGGAGCGCCGATGAACGCCGATAACGAGCCGATGAACGCCGAGCAGGACGAGGTCATTGGCGTTGGTTAGCAGACGGGCCACCGTGTCCTTCGCGACGACGAACACTCCACATGCCCTGATCGGCGTTCATCGGCTCGTTATCGGCGTTCATCGGCGTTCCCCGCCTTGCTAGGCGGCCCCGCCGCCTATGACCTTGAGCCCGGGTTCCGGCACGCGCTTGCGGTGCTGCTCGAGAGCCGCCTTCACGTAGGAGATGAAGAGCGGGTGCCCGGAGCGCGGCGTGGAGGTGAACTCCGGGTGGTACTGGCAGCCGAAGAACCAGGGGTGGTCGGGCCGCTCGGCCATCTCCACCAGATTCTCCGAC
>JAMPXV010000192.1 GCA_023700985.1 Lysobacter sp.
CGCGCTCATCGCGCTCCTGGGCACGCTCTGCGCGATGCTGGGCGAGAAGACGGGCTCGCCGTGGCTGCTGGTGGCGGGCCTCCTCGCGAGCACCTACGGCGTGCTGGCCGCCTACCAGGCCGCCCCCACCTCGACGCCCGACCAGGGCACCACGACGGTGATCGCCGCGACGCTCACCTTCGGCCTGGGCGCGGCGGTCTGGCACGGCTACTCGGGGCTCGTGATCGCCGTGGCCATCGTGGTGACCACGCTCCTGCACTACAAGTCCGAGCTGGAGAGCTTCTCCGTGAAGCTCACCCAGACCGACATGGCGAGCCTGCTGCAGTTCGCGGTGCTCTCGCTCGTGATCCTGCCGGTGGTGCCCAACCAGGGCTTCGGCCCCTACGGGGCGCTCAATCCCTACCACCTGTGGATGATGGTCGTGCTCATCTCCGCGGTGAGCCTCGCGGGCTACGTCGCCTGGCGGCTGCTGGGCGGCAAGGGCCCCGTATTGCTGCTGGGCGCGCTGGGCGGTCTGGTCTCGAGCACGGCCACGACACTCGTCTACTCCCGCGGCGCGCGCGGCAAGCCGGAGCTGGAAGGCACGGCGGCCACGGTGATCCTGCTCGCCAACCTGGTGGTGCTGCTGCGCCTGTCGGTCCTCGCGGTCGCGGTGATGCCGTCGATCCTGCCGACGATGGTCCCGGTGATGGCCGCCGGCCTCGCGGCCACGCTGCCCGTCGCGTGGATGACCTGGCGCCAGCACGCGGGCGGCGAGGCGTTGGAGAACCCCGAACTCACCAACCCCACGGACCTGCCCGTGGCACTGGGCTTCGGCGTGGCCTACGCGGTGGTCCTGGTGGCGGCGGCCTGGCTCAACGACCTGGCCGGCGTGGCCGGCGTCTACGCGGTGGCGCTGGTCTCGGGCCTCACGGACGTGGACGCGATCTCGCTCTCGTCCTTCCGGCTATTCGGCGACGGGCGCGTCACGGCGCAGGGCGCCGTGATGGCCATCGTCGTGGCCCTGTGCTCCAACGCCGTGGTGAAGGCGTCGATCGTCTTCGTCGTCGGCGGGAAGTCCCTCGGCAGGCGCTGCATCACGGGCTTCGGCGCGATGGTCGTCGCGCTCCTCCTCGTCGCCGCCCTGATGCCGGCGTAGCTGCCCGTCACTTGCGCCGATTCGTCACCCCCGCGAAGGCGGGGGTCCAGACTGGATTCCCGCCTGCGCGGGAATGACGATTCGCGGGGCTACTTCATCGCGTAGAGCCGGATCAGGTCCGCGCGCGAGACCACCCCGTGCACGCGGCTCTCGTCGTCGGTCACGAGGAGCCGCTTGATCCGGTTGGTGTCCATGAGCGTCACCGCGGTGCGCAGCGTGTCGTCCTCGCGGATCGTGATCGGCGAGCGGGTCATGATGTCGTCGACGATCGTGCCCATTCCCTTCCTCGCGCGGCGCTTGCGCACCACGGTCTCCAGCGCGTCGGTGACGTTGCTCTGCTCGAGGTTCATTGCGGAGAGGAAATCGGCCTCGGTGAGCACGCCGACGAGCTTCTCGTGGACGTCGAGGACCGGCACGCCGCTCACCTTCTTCTGCACCATCAGGGTGGCCGCCGCCGTGAGCGCGCTGCCCGCGTGCACGCTCACCACCTCCCTCGTCATCACGTCGCGCACCTTCATCTCGCGCGCGTGGCGCGCGTGCGGCGTGGTCTCGAGGTCCTTGCCCACGAAGTTCATGTGCGAGGGCAGCAGCGGCACGTTGGGCAGGCGCCCCTTGAGCAGCAGGTTCCAGTACACCCACTGGAAGGCGAGCTTGCCCACGTGGTTCATGTAGCTCTCCTTCAGGAGCGAGAACGGCCCCACGTGCGCCATCGGGAACGACCCCTCCAGGGGCTCGATGTCGTAGTTGAAGTCGAGCAGCATCGCCTTGTGGTGGCCCGTCTCGATGAAGCAGTTGGCGTGCCCGTCGAAGGTCGGCAACGCGGGCTTGCCCTCGATCTCGCGCAGCAGGTTCTCCACGATCGTCTCGGCCTCGAAGTGCGCGACCGACCCGGCCTTGGAGGTCGACACGTTGGTGTTGTCGCCGAGGAAGTAGATGAAGTCGGCCTTCCGGCTCTTGAGCGTGCGGGGGTCGGTGATCGCATAGCCGGTGCCGTCGCCGAGGTCCGAATCGTCGATGACCTGCGGCCCCAGGTTGGGCGGGATCGCGCAGAGGAGGTCGTAGTCGAGCGTGCGCCCGTCGAAGGCCTTGAGCGTCTTCGCGGCCGAGTCCACGCTCTCCGCGGCGAAGTCCGCGACCACGTTCACGCCCTTTTCCTTCGCCATCTCCGTGAGGACCCGGTTCGCGTTGGGCTTGGTGAAGGCGCCGGAGTAGGGCGTGACCAGCGTGATGTCGATCGCGTCGCGCACGCCCTTCTGCGTGAAGTAGTAGTCGGCGAGGAAGACGAACTCGATGGGCGCCACCGGGCACTTGATCGGCATGTCGCATACGTCGACCACGAGACGCCCGGAGGTCATGCGCTCGAGCGCCGAGCGCATTGCGACAGCCCCTTCCAGCGTATAGAACGTATGCACGCCATCCTTGCCCATGGGCTCGGCCAGCCCCTCGATCTCCTCCGGCGCCACGCGGCAGCCCAGCGAGCAGACGAGGAAGTCGTAGCGCAGCGTCGTGAGGCTCGTCTCGACCGTCTTCTTTTCGGCGTCGATGCGCAGGATGTCGGCGGCGAGGAAGTTCACGTTCCTCGGCAGCGGGTCGCCGATGGGCTTCACCAGGTCCCGGTGGTCGTCGTGCCCGTAGAGCCCGAAGGGCAGGAAGAGGAGCCCGGGCTGGTAGACGTGGCTGTCGGAGCGGTCGACGATCGTGATGACCCACTCCTTCAGGTTCAGCTTGTGGCTGAGCAGGTTGGCGATGAGGGCGCCGCCGGTGCCGGCGCCGAGGATGACGACCTGTTTCATGGGGGACCTCCCTCGGAGTACGCCACCGATTCTCCCTGCGGCCGCCGGCCCGGGATTGTGGGAGGTCAATTACCGCTCGCTAATGTTTCCCGAAAGGGAAACGTCCGGCCGCCTCAGCCCTCCAGGCGCTGCTGGAAGACCAGCCCCGCGTGCTCGCGCAGGGCGTGGAAGCGGATCTTCGGCCACAGTTCCTGGGTCACCACCAGCTCGGCGTTGGCCGTGGCGAGGAAGGTGGGCGCGTCCACCGCGTCGTAGGCCACGCGGTGCCCGTTGGCCTCGATGAAGCGCGTGAGCTCCTTCGGGTCGTCGCAGGTCACCCAGCGCGCGAGGCGGAACTTCGAGGGGGCCATGCGCGCCGGCACGCCGTATTCGTGCTGCAGGCGGTGCGCCACGACCTCGAACTGAAGCTGGCCGACTGCGCCCAGCAGCAGCGCGCCGCCGTGATGCGGGCGGAAGACCTGGATCGCGCCTTCCTCGCCGAGCTGGGCGAGCCCGAGCTTCAGCTGCTTGGCTCTCATGGGGTCGGCGATCTCCACCTGCTGGAAGATCTCGGGGGCGAAGAAGGGCAGGCCCGTGAACTGCAGGTCCTCGCCCTCGGTGAGCGTGTCGCCGAGCTGCAGCGTGCCGTGGTTGGGGATGCCGATGATGTCGCCGGGGAAGGCGAACTCCAGCAGCTCGCGGCGCTGCGACAGGAACGACACGACGCTGCCCGGGCGGATCACCTTGCCGTTGCGGACGACCGTGAGCCGCATGCCGCGCTCGAACTGCCCGGAGCACACGCGCACGAACGCGATGCGGTCGCGGTGCGCGGGGTCCATGTTGGCCTGGATCTTGAAGACGACGCCGGTGAACTTGCCCTCCTGGGGCGCCACCACGCGCTGGATGGCGGCGCGCGGGCTGGGGGCGGGCGCCAGGTCCGCGAGCGCGTCGAGCACCTCGTGCACGCCGAAGTTGTTGATGGCCGAGCCGAAGAAGACGGGCGTCTGTTTTCCGGAGAGGAACGCGGCGTGGTCGAACTCGGGCGAGGCGCCGCGCACCAGCTCGATCTCGTTCCTCGCCTGCTCGAGCTCGGAGCCGAAGCGCTCGGCGATGGCCGGGTCGTCGACGTCGACCATCTCGTCGTCGCCGCTCGCGAGCCGGTCCGCGCCGGGCCGGAAGACGCGCATGCGGTGGTTGCGCAGGTCGTAGACGCCGTGAAAGCTCTTGCCCATGCCCACGGGCCAGGTGAAGGGGACGGCCGCCATCCCCAGCGTGCGCTCGATCTCGTCCACGAGGTCCACCGGGTCGCGCACCTCGCGGTCCATCTTGTTGATGAAGGTGAGGATGGGGGTGTTGCGGGCGCGGCACACCTGCAGCAGGCGAAGGGTCTGCGCCTCCACGCCGTTGGCCGCGTCGATGACCATGAGCGCGGCGTCGACGGCCGTGAGCACGCGGTAGGTGTCCTCCGAGAAGTCCTGGTGGCCCGGCGTGTCGAGCAGGTTCACCACGCAGTCGCGGTACTCGATCTGCATGACGGAGCTGGCCACCGAGATGCCGCGCTGCTTCTCGATCTCCATCCAGTCGCTCGTGGCGTGGCGCGAGGCCTTGCGCGCCTTGACGCTGCCGGCGATCTGGATGGCGCCCGCGAAGAGCAGGAGCTTCTCGGTGAGCGTGGTCTTGCCGGCGTCGGGGTGCGAGATGATCGCGAAGGTGCGGCGGCGTTCGACTTCGTGGGCGATCGTCATCGGAAAGGGCGCTTCGGGCGAGTTGCTTGCGGCGGGCCGGTATTTTCTCATACCCGCCCCCCAATAAAGGGATCTGACCCCTTTTTCGGGAAGGAACTGTTACGCGGGGCGGCACCGGCGCGGGCTAGAGTATCCTTCGCCCCATCGCCCGAGACGCCCATGCTCGCCACCATGGAAGCCCGACCCGCCTCGCCCACCCCCGCGGCCGGCCCGCGCCCGAAGGTCCTGCTCGTCGAGGACAACGCGCGCCTGGCCGCCTCCATCCGCGACTACCTCCAGAAGCACCAGGTGGAAGTGCACGTGGAAGGCGATGGCCTCGCGGTCGCCGCGCGCATCGAGCGCCTGCGGCCGGACCTGGTGATCCTGGACCTGATGCTGCCGGGCAAGGACGGGCTGGCCATCTGCCGCGAGCTGCGCCGCACCGACCGCACGCCGGTCCTCATGCTCACCGCCAAGGGCGAGGACATCGACCAGGTGCTCGGCCTGGAGATGGGCGCCGACGACTACGTGGTGAAGCCCGTCGAGCCGCGCGTGCTGCTGGCGCGGATCGAGGCCATCCTGCGCCGCGCCCGCCCCGCGATGGGCGCGCCCCGGGAGGCGAAGCTCGCCGCCGGGCGCCTGGAGATCGACGCCGGCCGCCGCAGCGCGGCCATCGAGGGGCGGCCCATCGAGCTCACCACCGGCGACTTCGACATCCTCTGGCTCCTCGCCTCGCGGCAGGGCTCCGTGGTCACCCGCGACGAGATCCTGCGCGTCGTGCGCGGCATCGACTACGACGGGCTCGACCGCTCCATCGACGCGCGCATCTGCCGGCTGCGCAGGAAGCTGCACGAGGCCGGGGGCGCGGAGGCCATGATCAAGACCGTGAGGCTCAGGGGATACCTGTTCGCAGGGGATGCGTAGGGGGGACTTTTGTCCGCTGGCACGGGGAGGGACGGAAGGTGGTGAGTCGCTCTTTTCCTTTTCGGCTGAGTGAACTTGCCGTGGGGCTTGAATGCTGGGACACCGCGACATAGGCCAGGGCGGGGCTTCGGAAGCAGTCAGATTCGGCCGAAAAGGAAAAGAAGCGACTCACCACCTTCCGTCCCTGCGCGTTCCATTGGACACATCGTCGTAGAGTCATGCATCCCATGCTCAAGCTCTTCCTTCGCCTCTACCTGTTCCTGATGCTGCCGGCCACGGCGGCGTTCGTGGGGTTCATGTACCTCACGGACCAGGTGATGGCGCAGGTGCACGCCGAGACGCAGAGGAAGCGCGCGGGCCCCGCGTTCGACCGGGCGGAGCGGATCATCGGCGCGAAGGAGGTGCCGGACTGGAAGGGCCGGCTGCAGGAGATCGAGGCGACGTTCCGCATCGAGCACCGCATCCTGCCGGTGGCGCAGGTGGCGGGCGACTGGTTCATGTCCCCCTCGGAGAAGGAGCGGCTGGAGGCCGGCGAGATCGCCTTCCGCGACCGGCCCGGGGGCGGGCAGGTGTACCTGAGGAAGCTTCCCGGCGGAAACGAGGTGCTGCGCATCGAGTGGGTGGGGCTCTACGAGTACCTCGCGCTCTACTA
>JAMPXV010000193.1 GCA_023700985.1 Lysobacter sp.
CGCCGGGCTCGCCGCGCTCCACGCGACCCGGAAGGCGGCCGACCGATCATGGCGCCGACTCGACCGCTGGAAACCGGGGGAACCTCATGATCACCATCATCGTGCTGCTCATCGCCGTCGCCCTGATCGCCGTCGCGGCGGTGCCGCTCCTGCTGCGCCTCGTCCCGCAGAACCCGGTGTACGGCGTGCCGACGGAACGCACGCTGGACGACGAGAAGCTGTGGTTCACGGTGAATGCGTTCGCCGGCAAGGCCGTGCTCGTCGCCTGCGGCGTCGTGGCGTTGCTGCTCATCCTCTACCAGGGAACCTGGCTCAGGTCCACGTGGGCCCAGGTCCTGGTGTTCGTGGTTCCCCTGGCGATGGCCGTGGGGGCGACGATCGCCTACGAGCGCCGCCTCACGCGGTGACGGGGTGGTCCGGGCGCGCATCCGGATCGCGGCGGCGTCACCGGGGACCGCGAGCCCCGTCCAGGATCTGCGCGTAGCGTTGCCCCGCGCCCGGCGCAAGGCTTCCGCGGCGCGTGAGCAGCATGAGGCAGCGCATCACCAGGTCTATCGACCCGTAGCAGTGGTGCGCGACCAGCGCCAGGTGCTTCAACTGCTCGTCGCCCATCGCCTCCGGCCGCGAGAAATCCCGCACGTAGACGATGTCCGCCTCGAGGAGCTGGTGGAGCGGCTTGTACGGGTCGCCGTCGACGATGCACGGCGCGATCGGCCAGTTCTTCACGGCGGCGAAGCAGTGCGGAATGAAGCCCATGCGCCGCATCTCGAGATCGATCTCGCCGAACACGGGCTGGCCCCGGTAGAGCGGGACGAACGAGACCTCGAGCTGCGCGGCCACGGCCCGGGAGAGCTTCTCCTGCCCGCCCCTCAGCACCGCGAGCTCGCTGCCCTGGATGTCCATCTTGAGGTAGTCGAGCCGCTCGATCTCCCCGATGTCGTCGAGCCGTCGCGTCTGCACGGGCACCTCGTCCACGACCTCGCCCCAATGCTTCAGCGCCCCGAAGATCTCCAGCGCCACGGGGTCGGGCGCGAGGAGGCTCGCCATCCCCGGCGAGCGGCACAGACGCAGCGTGTGCGCCCCGCCGTCGCCCACCGCATGGGGCAGGTAGCGCTCGTTCGCGCCGCTCGCCGCGACGAGCTTCGCCAACGCGTCCCGCTGCGGCTCGAACCCGGTGACGCGGCACGCGCCGGCCGCGAGCATCGCCTTGTAGGGCGGGTCCTCGCCGTGGGGATTGGCGCCGATGTCCACGACCTCGGTGAGGCGCCCGGGCTGCAGCAGGTCGGCCAGCGTCCCGATCATGGGCGAACCGCTACCACCGGCAGTTGCCCTCGCCGAACTCGTTCGCGATGAGCGGCACGACGGCGAGCAGCCCCATTCCCTTGTAGGCGTCCTTGCAGTCGGGTTTCCACGCCTTCTCGATCGCGAGCTGCTCCTTCGATTTCTTCTCGGGCAGCGGCGGCATCGGGAAGGGCAGCAGCGCGCGGTTGCCGGTGCCTTCCCGCGCCACCTCGCGCGCCCGGGCCCGCGCGGCGTCGAGGTCGATGCGCGGCTCGGTGCCGGGAAGGGGCGCCTCGCCGGAGGGCGCGCGGCGATTGTCGAAGATCGGCGAATCGCGCGACGACGGCGAGGAATCCCGCGCGGCGGGGCGCTCCGCGGGAGGCGCCGTATCGCGGGCCGTCGGCGTGCCCGGCCGCGGCGCGGCGACGGGCGGGGCGGCCGGCCGGATCGGCGCCACTTCGACGGGCGGTGCCAGCGACGGGGCCGCTGCGGGGATCGCCGCGTGAGGCATCGGCGGCGCGGCGATAGCGGGAATCTCGACGCGCGGCCGGGGCAGGGGAACGACCTCGACCGGCGGCGCGAGGCTCGGAGCCAGGACGGGCAGCCCGCGTTCCTGCAGGGCGGGCGCCGGAATGACCGGCACGGGTCTCGGCAGCGGGGCGATCTCCACGGGCGGCGCGAGCGGCGTGGAGAGCGCGGGCGTGCCGCTTTCCTGCAGCGTGGCCGTCGGGATGACCGGCATCGGCGCGGGCCTGGCGATCTCGACCGACGGGGAGAGCGCAGGCTCCGCGGCTGGCCGCGGCGTCCAGTCGATGGCGGGAACGGCGATGACGGGCACATCGGCCTTCACCGGTTCCACGCGTGGCGCGGGCGCGAGGTCGGCGGTCGCCGGGGTCAGCGGCGCGATCGGCGAGAGGGGCGCGGGCACGGACACGTCGGAGACCTTCCCGCTCTCGAGGTCGGGCTGCGCGCGCGGGGGCTCGGGTGGCGCCGCGGGGGGAGGGGCCTTCGCCGCCTCGCGCTTGCGTTCGCGGCGCTCGAGCATCTCGGAGCCGGGCAGGCGCAGGTCGGGCGCGCGGACGGCCTCGCGCCCCACCCCGGAATCGAGCAGCGGACCGCGGATCGTGACGTCCAGCGACCCCCAGCTGGCGCGCCCCTCGCGGGAGCCGCCCGTCGGGCTGCCGAAGAGCAGGATGAAGAGCGCGTGCAGGAGCATCGACAGGACGACGAACTGCGTGAGGGACGGCCGCGACGCGCGCCGGCGCGCGGGGCGATACGCCTTCGGCGGGGGAAGGCGGGGCTCGAGGCGGCGGGATGCGGCGGAGGGCAAGGTCGGGGACGGGGTTCGGGGGCTGCCGAACCGCCAGCATATTGCATCGACGCCTTCGGGTGCCGGTCGGCCCCGGCCTCGGACCGCCCCGTGCCGGTTCCTGCTAGTGCTACTGCCGCTTCCGGTACAGCAGGATCCCCGCGACGACGATGACGACGGTGACGCCCATGATCCAGAGCGACGCCGGCCGCTCCAGGAAGATCCCGAACGACCCGCGCGAGATGGTGAGCGTCTGGCGCAGCGACTGCTCCGCCAGGGGGCCCAGGACGAGTGCCAGCACCAGCGCCGCGGGCGAGTAGCCGTAGAGCTTCATGAAGAACCCGACGAGGCCGGCGGCGAACATCAGCCAGGTCTCGAGCATGCTGCCGTTCACGCTGTAGGTGCCGATGGTGCAGATGAGGATCACGGCGGGGGCCAGGATCCGGTAGGGCAGCTTGATCATCAGCACGAAGAGCGGTATGGCGAAGATGTTGAGGGCGAGCAGCGCCATGTTGCCGAGGTACATGCTGGCGATGAGGCCCCAGGCGAATTCGGGCTTCTCCGTCATGAGGAGCGGCCCCGGCGTGAGCCCCCACATGAGGAACGCCGCGAGCAGCACGGCCGTCGCCGCCGAGCCGGGAAGGCCGAGCGAGAGCAGGGGCACCATCGCCCCGGACGAGGCCGCGTTGTTGGCCGCCTCTGGCCCGACCAGTCCCGCCATCGCGCCCTTGCCGAACTTCTCCGGCGTCTTGGAGAGGCTCTTCTCGAGTGAATACGACATCAGCGAAGCGATGGTCGCACCGGCGCCCGGGATGACCCCGATGAAGAAGCCCAGGATCGAACCGCGCACCACGGTGAACTTCGTCTCGACGTAATCGCGCCACTCCGGCCAGAAGCGCTTCTCCTTCTTGTACTGGACGATGCCGGCGCCCTCGAGGTGCATGCCCTGGTAGAACACGTAGTAGAGCTCGCCGAGGCCGAACAGGCCGATGGCGATGGGGATGAAGTCGATGCCGCCGATCATCTCGGCCGACCCGAACGTGAATCGGGTCTGCCCCGTCTCCAGGTCGACGCCCATCGTGCCGAGCGCGAAGCCGATCAGGGCCGAGATCACGCCGTAGCGCCAGTTGCCGTCGATCATCGCGATGAGCGTCAACAGCCCCATCATGACGAGGAGGAAGAACTCCGGCGGGCCGAAGCTGCGCGTCACCAGCGAGAAGAGCGGCGTGAACAGCGTGATCAGGATCACGCCGAACGTGCCGCCGATGAACGACGCGACGGCCTGCATGACCAGCGCCGGCCCGGCCCGGCCCTGCTGGGCGAGGGGATAGCCGTCGAAGGTGCTCGCGACGCTGGAGGACTCGCCCGGCGTGTTGAGCAGGATCGAGGTGATGGTCCCGCCGTACATCGAGCCGTAGTAGATCGCCGAGAGCATGATCACCGCGCTCGTCGGGTTCATGCCGTAGGTGATGGGCAGGAGGATCGCGATGCCCGCAGCGGGGCCGAATCCCGGGATGATGCCCACGATCATGCCGAGCATGACGCCGGCGAAGAGGAAGGCGAGGTTGATCGGCGTGATGGCGACCGACAGCCCGAGCAGCAGGTTGGAGAAGATGTCCATCAGGACAGGAACGGCAGCATGCCGCGCGGCATCGAGGCCTTGAGCCACACGACGAACACCACGTGGGTGCCGAGCGGCAGGAGGATGGCGATGAGCGCGTTCTGCAGGGGGCGCCCGCGGTTGAGGATCCACAGGGCGGCGCCCATGAAGACCATCATGGAAACGAGCCCCCCGAGCACCTCGAGGAGCGCCACGAACACCCCGGAGAGCAGCGCAAGCACGGCAGCGCTCCGCCAGCCGGGCGCCACGGAGTGCTCGGTGCGATGCAGCTTCGTGTCCGCATGCAGGCTCAGGACGCACATCGCGACGAGGGCCACGCCGATGATGCGCGGCATGAAGCCCGGCCCGAGGCGCCCTGCCGAGGACAGGTAGCTCAGATCGGTGAAGGCGATGTACGTGTAGAGGGCGGCCAGGAACAGGATCGCGAGCAGGAACCCGGCGCGCAGCGTGCCCTCTCCCCGCACGCGCCCGGGTCCGCCCGCATTCTTCACCCTGGATCCGCCCCTACTTGATGGCACCCGACTTCTTCAGGATGTCGGCGAACGTGCCTTGCGTCTTCTGCAGGAAGGCCCGGAAGTCCTCGCCATAGAGGACGTTCTCGGTGAGGAGCTGCTTCTCGATGTATTCCTTCCATTCCGGCGTCTCGACGACCTTCTTCATCGCCGCGATCCACCAGTCCTGCGCCTCCTTCGGCACGTCGGGCGGCATGACCAGCCCGCGCGGCATGGAAATGCCCAGGTCGTAGCCCAGTTCCGCCAGCGTCGGAAGGTTGCCGAGCGCCTTGGGCGTCTTCTTGCCCGTGTAGGCGATCGCCCTCAGGTCGCCGGACTGCAGGAGGCCGAGCACCTCGCCCGGGTTCGACATCGCCGCGTCGAGCGCGCCGGACAGCAGCGCGGTCGTGAGCTCGCCCTGCTTGTTGAACGCCACGTAGTCGAACTTGAACCCGGCCCGCTCCGAGAGCAGCTTGGGCACGATGAACTCGACGTTGACCGTGCCGATGCCGCCGATCGCCGGCGGCTTCGCCTTGGCCTGGTCGACGAACTCCTTGAAGGTCCTGATCTTCGACTTGCCGTTCACCATGATCACGCCGTCATCCGAGGCGAGCAGCGCGATGGGCGTGAAGGTGGTCGCCGTCCACGGCGTGTTGGCCTGCAGCGGCGTGGTGATGAAGCTGCCGCTGGTGGAGGTGATGTGGTACGGGTTGCCCTTCTGGCTGAAGACGTAGCCCCAGCCCTTCGCCCCGCTGCCGCCGGCCCGGTTCTCGGGGACGATCTTGTCGGGATAGAGCTTGTACTTCTCCATGATGGAGATGATGGTCCGGGTCATGATGTCGTTGCCGCCGCCGGGCCCGAAGGCGATCGTCCAGTCGAGCTTCTTGCTCGGGTACTTGTCCTGGGCCATCGCCGGGGCGCTGGCCAGGATGCCGGCCACCAGCATTGCCGAAAGCGCGGCGCAGCCGCGCATGAGGAAATTCCTGCTCGATCCGATGCTTGTCACGGTAACTCCCCCTCTGTCTATTTATGTTCGTTCGACGCCATGCCGCCGGCAGGACGATCGATCCGCCAATCCGAACTTTGCGAACCCTGTCCATCATAGGGCCTGCAGGAAGCACGGACAAGACGACGGTAGCGCCCGCATCGCCGCGGCGCTTCGGGCAAGAATGGCGAGGCGATGCGGCCGCGGATTGATCCCGGTCATGAAAAGCGCAATCGGCATTGCAATTGCGTCCGTTTGGCTCGCAGAATCCCCGCGTGCCCGGTCTCGCGCACGAGTCCAAGCGGCGCGAAAGCGCCTCCACCGAAGAACAGGGAGCAACGCAATGGCCGATATCCCCCGTCTCAACGGCGCGATCCGCGCGCTCGAACAGGGCAAGCCCGCCTTCACCACCTTCTCGCCGCCCGAAGTCGGCATGGCGCAGGCGATCAACGCCGCGCCCTACGACGCCGTGATCTTCGAGATGGAGCACAACCCCTACGACATCCAGCTGCTGCGCGA
>JAMPXV010000194.1 GCA_023700985.1 Lysobacter sp.
AGACATTTGCGGGCGAACCGCCCAGGAGATTTGAGAGATGGCCGTAACCACCGCCGAGAAGGCGCGCATCGTTTCCGAGTACCAGCGTGGCAAGGGCGACACCGGGTCGCCGGAAGTCCAGATCGCGCTCCTGACCACGAACATCAACAGCCTCACCGACCACTTCAAGGCGAACGTCAAGGACCACCATTCGCGCCGCGGGCTCCTGCGCATGGTGAGCCAGCGCCGCAGCCTCCTCGACTACCTCAAGCGCTGCGACGTCGACCGGTATCGCGCGACGATCGAACGCCTCGGCATCCGCAAGTAGGTTCCCCCGCCGGACGACGACCCCGCGACGATCCCGCACAGGGCGTTCGCGGGGTTTTTTTCGCCGGGCGCCCGCGCCGCACGTACCCCCGCCGGGCCCCGTGACCCCATTCCAAGAGGATAGATACCCGTGAAACCCATCAAGAAGACCTTTGCGTTCGGCCAGCACCAGGTGACCCTCGAAACCGGCGAGATCGCCCGCCAGGCCGACGGCGCCGTGCTCGTCACCATGGACGACACCGTGGTGCTCGTCGCGGTCACAGCGCGCAAGGACGTGAAGCCCGGCCAGGATTTCTTCCCGATGACCGTCGACTACCAGGAGAAGACCTACGCGGCCGGCAAGATCCCCGGCGGCTTCTTCAAGCGCGAGGGGCGGCCCGGCGAGAAGGAGATCCTCACCTGCCGGCTCATCGACCGGCCCCTGCGCCCCCTGTTTCCCGACGGTTTCTACAACGAGGTCCAGATCGTCGCGACGGTGCTGTCGTGCAACCCTGAAGTCGATTCCGACATCCCCGCGATGATCGGCGCGTCGGCCGCGGTGACGCTGGCCGGCATCCCGTTCGACGGGCCGATCGGTGCCGCGCGCGTGGGCTACCTCGACGGCGAGTACATCCTCAACCCGACCAAGACGGAGCTGGAAAGCTCGCAGCTGAACCTGGTCGTCGCCGGCACCGCGCAGGCCGTTCTCATGGTCGAGTCGGAGGCGAGCGAACTGTCCGAGGAGGTCATGCTGGGCGCCGTGGTGTTCGGCCACGAGCAGATGCAGGTCGCCATCAAGGCGATCAACGAGCTCGCCGACGAGGGCGGCAAGGACGACTGGGACTGGGCGCCGGCCGCGCAGGACGACGCGCTCGTCGCGAGGATCCGCGAACTGGCCGAGAACGACATCGCCGAGGCCTACCGCGTGAAATCCAAGTCGGTGCGCCAGGAGAAGCTCGAGGACGTGAAGAGGAAGGTCCTCGACGCCTGCGTCGTCAACGCCGACCCGCCGGCCGACGGCAACGTGGTGCGCGGCATCCTCAAGGACATGGAGTCGAAGATCGTCCGCGGCCAGATCCTCAACGGCGAGCCGCGCATCGACGGCCGCGACACGCGCACGGTGCGCCCCATCTCCATCCGCCCGACGCTGCTGCCGCGCGTCCACGGCTCCGTGCTCTTCACCCGCGGCGAGACGCAGGCGATCGTCACGGCGACCCTCGGCACCGGCCAGGACGAGCAGCGCATCGACGCGCTCCAGGGCGAGTACACCGACCGCTTCATGCTGCACTACAACTTCCCGCCGTACTCGACGGGCGAGACCGGCCGCGTCGGGACCCCGAAGCGCCGCGAGATCGGCCACGGGCGCCTGGCCAAGCGCGCGCTCATCGCCGTGCTGCCCTCGCGCGAGGAGTTCACCTACACGCTGCGCGTCGTCTCCGAGATCACGGAGTCGAACGGCTCGTCCTCGATGGCGTCGGTCTGCGGCGGCTGCCTCGCGATGATGGACGCGGGCGTGCCCCTCAAGGCCCACGTCGCCGGCATCGCGATGGGCCTCATCAAGGAAGGCGGGAGGTTCGCGGTCCTCACCGACATCCTGGGCGACGAGGACCACCTCGGCGACATGGACTTCAAGGTGGCCGGCACCGAGAAGGGCGTCACCGCCCTGCAGATGGACATCAAGATCAACGGCATCACGAAGGAGATCATGAAGGTCGCGCTGGACCAGGCGAAGGAAGGCCGCATGCACATCCTCGGCCTCATGAAGGTCGCCGTGCCGGGTCCGCGCGAGGAGCTCTCCACCTACGCCCCGCGCGTCATCAAGATCAAGATCAACCCCGACAAGATCCGCGACGTCATCGGCAAGGGCGGCAGCGTCATCCAGGCGCTCACGCGCGAGACGGGCACCACGATCGACATCGAGGACGACGGCACCATCTCCATCGCCTGCCTGTCGGTCGAGGCCGGCGAGGACGCCAAGCGCCGCATCGAGCTCATCACGGCCGACGTGGAAGTGGGCCGCGTGTACGAGGGCCCGGTCATCCGCCTGCTGGACTTCGGCGCCATCGTGCAGCTGCTGCCCGGCAAGGACGGCCTGCTGCACATCTCGCAGATCGCGCACGAGCGCGTCAACGCCGTCTCGGACTACCTCAAGGAGGGGCAGATCGTGAAGGTGAAGGTGCTCGAGGCCGACGACAAGGGCCGCGTGCGCCTGTCGCGCAAGGCCCTTCTCGACCCGCCGGCGCGGCGGGAGGAGCCTGCCGCCGCCCCCGCGGGCGACGGCGGCGCCCCGGCGCAGTAGGCGGGCCCAAGCTCGCGCACCCTGTCGGTTCCGGGGCGAGGCGGCGTATAATCCGCGCTCGCCTTTGAAGTACCCGACGGGGTGTAGCGCAGCCTGGTAGCGCACTTGCTTTGGGAGCAAGGTGTCGGGGGTTCGAATCCCTCCACCCCGACCAGATTCGAAGACCGTGATGCGGCGGCAATGCGCCCGTAGCTCATCCGGATAGAGCACCGGCCTTCTAAGCCGGGGGTAACAGGTTCGAATCCTGTCGGGCGTGCCAGATTTCTCAGCGGTCGCGGTTCACGCGGTCGCCGGTGGTGGCTGTAGCTCAGCGGTAGAGTCCTGGATTGTGATTCCAGTTGTCGTGGGTTCGAATCCCATCAGCCACCCCACCCCCTCTCGCAGCGGCCCGCCCGCCCCGCGGCCGGCCCGCCCCGGGGCCCGCAGGCGTTCCTGCGTTCAACCAGAGGACGAATCCCCGTGAAGAGCCCCGCTTCGATCGCCGCCGCGGCGCTGGCCTGCCTCGCCGCTTCCCTTGCGCTGGCGCAGGCGCCCCGCGACACCGAGGGCCTGGTGGCCGTGAAGGCGAAGAACGTCGACGAGGCCTGGCTGTTGCCGGGCGCGGACTTCCGGCCCTACCGGAAGGTGCTGCTGAAGCGCGCGGAAGTCGCCTTCCAGAAGAACTGGGTGCGCGACATGAGCCAGAGCACGGGCAGCCGGGTCGGCCCGCGCGTGAGCGACGAGGAAGCCATGAATATCGTCGAGACCGCGCGCACCGGGTTCGACGAGATCTGGGCCGTCGCCTTCAGGAAGGTCGGCTACGAGGTCGTCAACGCGCCGGGGGAGGGCGTCCTGGAAGTCGCGCCGAGGGTCGTGGACCTCTACATCAATGCGCTCGATCGTCACACGAGCAGCCCCTCGCGCACCTATACCGTGCAAGCCGGCGAAGCGACGCTGCACCTGGACGTGCGCGATTCGCGCACCGGAACCCTGCTTGGCCGCGTGGCCGACCGCCGCGAAACGATGAAGACGGCGACGCCCCAGATGGCAAGTTCGGGGAGGAACGCCAGCGACTTCGCGCAGCTCTTCGCCACCTGGGCGGTGATCGCGGCGAAGGGGCTCGAGGAACTGAAGGCCAACTCCCCCCTGCCCGAGACCCTCGAGCCGGGCAAGAAGGTCCCGAAGAAGTGAAGGCCCGGGGCCCGCCCGGGCCCCGGTTCAGCCTTTCCGGCGGTTGCGCACGAGCCACTCGTCGACGATGGCGACCGTCTCGTCGACCGAGGCGTTGCTCATCCCCTTCTGCGCCGCCACGGCCTGCACGAGCCGGTCCACGCGCTCGATGTTCTGGGCGCCGCCGGCCAGCGCGCGCGCCGCGGAGGAGGGGCTGCCCAGCGTCTGCGCCGCATTGGCGTACTTCTCGAAGGGCACGAGGTCGGCCTCGTCCGCGCCCAGCGTGACGCACAGCTTCACCACCCACTGGTAGACGGCGCGCGAGGCCTCGAGGTCGCCGTGCACCGCCTCCTTGATGGGGCGGATGGCGTCGGCCTGCACGCAGCGGTAGTTGCCCGCGAGCAGCATCGCCCACTTGGCGAGCGGCACGAAGACGGAATCGTGCACCTTGAGCTTCACGGGCAGCTCGACCGTGCCGGCTCCGGTGTCGAAGCGCACGGCCTCGATGTCGGCGGCGAGCTCCCGGAGCAGCGCCGTGTGCGCGTCGGAATCGAAGCGGGCGGCCTTGAAGTTGGTGGGCAGCCGCACCTGCAGGACGTTCACTTCCTCCTCGGGCGGGCGGAAGGCCTGCGGGTCCGGGCTGCAGAGGGTCAGGAGCGCCGGGTCGAAACCGTCCCACACGGATGCGTCCGTGTAGCAGTCGAGGCAGCGGTCCGCGTCGACGCCGGGCAGGCGGCGCAGGTAGGGCAGCGGCGGCATGTTCATGATCGAAAGGCAGGGCACGCGCGACTTCGCCACGGCCGCGAGCAGCTCGCGCACGCCGGGCGAGCGGAACTGCGGCTCCTGCATGGCGAGCGCCACGAGGTCGTAGTCCGCGGGGTTGATCGCGGCCGGGCCGTCGGCGTCGAGCTTGCCCGGGAGCGCGCGCGAATTGAGCTCCACCAGGCCCTCGCGGCCCTTGACCGGCAGGCGCACGATCGCGCCCTTGGCGTTGATGAGCGCGGCCTCGGCGGGCAGGCAGACGAGCTTCACGGCGTGGCCCGCGGCGGCGAGCTTCACGCCGAGGAGCGACCCGTAGGACGCGCCCAGGATCAGGATCTTTCTGGCTGGCATGTGCAGTTTCCTCCTTGGCTTGTGGCGGATAAGGGGGAAGCCGTCCTCTTTTGAATGCCGGCCTCCGGGGCGCATCTTGGGGTGCGCAGGCACACATGTTAGGCCCGGCGCGTGGGTGCGGTGGTCGAGTGGCGCATGAAACGCCTGATACCGCCGGGGGCGTAGCGAAGCCCGGCGACTGTAAGATGTGCGCCAACCGACGCCACGAACGGAAGGCCCGCCATGAGAATCGCCGCCGCTGCCGCCTGCCTGCTCATCCCCGCCGCGATCGCCGGGCCCGCCGCCACGGAGCCGCCCCGGAGCCGCACGATCTACATCGCGGCGATCGAGCCCAAGGGCGGGACCCACGTCGACCAGGAGCCGTTCCCGGACAAGCCGTTGCCCCCGGGAGGCGGTTACGCGCTCAAGAAGCCCGACGAGAAGGGGCGCTGGGAGGTTTCCACCTACCGCTGGGACCCCGGCACGATCGTCGTGAACCAGGGCGACCGGGTGACGCTCGAGATCGTGGGCATCAACGGCGACCAGCACCCGTTCACGATCGAGGGTTACTGGATCTCCGACGTGGTCCGCCGCGGCCAGCTCACGCGCGTGAGCTTCACCGCCGACAAGGCGGGCATCTTCAAGATCATCTGCCGCAAGCACGCGCCCGCGATGCAGGCGGACCTCGTCGTCCTCGAGAGGAAGTAGGCCGCGGGCGGGGCCGTCACCGGCCCTTCGGATCCGCGCCGCGGCGCAGGGCCGCGGCCTCGATGAACGCGGAGCGCACGTATTCCACGACCGATTGCGCCTCGGGCGCGTCCGGCCGCGGCGCCGGGAGCGAAAATCCCGGCGCGTGCGGGTCGCGCAGGATCGCCTCGAGCATCTCCTTCGCGGTGAGACCGGCCCTGGCGCGCGCCGCTGCAAGCGGCGGCACCGCCGGGCCTCCGGCCCTCGCGGGGACTCCCTGGCCGCGATCGCCGTGGCATGCCGCGCACGATCCCCGGTAGCGCTCGCGTCCCCGGGCGAGCGCCGAGCCCGGCTCCGGCGGCATGAAGGCGGCCCGGATGAAGTCCACCACGTCCTCGATCTCGCGCTGCGCCAGGCGCTCGGTGCGCCCGACCATCGCCGTGTGCGGGCGGCCGTCGCGCACGATGGCGATCATGTATTCGCGCGAGAGGTTGGTGCGTGCCTCCTCGGTCGTGAAGTCCCGCGGGTGCGTCTTCAACGTGGCGCTGGCGAGGCTGCGCCCGTCGCCCTTCTCGCCGTGGCAGGCGGAACAGGTGCGCAGGAATCGCTCCGCGCC
>JAMPXV010000014.1 GCA_023700985.1 Lysobacter sp.
CCATGAGCGCGAAGAGCGGCCACGAGAAGCGCTCCGGCGCCGTCGCGAGCGCCCAGCCGCTCCCGACGAGGAGCGAGGAGACGCTCACGGTCTTGGTGCGGATGTCGACGATCTTGAGCAGGTCGCCGATCGAAGGCCGCACGCCCCCGCGCCCCGCCATGCTAGAGGCGGCGGTCCATGCTGCGCAGGCGCGCGGCCATCACCCGCATGATCTCGAGCGCGAAATCGGGGCTCTCGCGCACCAGCTCCTTGAAGCGCTGCGCGGTGACGGGGGCCAGCGTGCAGGCCGTGAGCGCCGTGGCGGTGGCGCTCCTCGGGGAGGCGTCGATGAGCGCCATCTCGCCGAAGACGCTCCCCTGGCCCACCTTCTCGAGGGTCCGGCCCGTCACGGAAAGGCGCACCGAGCCCTCGACGACCACGTACATCACGCCGCCCTCGTCGCCCTCGACGAAGATCGTCTCGCCCGGCGCGAAGGACTTCGTGTCGGCTGCGCCGCGGAACAGGGAGAGCGTCGTCATGCGCCCCCCGTCAGGCCACGCGCGCGAGCACGTCGCGCAACGTGTCCACCATCTCCGCGATGTGCGGCTCCTCGACGATGAGGGCGGGCGCGAAGCAGACGATCTCGCCGGCCTGGCGCACCAGCAGGCCCTTTTCCCAGCAGCCGAGGTAGGTGTCGAAGGTGCGCGCGCCCGGGGCGCCCGGGCGCGGCTCGAGCTCCACGGCGCCCGCGAGCCCGCCGCTGCGGATGTCGATCACGTGGCGCGCGCCCTTGAGGGAGTGCAGCGCGTCCTCCAGCACCGGCGCCATCTTCTGCGCGCGCTCGAACAGTCCCTCGTCCTTGTAGAGCTGGAGCGTGGCCACTCCCGCGGCGCAGGCCAGCACGTGCGCCGAGTAGGTGTAGCCGTGGAAGAGCTCGATGGCGCCGGGCGGGCCGGCCATGAACGCGTCGTGGACGGCGGAGGAGGCGATGACCCCGCCCATCGGCACCGAGCCCGACGTGACGCCCTTGGCGAAGGTGATCATGTCGGGGACCACCCCGTAGACGTCGGAGGCGAAGGCGCCGCCCATCCTGCCGAAGGCCGTGATCACCTCGTCGAAGATGAGGAGGATGCCGTGCTTTTTCGTGATGTCGCGCAGGCGCTGCAGGTAGCCCTTCGGCGGGAAGAGGACGCCGGTGGAGCCCGCCATCGGCTCGACGATCACCGCGGCGATGGTGGAGGCGTCGTGCAGGGCCACCAGCCGCTCCAGCTCGTCGGCGAGGTGCGCGCCCCACGCGGGCTGGCCGCGGGTGAAGGCGTTGTGCGCGAGGTCGTGCGTGTGCGGCAGGTGGTCCACGCCCGCGAGCATCGTGCCGAACATCTTGCGGTTGGCCACCATGCCGCCCACCGAGATGCCGCCGAAGCCCACGCCGTGGTAGCCGCGCTCGCGGCCGATGAGGCGCGTGCGCTGGCCCTCGCCCTTCACGCGGTGCCAGGCGAGGGCGATCTTGAGCGCCGTGTCCACGGCCTCGGAGCCGGAGTTGCAGAAGAAGACGTGGTTCATGCCCTCGGGCGCCATGTCCACGATGCGGTTGGCGAGCTCGAAGGCGAGCGGCTGGCCCATCTGGAAGGCGGGCGCGTAGTCCATCGTGGCCGCCTGGCGCTGGATCGCCTCGACGATGGGCTTGCGGTTGTGCCCCGCGTTGCAGCACCACAGCCCGGAGAAGCCGTCGAGGATCCTGCGGCCCTCGGGGGTCCAGTAGTGCATGCCCTCGGCCTTCGCCACCATCCGCGGCGCCGACTTGAACTGGCGGTTGGCGGTGAAGGGCATCCAGTAGGCGTCCAGCTGGTCCGGGTGCAGGTGCATCTGGTCGGAGAGGAGCGTCATGGCGGTCACCGTGTCGGCGCGTGTGCGCGAAACCGCTATTCTGCACCGATGCGGACTCTCCTCACCATCGCCGCCGCCCGCACTCGCCCCGTGCGACCGTCGAGCGCGCCTTGCCCCATCCTGCGGCGCGGAACACAATGGTCGATTCGAGGCGCCATGCATCCATCCGAAACGACCGCAGGACCCATCCATGAGACTCGTCACCTATAGCGTCGGGCCCGCGTGGCTCGCGCGCGCCGGCGTGCGCGTCGGCCACCGCGTCCTCGACATCGAGGCCGCCTCGCGCGTGAAGGGAGAGCCGCTTCCGTCGACGGTCAAGGCGCTGCTCGCCGCCGGACGGGGGGCGCTCTCGCGCGTCCAGGCGCTCTCCAAGGCGGCCGTCACCGAGGCCCGCTCCTTCTCGCACGCCATGCACGAGGAGCGCGCCATCCGGCTGCTGCCGCCGGTGCCGGATGCGAACCGCTTCCTGTGCGCCGGTGCGGACGACCCGGCAGGGGATTCGCCCGCCTCGACGAGGCTCCCCGCGAGCCTCGTCGGCCACGACGCGAAGGTGGCCCGCCCGCGCGGCCTGGCGCGGCTGGATTGCGCCCCGGTGCTCGTCTTCGTGGTCGGCCGGAGCGGCCTCGGCGTGAAGGAGGCCGACGCCATGGATTACGTCGCCGGGATCACGCTCCTCAACGACCTTCGCGCCGGCGACGGCGCCCCGGCGCCGGGCTTCGCCCCGCTCGGGCCGGAGATCGTCACCATGGACGAGCTCCCCGATCCCCACGACCTCTGGGTCACCTGCTCGGTGAACGGCGGGGAGCGCCATCGCGTGAACGCGGCCGACGCGTTCGAGCGGCTGCCCGCCATCCTCGAGCGCAGCGCGCGCCAGGAGGCGCTCGAGCCGGGCGACCTCCTGTGCGCCGGCGCGCCGCGGGCGGCCGGCGCGGGGCCGGGCCTCGAGCCCGGCGACGTGGTCGAGTGCGCGATCGAGGGCGTGGCGACGCTGCGCACCACCATCGTGGCGCCGGCCGATTCCTGACCCGCGCCGGGCGGCTAGCCGCGGCCGACGAAGGGCATCTTCGTCGCCATGATCGTCATGAACTGCACGTTCGAGTCGAGCGAGAGCCCGGCCATGAAGACGATCGCGCGCGCCACGTCCTGGACGTCCATGCGCGGCTCGACCATCGTCTGGCCGTTGGCCTGGACGATGCCCCGGGCCATGCGCTCGGTCATCTCGGTGGCGGCGTTGCCGATGTCGATCTGCCCGCAGGCGATGTCGAACGCGCGGCCGTCGAGCGAGATGCACTTGGTGAGGCCGGTGATGGCGTGCTTGGTGGACGTGTAGGCCGCGGTGTTCGGGCGCGGCGCGTGCGCGGAGATCGACCCGTTGTTGATGATCCGCCCGCCCCGGGGGGACTGCCTCTTCATGAGCGCCATCGCGGCCTGCGCGCACAGGAACGAGCCGTTGAGGTTCGCGTCGATCACCGCCTTCCACTTCTCCCACGGCAGTTCGTCCATGGGCACGGCCGGGGCGCCCGTTCCCGCGTTGTTGAAGAGGACGTCGACGCGTCCCCACTTCGCCTCGACGGCGGCGAACAGCGCCTTGACGGAGGCGGGGTCGGCCACGTCGGTGGCCACCGCGATGCCGCGGCCGCCGGCCTCGGCCAGCGCCTGGTCGAGCAGTTCCTGGCGGCGGCCCGCGAAGGCGACCTGGTAGCCGGCTCCCGCGAGCGCGAGCGCGGAAGCCTTGCCGATGCCGGTGCCGGCGCCGGTGACGACGGCGACCTTGATGGGGGAAGTCATTTTCTCTTTCTCCAGTGGGTGGCGTTCAGTCCGGGGCCTCGTCGTCGTCGCGCGCGATCACGATGACGCGCGTGCGCTTGGGTCCCGCGGCGTACTTCTCGAGGCCGGAGAGGACGGGAAAGAGCTCCTGCAGCTTCGCGCGCGCCTCGTCCTCGCGGTCGAAGACGTACGGCTTGCCATCGGGCGCGAGGACATCGTGCCACAGGCGGTGGTCGGTCTCGTCCTCCTGGACCTGCAGCTTGAACTTCGGGGGGGCCGGCTTGGGGTAGGGCATGGCGGACTTTCGTTGACTTCGGGGGGATGAGGGGGGCTGGCGCGCCGGTCAGGCGCTCGCGAGGGCGAGCTTCTCCATGGCGGCGGCGTCGAGGGAAAAGCGCGCGGCGTCGAGCAGGTCGCGCACCTGCTCCACCGTGCGCCCGCTCGCGATGGGCGCGGTGATGCCGGGCTGCGCCATGAGCCAGGCGATGGCCACCTTGCCCGGCGTGGCGCCCAGGCCCGCGGCCACCTCGTCGAGCGCGGCGAGGATGCGCAGCCCGCGCGGGTTCAGGTAGGACTTCGCGCGCCGGCCGCGGGCGCTCTGCGCGAGGTCGGCCTCCGTGCGGTACTTCCCGGTGAGGAAGCCCGAGGCGAGGGCGAAGTACGGGATCACGCCGATGCCCTCCTCGCGGCAGAGGGCCCCGAGCTCGGCCTCGAACGCCTCGCGGTCGCACAGGTTGTAGAGCGGCTGCAGGGTCTCGTAGCGCGGCAGTCCGAGCCGCTTCGAGACCGCGAGCGCGTCGCGCAGCGCCTTCGGCCCGAAGTTGGACGCGCCGATCGCGCGCACCTTGCCGGCGGCGATGAGCTCGGCATAGGCCGAGAGCGTTTCCTCGTGCGTGGCGCCGGGGTCTTCGAGGTGGGACTGGTAGAGGTCGATGCGGTCCGTCCCGAGCCGCGCGAGCGACCGGTCCGCCGACGCGAGGATGTGCGCGCGCGAAAGCCCCTTGCCGCCCTCCTTCATGTCGTGGCCGACCTTGGTCGCGATGACCACGCGGTCGCGCTTGCCGGACCGGGCGAGCCACCTGCCGATGATCGCCTCCGATTCCCCGCCCTTGTTCCCCGGCGCCCAGTTCGAATACATGTCGGCCGTGTCGATGAGGTTGAAGCCCGCGTCGACGAAGGTGTCGAGGAGGCGAAACGAGGTGGCCTCGTCCGCGGTCCAGCCGAAGACGTTCCCGCCGAAGGCGAGGGGGGCGACAGGGATGCCGGAGCGGCCGAGGGGGCGAAGTTGCATGGGTGGGGGAGGGTCGGGGGCCCTGCCGCCATTCTAGCGCCCGTTTACCGCCGGGCCGGTCCCGTGCAGAATCCGCCGGCTGCGCCCACACGACGGGAGGGGAAGACCATGGGAAGGATCGTCCGCATCATCATTTGGCTGGCCGCCGCACTGACGGCCGCCGCCGCCGTCGCGCAGGAGAGGAAGGCCGAGCTGCTGTGGCTCGGGCAGGCCGCGTTCCGGCTCACCACGCCCGGCGGCAAGGTGATCGTGATCGACCCGTGGCTCACCACCAATCCGAAGACGCCGGCGAAGTGGAAGAACCTCGACGAGCTGGGCAAGGTGGACCTCATCCTCGTCACGCACGGCCACGGCGACCACGTGGGCGACGCGCCGGCGCTCGCGAAGAAGCACAACGCGAAGCTCTGGGCGCCCGCGGGGCTCAACCAGACCCTCCTCGCGCTGGGCATCCTTCCCGCCGACCTCGTCCCGCGCATGAACAAGAGCGGCACCATCCAGCCCTTCGGCGAAGGCGGCGTGAAGATCACGATGACGCGCGCCGAGCACTCCTCGGAGTTCGTCTGGAAGGATCCGTCGGGCAAGGACCACGTGCACGTGGGCGGCGAGCCGGCGGGCTTCCTGATCGAGCTCGAGAACGGCCTGAAGATCTGGCACATGGGCGACACGGGCCTCTTCGGCGACATGAAGCTCGTCGGCGACTACTACAAGCCCGACGTCGTGCTGATCCCCATCGGCGGCCATTTCGTGCTCGACCCGAAGGACGCGGCCTTCGCGGTGAACAACTGGATCCGGCCGAAGCACGCGGTGCCCATGCACTACGGCACCAACCCGATGCTCAAGGGCACGCCCGAGGAATTCGTCCGGGCGCTGGGCGCCACCTCGACCAAGGTGCACGCGATCCAGCCCGGGGACCGGCTGGAGTTCTAGTCCCGGCAGGCGCTGGCGGGTGGCTGGCGGGGCAAGCCGGGCGGAGGGCGGGCGCGGGGGAATCGGAGGAAATCCCGGCGCAGGTCAAATCGGCCCGGGGCCGATCTGCCAAAATGCCCACGTGTGGCGCGTAGATCCCTTATCCCTCCTGGCGGGCTGCCTCCTCGCCGTCCTGTGCCTGTCCGGACAGGCGCGCGCGCAGTCCCCGCCCCCGATCCCGCCGATCGACGAGCTGGAGGCGCTGGGCGCGCGCATCGGCACGATCCTCGTCGAGCCGAGCAACATCTTCGACCTCGACGACCCGGAGGAAAACAACCTCCTCTTCCGGCTGGCCAACTGGGTGCACATCACGACGCAGCCGCACGTGATCAAGCGGGCGCTCCTTTTCAAGACCGGCGACCGGTTCACCCGGCAGGTGCTCGAGGAGAGCGAGCGGGTGCTGCGCTCCAGCCGCTCCGTCTACGACGTGCAGATCCGGCCGACGGCGTACCGCGACGGCGTGGTGGACCTCGAGGTCATCACGCGGGATACATGGACGCTGGACCTCATCGCACGGTACTCCCGCTCGGGCGGCAAGAACTCGACCGGCTTCGGGCTGATCGAATACAACCTCGCCGGGACCGGCGTGCAGGTCGGGGCGTCCCATGTCTCGGAAGTCGATCGCAGCGGCACCGAGTTCCTCCTGCGCTACGGGCAGGCCTTCGACGGCTGGACGACCCTCAACTACGAGGAAGGGCGCTTCAGCGACGGCAGCCGCCGCACGGCCTCGGTCTGGCGGCCGTTCTACTCCCTCGACACCCGCTGGGCGGCCGGCGCGGCCTGGGACGAGTGGAACCGCATCGATGCGATCTACAACGCGGGCGACGACGTGGCCCAGTACCGGCACCGGCACAAGTCGGCGGATGTGTTCGGCGGCTGGTCGGCGGGGCTGGTCTCCGGCTGGACCCATCGCTATTCCGCGGGGGTGACGATGCGGGACGATGCGTATGCCGAGGAACCGGGGGAGGTGGCGCCGGCGTTGCTGCCGGCCGACCACGCCGTGCGCGGTCCTTTCCTGCGCTACGAGGTCATCGAGGACCGCTTCGTCAAGCTCACGAACCGCGACCTCATCGCGAGGCCCGAGTTCTTCGAGAAGGGCCTCAATGCGAGCGTGCAGGTCACGCGGGCCCTCGAGTCCTGGGGCTCGAGCCGGTCGGCCTGGCTGTACGAGGCCCGGGCCGCCGGGGGCGTCACCCTGCCCTGGGAGCATGACCTGTTCGCCACCGTGAAGGCGCAGCGCCAGATGGCCAGCACGGGCAATCCGCTCACCCAGGCGGGCTTCGCCCTGCGCTACTACGCGCCGCAGAGCCCGAAAGCGGTCTTCTTCGCCGCGCTGTCGGGCGATGCCCAGGGCGACGGCGGCGGGGCGTCCGACCAGTTGCTGCTCGGCGGCGACAACGGCCTGCGCGGCTATCCCCTTCGCTACCAGAGCGGCGAGAAGCGCGTCCTGTTCACCCTGGAACAGCGCTACTACACCGACTGGTATCTCTTCCGGCTGGCGCGCGTCGGCGGCGCGGCGTTCTACGACGTCGGGCGCGCCTGGGGCGGCACGAACCAGAACGCGGAGAACGGCGGCTGGCTGTCCGACGTGGGCGTGGGGCTTCGCCTGTCGTTCGACCGCGCCGCGTTCGGCAACGTGCTGCACCTCGACGTCGCGATGCCGCTGGAGAGGGCCGGCGACATCGAGGCGGTCCAGTTCGTCGTCAGGACCAAGGCGACGTTCTGACCCGCGCCGGGGTGCCCGGGAGCCCCTCGCGTACACTGCCCGGGAACCCCGATGAAAACCGACTTCCTCCCGCGCCGCCGATTCCTGCAGGGGAGCCTCGCGACCGCCTCGCTCTTCCTGCCCTCGCCGTGGGCGTGGGTGTGGGCGCAGTCCGACGGGGCCGTGAGGCTCCTGCGCGCCCCCAAGCGCGCGCTCGTGGTGGGCAACGCCGCCTATCGCAGCGTGCCGGCCCTGCGCAATCCGGGGAACGATGCGCGCGCCATCGCCGGGGTCCTGAGGGGGGCCGGCTTCGAGACGACGCTCGTGCAGGACGCCACTCGCCGCGAGATGCTCGAAGCGATCGAGGCCTACGCCAGGGCGCTGGCCGCGACGAAGTCGGTGGGGCTGTTCTACTTCGCCGGGCACGGCATCCAGCTGCAGTGGCGCAACTACCTCCTGCCGGTGGACGCGAACGTGGCCGCCGCCGCGGAGGTGGCGGCGCAGTGCGTGGACGTCGCGAGCGTCCTGGGCGGCATCCGGCAGGCGGCCAACCCGATGAACGTCGTCATCCTGGACGCCTGCCGCGACAACCCCTTCGGCCGCGACGTGCGCGTGGAGCAGAAGGGCCTTTCGCAGATGGACGCGCCGACCGGCACGCTCCTCGCCTACGCGACGGCACCGGGCAACACCGCCGACGACGGCGCGGGCGCCAACGGGCTCTACACCGAGAACCTGCTGCGCGAGATGCAGGTGCGCGACGCGAAGATCGAGGACGTCTTCAAGCGCGTCCGGCTGGGGGTGCGCCGCGCCTCCAGCGGGCGGCAGATCCCGTGGGAGAGCACCTCGCTCGAGGAGGACTTCTACTTCGTGCCGCCGGAGCAGCTGAAGAGGCTCTCGGCGGAAGCGGAGGAGCGTGCGTTCCGGGAGGAGCTCGAGATGTTCGAGCAGGCGAAGCTCGCTGCGGAACCCGCAACCCTGGAGCGGTACCTGCTCCGCTACCCGGGCGGGCGCTTCGCGGAGCTGGCGCAGCTGCGGCTCGATGCGGTGCTCGCGGCCCGGGGGGAGAAGCGGGTGGAGGCCGCGCCCTCCGAGGGCAACCCGTTCACGGCGGGCTCGGCGAGGGTCGCCGCGAAGCATCGCGTGGGCGACCGCTTCTCCTACGACGTCACCGACCGGCTGGCCTGGGGAGGCAAGGCCACGCGGCTGGACCTCGTGGTCACGGAGATCACCGACGCCCACGTGATCCTCAACGACGGTCTCGTGGTGAGGGACCTCCTGGGCAACCAGGTCCGCACGAAGGGCGGCCAGGAGTTCACGCCGAGGCAGGACCATCCGCTCGAATACGCCGTGGGGAAGAAGTGGTCGACGCGCTACGACGTGTCCGTCGGGGGCGTGTACAGGGGAACGGTCACGATGGACTTCCGCGTGGCCGCGCGCGAGACGATCACCGTGGCCGCCGGCACCTTCGACTGCTTCCGGGTCGAGGCCCACGGGATCAACCGGCGCAGGAAAGGCCCCCCCGTCGACATATACGTCACGCGGTGGAACGCGCCCGGCCGGGTGCGGTCGTTTGTCGCGCGCGAGGAGCTCCGGCGGACGAGCATCGCGGGGCACGTGAAGGACCTCTTCTCGGAGCGCCTGGAGCTCGCGTCGTTCGGGCAGTCCTGAGGTCGCGTACAATTCGCCCTTTTTTCCAGGCACCGCATCACATGAAGAAGAGCAAGCCGTTCCCCGTCCCCGTGCGCCTGGGCTACTCCTGCAGGAAGTGCCCGGCCTATTGCTGCACCTACGAGGAGATCCCGGTCAAGGCGCGCGACATCGCGCGGCTCGCCCGCCACTTCGGCATCGAGCCCGCCCAGGCCGAGGCGCGCTTCACGCGGCTCGACGAGAAGGGTGAGGCCCGCGTGCTGCGCCACCGCAAGGACGAGGTCTTCAAGACCGCCTGCATGTTCCTGGACCGCGAGTCGCGCCAGTGCACGGTCTACGAGTCCCGGCCGGCCATCTGCGGCGACTTCCCGGGCGGCACGCGCTGCGGGTACTACGACTTCCTCAAGTTCGAGCGCAAGCACCAGGAAGACCCGGAGTTCATCGCGCTCACCTGAGGGCTGCAGGAGTCCGGCATGCAATCCGACGCGTTCAAGCTCACCTACTCGACCATGTTCGACCCGCCGGAGGCGCTGCACCGGCGCTTCGAGGAGGCGCTCGGCCGGGTGAGGGGCGGGCTGGGGGCGAGCCACCCGATGTGGATCGGCGGCCGGCCTCGCGACGGCGCGGCGCACTTCGAGTCGCGCTCCCCCATCGACCGCGAGTGGCTCCTCGGGCGCTTCGCGCGCGGCACCGCGCGGGACGTCGACGACGCCGTCGCCGCCGCGCGCGCGGCCTTCCCGCCCTGGGCGCGCATGCCGTGGACCGAGCGGGTGGCGATCCTGCGCGCGGCCGCGAAGCGGATCGAGGAGCGCGTCTACGAGTTCGCCGCCGCCATGGCGCTGGAGGTGGGCAAGAACCGCATGGAGGCGATCGGCGAGGTGCAGGAGACCGCGGACCTCGTCGGCTGGTACTGCGCGGAGATGGAGGAGAACGGCGGCTTCGTGCGCTTCCTGCCCGACGACCCGGTCAAGGGCTACGCCAGCCACAACCGCACCGTGCTCAAGCCCCACGGCGCGTGGGCGGTGATCGCGCCGTTCAACTTCCCGATGGCGCTCGCCGGCGGGCCCATCGGGGCCGCGCTCGTCGCCGGCAACACCGCCGTCTTCAAGGTCGCGAGCGACACGGCCCTGTGCGGCGCCCTGCTGATGGACGCGTTCCGCGAGGCGGGGCTTCCGGACGGCGTCCTGAACCACGTCATGGGCGGCGGCGCCGAGGTCGGCGAGGCGCTCGCGCGCCATCCGGGCATCGCGGGCGTCACCTTCACCGGCTCCGGCGAAGTGGGGTCGCGAATCATCCGCCACTTCGGCGAGGGGCGCTGGCCGAGGCCGTGCATCGCGGAGATGGGCGGCAAGAACCCGGTCATCGTCACGCGCCACGGCGACCTCGACCGCGCCGCCACCGGCATCTTCCGCTCCGCCTTCGGCCTGCAGGGGCAGAAGTGCTCGGCGGCCTCGCGCGTGTACGCCGAGCGCCCGGTGATGGAGGAGCTCGCGGGGCGGCTGGCGAAGCTCGCGAACGAGACCTCCGTGGGCGATCCCACGCTGCGCGCGAACTGGATGGGGCCGGTCATCAACGAGGCGGCGCTCGGCCGCTACCGCAAGGTGGCCGCCGAAGCCGCGTCCTCAGGCAAGGTGTTCGCCGGGGGGCGCGAGCTCGCCGAGGGGCCGCGCGCGCGCGGCTATTACGTCGCGCCCACGGTGGCCACCGCGCCGTGGGAGTCGCGCCTCTGGCGCGAGGAGCACTTCCTGCCCTTCGTGCTGGTGGGGGCCGTCGACTCGCTCGACGAGGCGCTCGAGCGCGCCAACGACACCGACTACGGGCTCACCGCGGGCTTCTACGGCGCGCCGGCGGAGGCTGACGCCTTCCTCGAGCGCATCGAGGCCGGTGTCGTCTACGTGAACCGCCCGCAGGGCGCGACCACCGGCGCCTGGCCCGGCTACCAGCCCTTCGGCGGCTGGAAGGGCTCGGGTTCCACGGGCAGGAACATCGGCTCCTTCTACTACCTCACGCAGTACCTGCGCGAGCAGTCGCAGACGGTGGTGGACTAGGGCATGCCGGCCGGGAACCGGCCGCGGATGCCTAGAGCCTGCCGAGAACCTGCCGCGCCACCTCGTGCGTGGAGAGCACGGCGCCGTCCGGGTCCTTGGCTACGGCCTCGTTCACGCGCTTGCTGAAGGCGTGGTTCACGAACAGAAGCCGCTTGCCCTTCACCGCGCAGCTCGCGGCGGAGAAGCCGGGGTCGTGCGTGGAGAAGGCGGGGTTCGCGCCGATCTTCGAGGGTCTCGCCCGCGAGCCCTGGGCCTCCAGCTCCCTCCGGTAGGCGGCGGTCGCCGCCTCGTAGGAGCCGAACTCCATCACGATGACGGAGAGGCTTCCGGCCAGCTCGTCCGCGGCCTTGAACCGGCACGTGGTGGAAGCCTCCATCCCCTTCGTGTTGCCGAACACGGGGTTCTTCTCCACCTTCGAGTCCGCGGGCGTCGCGAGGATCACCTGCGCGGCGACGTCCGCGGAGAGCCACGGGCAGGCTTCGGCCGACGCGAGGACGGGGGCGAGGGCGAGCGCGAGCGCGGTGGCGATTCTCGGCATGGAACCTCAGGCGGCGGGCGGGAAGATCCCGCGAAGTCTCCCCAAACCCGGCCGAAACTTCAAGCCGCCCGCAGCATCGCGAGGTCGCCGGCCGGCGGCTCCGCGAAGAGCGCCAGCGCCTCGTCGAGCGAGGCGGCCTTCAGCAGCCGCTCCTGCACCTGCGCGGGCGACCAGCGACCGGGCGCCACGGCGTCCGCGAAGCGGGCCGCGGCGGCGGGATCGTCGACGAACTTGAGGAACATGCGCTCGAGCTGGCTGCGGTCGCACAGCCCCAGCTCCAGGCGGAAATCGACGCGGCCGGAGCGGATGGCCGCCTCGTCGATGAGCTGCGGGTGGTTGGTGGTGAGGAAGACCACGGAGCCCTCGTGGGCCGCCACGCCGTCCAGGGCGTTGATGAAGCCGGAGTAGGACACGCGCACCTGAGCGTCGGCCTTGGTGCGGTTCTGGAAGAAGGCGTCCACGTCCTCGATGAGGATCACCGAGCGGCGCGGCACGCTCGCGAGGAGGCTCCCGATCTTCTCGTCCGTGACGTTGGGCGAGGCGAGCGAGAGCACGCACACGTTGAGCGCGAGCTCGGAGGCGAGCGCGGTGACGAGCGAGGTCTTTCCCGTGCCGGGCGGGCCGTAGAGCAGGTAGCCGCGGCGCCACGGGATGCCGAGCGTCTCGTAGCGGCTGCGGCCCGAGAAGAAGCGGTCGAGGTCGGCGAGCACGGCTTCCTTCTGGCCGGCCTTGAGGACGACGGAATCGAGCTTGCGGTTGTTGCCCAGGCGCGCGCGCGTCCAGTCGCTGCCGTAGGTGCTGGGCACGTAGATCGCGATGCGGTTCAACTCCCGGGCGATGCGGTGCTCCATGGCGGCGTGCACGAGCGCCTCCAGCGGCGCCTTGTCGCGGCCGAGCGTGGAGAGCGTGATTCTCTCCACCACCGCCATGCCCACCTGCACCTCGCGCTTCATCCACATGAGGCGCCCGTCCAGCACGAAGAGGTGGAAGCCCTCGCCGGGCGAGAAGGCCGTGTGCGGCCGGCCGCCCTGCTGCAGCTCGTCGTTGAGGCTCTGGTAGCTGGAATCCTGGTCGCGCACGGTGCGCGCGGTGAAGTTGTTCAGGCGGCGCAGCGCCTCGCGGGTGTCCATGTACTCCACGAGCGCGGGAAAGAGCAGCTCCTCGCGGCTGTCGATCGCAAGGGTGGTCACGAAGAAGTGCTTGCCCCACCTGGCGAGCTTGCCCGGCACCTCGCGAAGCCACATGGCGGCCACGCCGAGCGCGGCCAGCACGACGCCCCCCGACACCAGCTGGTTGGCGGCAAGGACGGACTGCAGGGACTCGAACACGGTCTTCTCCCGGGAGGCGCGGGCCGGATCGGCCCGATCCCTTAACGCGGGAGGGGGTGGGTGGTTGACACCGCCACCGCCTACAATCGCCGACCATGCAGACCTCCTTCGATGCGATCGTGCTGGGCCTGGGCGCGATGGGAAGCGCGACGCTGTACCAGCTCGCCCGGCGCGGTGTCCGGGCGCTCGGCATCGACCGGTTCTCGCCCCCGCACGCCCTCGGTTCGAGCCACGGCGACACCCGCATCACGAGGCTCGCGATCGGCGAGGGCGAGGAGTACACGCCCCTCGCGCTGCGCTCGCACGAGATCTGGCGCGGGATCGAGCGCGAAACCGGCCGGGACCTCCTCACCACCACGGGCGGGCTCGTCGTGTCGAGCGCCGGGCCGCGGGCCACCTGCCACGTCCCCGGCTTCTTCGCGAACACGCTGGCGGCCGCGAAGCGCCACGGCATCCGCCACGAACTCCTCGACGCGCGCGACATCCGCCGGCGCTTCCCGCAGTTCGCCGTCTCCGGCGACGAGGTGGGCTACTACGAGCACGAGGCGGGGTTCCTGCGACCGGAAGCCTGCATCGCCGCGCAGCTCGACCTGGCGGGGCGCGGCGGCGCCGTCGTCCGCCGCGACGAGAAGGTCCTGGGCTTCGAGGAGTCCCGTGGGCACGTGCGCGTGGTGTCGGAGCGGGGCGAGTACCGCGCGAGCCGGCTCGTGGTGACCGCAGGACCGTGGCTTCCCGGGCTCCTCGGCACGACCTGGGCGGGGCGCTTCACCGTGCGCCGCCAGGTTCTCTACTGGTTCCGCGAGAAGGGGCCGGTGGCGGACTTCGCGCCCGGCCGGTTTCCGGTCTTCATCTGGGAGCTGGCGGGGCAGGCGCAGCCCAGCTACGGGTTCCCGGCGATCGACGGCCCGGGCGGCGGCGTGAAGATCGCCACCGAGCAGCACGAGGCCGCGACGACGCCGGAGGCGGTCGCGCGGGAGGTTGCGCCGGAGGAGATCCGCGCGATGTACGAGGAAAAGGTGGCCCCGTGCTTCCCGGGCCTGTCGGGCGAATGCGCGAGGGCGGTCGCGTGCCTCTACACGATGACCGCCGACTGCCGGTTCGTGATCGAGCCGCACCCGCAGATGCCCTCGGTCATCGTGGCCTCGCCCTGCTCCGGGCACGGGTTCAAGCACTCGGCGGCCCTGGGCGAGGCGCTGGCGCAGGTCGTGGCCGACGGAAGAAGCCGCATCGACCTCCCGGTGTCCGGGTGGAAGCCGTCCGGCCGCGAATCGCCGGCGTGATCGCCATGGTTATAATCGCCGCTCGATAACGCGCGCCCGGGACACGGGCGCCAACCGCTGGCGCACGGGAGGTGCTGGTGGCCATCAGGGACGAGGTTCGCGAGAGGACGGCATCCTGCCCTTCGTGCGGCGGGCCCCTTCGCTTTCGGGGCGCCACGTCGATCGTCGCGGTCTGCGCCTATTGCCGGTCCACCCTGGTCCGCGAGGGCGCCCGGCTCGAGGATATCGGCAAGCAGGCCGACCTCCTGCCCGGCGCCTCCCTCCTGCAGCTCGGCGCTTCCGGCCATCACCGGGGCGAGTCCTTCTCGATCGTCGGGCGCATCCAGTACCGCTACGGCGCCGGCGTGTGGAACGAGTGGCACGTGCTCTTCGACCGCGGCAAGGGCGCGTGGCTCTCCGACGCCAACGGCGAGCACACGATCACCTACCTCGCGCCGCCGTCTCCCGTGCCGGCTTTCGGGGAGCTGAAGCCCGGCGCCACGGTCACGCTGGCGGGGGACCCCTACACGGTCACCAACCTCGAGACCGCGGAAGTCGTTGCAGGGGAGGGGGAGCTGCCCTTCCGGTTCGGCGCCGGGTGGAAGGCGCCGGTGGCCGACCTGCGCGGGCCCGGCACGCGCTTCGCGACGATCGACTACTCGGAGGACGTGCCGCACGTCTACGTCGGCGAGCGCCTGCCGTTCGACACCTTCCGGTTCACGGGGCTGCGCGACCCGGACCGTCCCCTGGAACCCGGCGGGCGCGCGATCGCGTTCAAGTGCGCCGGCTGCGGCGCGCCCATCGAGAAGCACGTCGCCGCGACCGAGGTCGTCGCCTGCACCTCGTGCGGCTCGGTCACGGACGTGACGGGGAAGTCGGGCGAGATCGTGCAGAGGAACGAGCGCAACGACCGCCTCGCGGAGGTCACGTTCCCGCTGGGCACCACCGGCACCTGGCGCGGCGCGAAGTACGAGGTCGTGGGGGCGCTTCGCCGCGCGATCGTGGTCGAGGGCCTCACCTACGAGTGGCTCGAGTACCTCCTGCACGGCCCGACGGCGGGCTACCTCTGGATCAGCGAGTACCAGGGCCACTTCAGCGTCATCAATACGGCCGCCGAGATTCCGAAGGTCCAGGACAAGGGTCTCCTCGGCTCCATCCGGCCCACCGTGCGCTACCTCGGGCGCCGGTTCGACCACTTCCAGCGGGCGGAAGCCCGCGTGTCCTGGCTCGCCGGCGAGTTCAACTGGCGCGTGAAGCTGGGCGACACGTGCGAGGTGAACGACTACGTGGCCCCGCCGCTCATCCTGTCGTCGGAGAGGACGGAGAACGAGATCACCTGGTCGCTCGGCGAGTACGTGGAGCCCGCGGAGCTCTGGAAGGCATTCTCCCTGGAGGGCCAGCCCTGGAAGCGCGTGGGCGTGGCGCCCAACCAGCCTTCGCCGCACGCGGGGAAGCCGATCCTCTACTGGATGGTCTTTTTCGCCTTCCTGGCCGCGGGGATCGTCGCGCAGTTCGGGTTCATGGCGCTCGGCACCGCCTCGCGTCCGCCGGCCGTGGGATTCTCCGTCGGCGCCGGCTCGACCATGCGGGCCGTGAGCCCGGTCTTCGAGGTCGGCGGCTGGTTCGACGGGCCGGCCATCGTGCACACGAGCACGAACGCGACCCACACCTGGCTCGGGCTCGACCTGCAGCTCACCGAGGCCGGCACCGGGAAGGCCTACCGCCTCAACCGCTCGCTCGGCTCCCGGGTGGCGGGCACCTCGCCCCCGGACGCCTCCGCAGACGACGTGGCCGAGATCGCCTCCCTGCCGCCGGGCCGGTACACGCTCGCGATCGCCGCTACGGCGGGCCCCGCTTCCGCCGGGCAGCCGCAGCCGATCGTCGGGCGCATCGCCGTGCGCAGGAACTCGGTCGGCTGGTCCAACTTCGTGCTCTTCGCCGGGTTCCTCGTCCTCTGGCCCCTCGGCGCGTGGATGCGCTCGCGCGCCTTCGAGGCGCGCCGCTGGGCGGAGAGCGACTATGCGCCGGAGTCCTCTTCCGACGACGACGACTGACCCCCCAAGGACCATTCCCATGCCCCGCTTCTACGTCGCCTGCTCGCTCCTCGCCCTCGCGCTCTACGGCACCGCGCAGGTCCGCGGATGGTCGGTCTTCGGCTCGGATGCCGTCGCCTTCAAGCGCGAGCGCGCCGAGCGCAGCGAAGCCCTGCGCGGCGGCTCGCGCAGCGGCGGCTTTTCCGGCTCCGGTCACAAATAACCCCGAAGGAGAGTCCCATGGAATACCTGAAGCCCGCGGCCCTGTTCGGCTCGCTCATCTACTCGGTGCTCGGCATCGTGATGATGGTGGTCGCCTTCGTCGTGATCGACAAGATCACGCCCTACGACCTCTGGAAGCAGCTGATCGAGGAGCGCAACCAGCCGCTCGCGACGGTGGTCGCCGCGTTCGCGATCGCCATCGCCATCATCATCGCCGCCGCCATCCACGGGGGCTGAGTTGTCCCGTCCCGCCGAGGGGATGGCCGCGGCGCCGGGCGCGGCGGTCCTCCCGCCCTCCGAGGTGCTCAACCGGGCGCTGCTCGCGTCCGTGTTCGTCATCGCCGCCTGCGGGCTCGTCTACGAGCTGATCGCGGCGGCCGCCTCGACCTACCTCCTCGGGGACTCGATCACCCAGTTCTCGGTGGTGATCGGCGTGTACCTCGCGGCCATGGGCGTGGGCTCCTGGGCCTCGCGCCACGTGGTCTCGGGCATCGTCTCCCGCTTCATCGACATCGAGCTCATGATCGCGGTGGTGGGCGGGTTCTCCGCGGCGCTCATGTTCCTGTCCTTCGCGTGGATGGGCACGGGCTTCCGCGTCGTCCTCTACGGCCTCGTGGTGCTGGTGGGCATCCTCGTGGGGCTCGAGATCCCGCTCGTGATGCGCATCCTCAAGGAGCGCCTCGGCTTCCGCGACCTGGTAGCGCAGGTGCTCACCTTCGACTACCTGGGGGCGCTGGCCGTCTCCATCGCCTTCCCGCTGCTCCTCGCCCCGCGCCTGGGCCTCATCCGGACCGCGTTCCTCTTCGGGATCCTGAACGCCGTGGTGGCGCTGTGGGCCGTGTGGCTCTTCCGCGCGCAGCTGCGCCGCCCCGTCGCGGCGGCCTCGCGCTGCGCCGCCGTGCTCGTCGCGCTCGTCGCGGGCTTCGTCTCGGCCGAGAACCTGACGCGGCTCGCCGAGGACCAGATCTACGCCGACCAGATCGTGCACGCGGAGACGAGCCGCGGGCAGCGCATCGTCCTCACGCGCTGGCGCGACGACCTTCGCCTGTACCTGAACGGCAACCTCCAGTTCAGCTCGCTCGACGAGTACCGCTACCACGAGGCGCTCGTGCACCCGGGGCTCGCGGCGGCCCCGCACGCGCGGCGCGCGCTGGTGCTGGGCGGCGGCGACGGGCTGGCGCTGCGCGAGGTCCTGCGCTACCCGCAGATCGAGTCGGTGACGCTCGTGGACCTGGACCCGGCCATCACGCGCCTCTTCGCCGACGCGCCGCCGCTGCGCGCGCTGAACGCGGACTCGCTCAACTCGCCGAAGGTGACGGTGGTGAACGCCGACGCCTTCGTCTGGCTGGAGCAGTCGCGCGACCAGTTCGACTTCGTCGTGGTCGACTTCCCGGACCCCAGCAACCATTCGCTGGGCAAGCTCTACACGGCCTCCTTCTACGCCATGCTCAAGCGGCGCCTCTCGGCCAGGGGGATGGCGGTGATCCAGTCCACCTCTCCCCTCTACGCGCGCCGCTCGTTCTGGTGCGTGGTGACCACGCTGGAGAGCGTGGGATTCGAGGCCACGCCCTACCACGCGCTCGTGCCGTCGTTCGGCGAATGGGGGTTCATCATCGCCTCGAACGCGCCCTACGCGCCGCCGGAGCGCTACCCGTTCGGGCTCAGGTTCGTGACGCCGGAGATCCATCCGGCGCTCTTCCGCTTCCCGAAGGACATGGCGCGCGTGCCCGCCGAGGTGAACCGACTCAACAACCAGGCGCTGGTGGGCTATTTCGAGTCGGAGTGGCGGCGCGGGCCGTCCGAGTGATGGACCGCCGGGACTTCCTCGGCGCGGGCGCTGCGGTGGTCGC
This sequence comes from Lysobacter sp., assembly GCA_023700985.1. Classification (GTDB taxonomy): domain Bacteria; phylum Pseudomonadota; class Gammaproteobacteria; order Burkholderiales; family Usitatibacteraceae; genus FEB-7. The sequence continues at coordinate 18,521 of JAMPXV010000014.1, forward strand.
GGCGGGCTGGAGCGGCGGATGCGCGCGAAGCCGCGCGACCGTGCCGCCGGGCGAGCTCCTTTCCACGGGCCACGCGCTGGGCCACGGCCTTCGCGACGGCGGGCTGCCCGCGCCGGGGGAGTCGCGCAAGGTCCGGGTGGCGATCGTCGGCGCCGGCGTCTCGGGCCTGTCGGCCGCGTGGCGGCTGCGCAGGGCGGGGTTCGAGGACTTCGAGATCCTCGAGCTGGAGGGCCGGCCCGGAGGCAATGCCCGCTCGGGCGCCAACGACGTGAGCCCCTATCCCTGGGGCGCCCACTACATCCCGCTCCCGACGCGGGAAGCGCGCGCCACGCGGCTCCTCCTCGCGGAACTGGGCGTGCTGCGGGGCGACCCCGACGACCCCACGCCCCGCTTCGACGAGCGCGCGCTCTGCCAGGCGCCGCAGGATCGGCACTTCCGCCTCGGCACCTGGGAGGAGGGCCTGGTTCCGCTCGCCGGGCGCACGAAGGCCGAGACCGACGAGTGGCACCGGTTCCACGACCGCATGCAGGCCTTCAAGGCGATGCGCGGCAGGGACGGCCGGCGCGCCTTCGCGATCCCCGTCGACTTCTCCTCGCGCGACCCGGCGCTCGCCGCGCTCGACCGCGTGACGATGCGCGAGTGGCTGCTGGCCGAGGGGTTCCGCTCGGAGGCGGTGCACTGGCTCGTGAACTACGCCTGCCGCGACGATTACGGCTGCGCGCACCGGGACGTCTCCGCGTGGGCCGGCATCCACTACTTCGCCAGCCGCGACGCGCAGGCGCGCGACGCGGACCCGGAGGCGGTGCTCACCTGGCCCGACGGCATCGGCTTCGTCGTCCGGGGCATGGTCGAGCGCCTCGGGCTGCGGGCCACGCCCGATGCGCTCGTGTACCGCGTGGAGGAGGGCCCGCGCGAGGCGAGGCTCGGCGTGTACCTCGCGCGCGAGAAGCGCTCGGTCGAGATCCGGGCCGAGCACGTCGTCTGGGCCGCGCCCCTGGGCTTTCTCGCGCGGGCCCATGCGGACCCCTCCCCGGGGAAGGAAGCCGGGGGCGAGGTTTCCCTTTCCGGGCTGGCGCGCGCGTGGACGTACGCCCCGTGGCTCACCGCCAATCTCACGCTCTCGGAGCCGCCCTACGTCCACCATGGGGCCCCGCTTTCCTGGGACAACGTGATCGTCGACAGCGACTCGCTGGGCTACGTCGTGGCGACCCACCAGGGCGTCGCCACGCGCCCGGGCCCGACGGTGCTCACGTGGTACCTGCCGCTCTCGGGAGGGTCGCCCGCGGAGGGCCGGCAGCGGCTGCTCTCGGCCACGCGCGAGCAGTGGGCCGGTGCCGCGCTGGCGGACCTCGCGAAGCCGCACCCCGAGATCGGCTCGATCACGAAGCGCATCGACGTCTTCGCCAACGGCCACGCGATGGTGCGCCCGGTCCCGGGCCTCATCTGGGGCGAGGCGCGGCGGAACCTGCTCGCCCGGCGCGGGCGCGTGCACCTCGCGCACGCCGACGCGAGCGGGATCTCGATCTTCGAGGAGGCGAACGACCGCGGCGTGCAGGCGGCCGAGGCGGTGCTCGCCGCGCTGGGCGAGCGCGGGCAGTCGGTGCGCTGGGCGGGCAGCTAGCGGGGAGTCACTTGCGCTTCGCGAGCTCGGCCTTCACCAGGTCGGGCCGGTCCGTGATGATCCCGTCCACGCCCATGTCGAGGAGCTTCCTGATCATGTCCGGATTGTTGACCGTCCACGGGATCACCGTGATCCCGAGCGCGCGCGCTTCCGCGAGGAGTTCCGGCGTGAGGTAGGTCTGGTTGGGCGCCCAGATCTTCCCGCCGGCCGCCTTCACCGCCTTCGGCACGGAGCCGTGCTCCTCGGGCGCGAAGCCCGCGAGCCACGGGGAAGGCTGGCCGCGCCCCTCCGGCCTGAGCGTGCGTGGCGAGGAGAGGTACATCGTGCGGATCTCCGGGGCCTCCTTCTGCACGACCTGGAGCGTCGACCAATCGAAGGACTGGATCATCATGCGACCGGCCATGCCGTGCCTGCGGATCTCCGCCACGGCCACCTTCGCGAACTCCTCCGGCGGCCGCGTGGCGTCGCGCTCGAGGGGCGACACCTTCGTCTCGCAGTCGAAGCCGACGTTCGCGTTGCCCGACTTCTTCACGAGGTCGAAGAGGTCCGAAAGGCGCGGGATCCGGGTGCCATCCGCCGGCTCCTGGTACTTGAACTCCTCCGCGTACTTCGTTCCCGGCTTCAGGCGCCCCACGTCGTACTTCTGCAACTCCTCGAAGGTGAGGTCGGCGATGTTCGGGCCGGGACCCTCGAGCCACTTGCCGTCGGGGCCGCGCGCGATGTCGGGGTTCAGGCGCAGGTCGTGGTGGACGACCACGACGCCGTCCTTCGTGATCGCCATGTCGCACTCGATCGTGTCGACGCCGAGCTCCAGGGCCTTCTTCCAGCCCGGCACGGTGTTCTCGGGGGCGAGGCCCCGGGCGCCGCGGTGGCCCTGCAGGTCGAAGGCGTGGGCGGGGGCCGCCGCCAGGAAGGCGGCGAGGAGGGAGGCGAAGAGGGTGGGGCGGGTCATGTTCGCGTCCTTCTTCGTGGGAACGGTGACTCGACTCTACCTCAATCTCCGGCGACCGGCTCCGGCGTCCCGGGGCCGCGTCCGCCGCGGCGGGACAGCCTGCCGGGGAGCCGCTTCGCGAGGCGCCAGGCCGCCCGGATCCCCACGAGGGCCAGCACCGCCTCGCCGAGCGTGACCACGAAGGCGGAGAAGGCATTCCACCGCGCTTCGCGCACGTGGAACTTCGCGATGGCCCGGTCGCGCGAGATCTCGATCGAGTCGTAGAAGGTCGGCACCACGAGAAGCGTCAGGATCGTGGAGGTGATGATGCCGCCGATGATGGCCACCGCCATCGGGCGGTAGAACTCGCCGCCCTCGCCGAGGGCGAGGGCCACCGGGAACATGCCCGCGATGAGGGCGAGCGTCGTCATGAGGATGGGCCGCAGGCGCACGCGCCCGGCGTGCATGAGCGCCTCCTCGCGGGGCACGCCCTGCGCCTCCTCCTTGCGCGCGCAGTCGATGAGCAGGATCGCGTTCTTGGCGACCAGCCCCATCAGCATGATCACCCCGATGAAGCTCATGAGGTTGAGCGTGCCCCCGGTGGCCAGCAGCGCCAGCACCACGCCGATGAGCGAGAGCGGCAGCGACAGCATCACCGGCAGCGGCGCCGTGAACGAGCCGAACTGCATCACCAGCACCAGGTACATGAGCGCGATGCCCATCACGAGGGCGATCCCCATCTCGGAGAAGACCTCCTTCTGGTCGCGCGAGGCGCCGCCCAGCTCGAGGCCGTAGCCCGCCGGGAAGTCGATCTGCTTGGCGATCTTCATGGCGTCGGCCGTCACCTCCCCGGGCGAGCGGCCCTGGGCGTTGGCGGACACGGCGATCATGCGCTTGCCGTCCTGGTGCTGGATCTGCGCCGGGCCCTTGCCCATCGTGATCGTCGCGATCTGGTCGAGCGGCACCATCATGCTGCTGCCGGTGACCGCGATGGGCAGGCGCTCGATGTTCGAGGCGTCCACGCGGTCGTCCGGGTGCAGGCGCACGGCCACGTCGCGGGATTCTCCCGTGGGGTCGACCCAGTCGCCCACCTCGACGCCCGCGAAGGCCACGCGCAGCGCCTGCGCCGCGTCGCCGACCGAGATGCCCAGCGCGTTGGCGAGGCCCCGGTCGAGCTCGATCTTGAGCTCGTCCTTGGGCTCCTGCTCCGACAGGCCCACGTCGACCGCGCCCGGCACCGACTTGAGCTTTTCCATGAAGTCGCTGGTGATGGCGATGAGGCGCCGCGAGTCGGGGCCGTAGAACTGGATCTGCACGGGCTTGCGCGCGCCGTTGTTCAGGTCGTCCAGCACGACGTACTCGGCGCCCACCAGTTGCGCCATGAGCTTGCGCAGGTCCACCGCGATCTCGAAGGCGGATCGCTTGCGCTTGGTGCTCTTGCCGATGTCGACGTAGACGCGCCCGCCCCCGGCGTTCACCTGGCTGTTGGTGGCCACCGTCTCGGGGATCGTGCGCGCGAGCTCCGCGGCCTTCTCCACCTTGAGCCTCGCGTAGTCGAGGCTCGCGCTGGAGGGCGTGCGCACCTCGATCGCGATGGTGCCCACGTCGGAGGCGGGCAGGAAGCTCGAGCCGCCGAGGGTGGCCTGCAGGGCGAGCGCGCCCGCGAAGCTCGCCACCGCGATCGCGGTCATCCAGCGCCGGTGGTGCAGCGCCCAGGCGATCACGTTGCCGTAGCGATCGGCCTGGTGGTCGAACCACGCGTTGAAGCGCCCGAGCCACAGCCGGATGCCCTTCTTCTGCTGGTGCTGGTAGCCGACGGGGTCGCCCCAGTAGGCCGAGAGCATCGGGTCGAGCGTGAACGAGATGAAGAGGCTCATGATCACCGAGGTCGCCACCGTCAGGGCGAACGGCCGGAACCACTCGCCGGCGCCGCCGCCCATGAAGGCCACGGGGATGAAGACGGCCACGATCGAGAACGTGGTCGCGGTGACCGCCAGCCCGATCTCGGCGGTGCCGATGCGCGCGGCGGTCACGCGGTCCTCCCCGCGCTCCATGTGCCGCACGATGTTCTCGCGCACCACGATGGCGTCGTCGATCAGCACGCCGATGGCGAGCGAAAGTGCCAGCAGCGTCATGAAGTTGAGCGTGAAGCCGCTGGCCCAGATGGCGATGAAGGCGGCGATCACCGAGGTCGGCAGCGAGAGCGCCGTGATGAGCGTCGAGCGCCACGAGTTGAGGAACGCGTAGACGACGAAGATCGTGAGCACGGCGCCGAAGACCAGCGCCTCGATCACGTTCCTGAGGCTCGCCTCGGCGTCCTCGCCGCCGTCGCGGGTGACCTCGAGCTTCGTGCCCGGCGGCAGCGTCTTGTTGATCTCGGCGGCCACCTTGCGCACCTCGGACGCCACCGACACGGTGCTCGCGTCGCGCGAGCGCGTGACCGAGATGCCCACGTTCGGGTTGCCGTTGCGCAGGCTGAAGCCGGCGACCTCGGCGAAGCCGTCGGCCACCGCGGCCACCTGGCCCACGCGCACGATCTCGTTGCCGCGCCGCCGCAGCACGATCTGCTCGAATTCCGCGGGCGACTCGAGCCGCCCCACCAGGCGGATGCTCTGCTCGTCGAGCGGGCCCTTCACGCGCCCGACCGGGGCGGTGGTGTTGTGCTGCCTGAGCGCGTTCACCACGTCGGTCACCGACACGTTGTACTCGCGCAGCTTCTCCGCGCGCAGCAGCACCGAGAGCTCGCGCCGGAGCGCCCCGTTCACGTTCACGACGGCCACCCCGTCGATGCCGCGGAAGCGGTCGGCCAGAACGTCCTCGGCCAGCCGCGAGATCTCCGCGTGCGACTGCGCGCTCGAGGACAGCGCCATCTGCATGATCGGCTGCGCCGACGGGTCGATGCGCTGCAGGACCGGCTCGCGCATCTCCAGCGGCAGCTTGTGCCGCACCGAGGCGATCGCGTTCCGGATCTCGTCGGAGGCCTCCACCATGTTCTTCTTGAAGTTGAAGATGATCACGATGGTGGCGTTGCTCTCGGCCGCCGTGGAGCGGATCTGGTAGACCTGCGGGATCGACTGCAGGGCCTTCTCGACGCGGTTCACGATCTCGCGCTCGACCGTCTCGGGCGAGGCGCCGGGATAGGGGATGCGCACGACGATCACCGGCTGCTCGACGTCGGGGATCTGGTTCACGCGCAGGTTCTTGAGCGCGAGCAGGCCCAGGCACATGAGCCCGATGATGACGACCACCATCGCGACGGGCCGCTTGATGCTGAAGTCGGAGAGGAACATGGCGCCCGGCCCCTTTAGTTGCGCGCCGGCACGGGCGCGTCCTTCGCGGCGGCCTTGGTCGGGGCCGGCGCGCCGGCGGCCTGCACGACCTGCCCGTCCTTGAGGAGCGCGCTGGGGTGGCGGATCACCAGGTCGCCCGCGGCGAGCCCGTTCCGGATGACGAAGTCGCCCGTGCGCGGTTCGCGCTCGCCGAGCGCGAGGGTCACCTTGCGGATCTTCCCGCCCTGCACCTGCCAGGCCAGCGCCTTGTCGCCCTCGCGCACCAGTGCGGTGGCCGGAAGGGTGAGGCTCTCGGCGCTGGCGGTCTCGATGTGGCCTTCCGCATAGAGGCCGGCCAGGCGCGGCTGCTTGTCGCCGGTGAAGTCGACCAGCACCTCGACCTGCCGGGTGGTGGCGTTGGCCGCGGGGTTGACGCGGCGCACCTTGCCCGTGAACTCCTGGTCCGGGTAGCCGTTGACGCGGAAGCTCACCGGCTGCCCCGGACTGACGGCGCCGATGTTGTCGGCCGACACCATTCCCTCGAAGCGCATGCTCGCGGGATCGATCACCTTGACGAGCTCCTTGCCGACCTGCGCGGTGTCGCCGGCCGACACCTTGCGGTCGCTCACGATGCCGTCGAAGGGCGCGCGCACCTCGGTGCGCTGCAGCTGCTGGCGGGCGAGCACGACGCGGGTCTTGGCGCCCTCGACGTCGCTCTGCGCGTTGTTGCGGCGCACCTCGGCGTCCTCGACCTGCTGGGCGGAGGCCATGCCCGAGGTGCGCAGCGTGGTCATGCGCTGGAACTGGCGCTCGGCCTGCTCGAACGCCTGGGCCGAGGCGCGGCTCGCCGACTCGGCGGAGGCGAGCCCGTCGCGGATGGCGGTGTCGTCCAGCCGGACCAGGAGGTCGCCGCGGCGCACGGCGTCGCCGTTCTCGCGCAGGACCTGGAGCACGACCGCGGAGACCTCCGCGCGCAGGTCCGCGCGGCGTTCGGGCTGCACCGAGCCGGTGATGACCGGCCCGGAGGCGAGCGCGCTGCTGCGGATGGTGACGATGTCCTCGGCGGCGAGGAGCAGCGGCCGGCCGGCCGCGGGGTCGGCGCCCTTCTGGGTCGTTGCCGTTCCCTTGCCGCAGGCGGCGAGGACGAGGGCGAGGGCGAGGGCCGGGATGAGGCGATGCGTCATGGCAGGGCTTCCGGGTATCGGGAGATGCGGGAGGGTATGCCGCCCCGGGGCTCGTGGCCACCGGGGTGGGACGAAATGCACGATTCGGGGGCCGAATTGTAGGGTATGCGGCCCCGGTGGTTCGTTACCGCGTGTGCCGCCCCGTTCGCACGGGGCGGGATTCCTAGAACGAGGTGACGTTCGTCCCCGCCGCCCCGAACGCCGAGTACCCCGAAAGCGTCCTCACGACCGTCGCCAGGTCGTTGGTCGTCCCGGAGGTCCGCGCCGTCCAGGCCTTGCCGTCGGGGCTCGTGAAGATGCCCCCGCCCTTGCCGACGGCCACGAACTGCGTGCCGTAGATCACGGCCTGGAGGTCGGCGGTGGTGGGGGAGGGCTGCACCGTCCAGGCGAGGCCGTCGGTGCTCGTGAGGATCATCCCGCCCGCGCCCACGGCCACGTACTGGTTGGTGACGACCGCTTGCTCGTCGACGACCGTGGCGATGGCGGCGAAGGCCGCCCCGCGCAGGTCGTTGGTCACGCCCGAGGGCGTCGTTGCCCAGTTGACGCCGTCGGTCGTCGTCAGGATGGTGCCACCGGCGCCGACCACCACGTACCGGATGGTGCCCAGGGCCGCGGCGTACAGGTCGCTCGTGGTCCCCGACACGCCCGGCGTCCAGGTCGTCGCGTCCGTGCTGGTGAGGATCGTGCCGCCGGCGCCGACCACCGCGAACCCGACATTCCCGAGGGTCGCGACGCCGTACAGGTTGGCGCTGGAGCCGCTCGTCTTCGCCGTCCACGTGCTGCCGTCCTGCGTGAAGAGCAGGGTGCCGTTGTCGCCCGCCGCGACCCAGCCGATGCCGCCGTAGCCGACGGCGTTCAGGTCGACCGGGGCCGACGGATTGGCCGGCGCGGTGTAGGCGGCGCCGTTGAGGCTGGTGTGGATGACGCCGCCGTCGCCGACGGCGATGACGGCGTAGCCCGCCGCCCCGACGCCGCTCGCGCTGCCGTTGAGCCGCGCCGTGCCCAGCGGCGTGCCGACGGCCCAGTTCGCGCCGGCGAGCTGCGGCACGGCCACCTGCGTGGGCGCGCCGGGGCCGCCCGGGCCGCCGTCCGTTCGTGCGTTGATCGTGAAGGAATAGGTCCGGCCGTTGGTGAGGCCCCCGATCACGCGCGGGGAGGTCGGCTTGACGATCACGCTGCCGCCCGACAGGGCCCAGTTGGTCGTGGTGATGTCGCTGCCCGGCCCGTAGAAGATCCAGTACTCGACGCCCGGCACCTCCGTCCAGCTGACGGTGACGGCGCCGTCGCCCGGGGTCACGGTGAAGTTCGCGGGGTAGTCCGCCGGGCTGCCCTTGCTGCCGCAGCCGGCGGCGGCGATCGCGAGGACGAGCGAGGCGAGGAGGAGGGCGAGTTTCTTCACGGGGGGTCCTTCGGGACATTCGGGCACGGGGAAGGGCCGAATTATCCCACACTCTGCGGGCGCCCCCGCACCCGGCGGCGCGCCCCCGGAAGGCGCCCCTAGTCCACGAACAGCATCGCGGGGCACTCCAGGTAGCCCCGCAGTGCCTGCACGAACCGGGCGGCGTCCTGCCCGTCGATCACCCGGTGGTCGAACGACGACGAGAGATTCATGATCCTGCGCGGCACGATCGCGCCCGAGCGGACCACGGGCCGCTCGACGATGCGGTTCACGCCCACGATGGCCACTTCCGGCGGGTTGATGATGGGCGTGGTGACGACGCCGCCGAGGGGCCCCAGGCTCGTGACGGTGATCGTGGAGCCGGAGAGTTCCTCGCGCGCGATCTTCCGGGACCGCGCGGCCCCGGCCAGGCGGGCGACCTCGGCCGCGCTCGACCAGAGGTCGCGCGCCTCCGCGTGGCGAACCACCGGAACGACCAGCCCGTCGGCCGTCTGGGTGGCGATGCCGATGTGCACGGCGGCGAACCGGGTCACGATGCCCCGGGCGTCGTCGAAGCGCGCGTTCACCTGCGGGAAGGCGGGCGCGGCGAGGACGATCGCGCGCATGAGGAAGGGCAGCACCGTGAGGTGGCCCCGTGCCGCGCCCCGCTCGGCGTTCAGCCGCGCGCGCAGTTCCTCGAGCTCGGTCACGTCGACTTCCTCGACGTAGGTGAAGTGCGGGATGCGGGCGCTCGCCTCCTGCATCCGCTGCGCGATCTGGCGGCGAAGCCCGGTCACGGCGATCTCCTGCTCGCCGCTGCGCTTCGCGTGTCGCGCGCTCTCCGCCGGGGTCACCGTTGCCGCCCCATGCCGGTCGAGGTCCTCGTGGAGGACGCGCCCCTCGGGGCCCGTGCCCGCGACGGTGGCGAGGTCGATGCCGAGCTCGCGCGCGTGGCGGCGCACCGATGGGGAGGCGGCGGGCTTCGCGGGCAGCGCCGCCTCGGGGTGGGCGAGGGCGGGGGCCGATGGCGCTCGTGGTTGCGCCGCCTCGCCGCCGCCCTCGGTCTCGAGCCGAAGCAGTTCGCTGCCCACCGCGAGCTTGGTGCCCGTTTCTCCGCCGAGGGCCAGCACGCGGCCGGCCACGGGGGAGGGCACCTCCACGGTCGCCTTGTCGGTCATCACGTCGACGACCACCTGGTCCGCGGCCACCGCGTCGCCCGGGCGCACGTGCCAGGCGACGAGCTCGACTTCCGCCACGCCCTCGCCGATGTCGGGGACCTTCACCACGTGGACATTCGCTTCGCTCCCGGCTCGTTTCTCCGCCACGTCACGCCTCCGTCAATCGCCTGAACGCCGCCCCGACGCGGGCCGGGCCGGGGAAATACGCCCACTCCTGGGCGTGGGGGTACGGCGTGTCCCACCCCGTCACGCGCTCGATGGGCGCCTCGAGGTGGAAGAAGCAGTGCTCCTGCACCAGCGCCGCCAGCTCCGCGCCGAAGCCGCTGGTGCGGGTGGCCTCGTGGACGATCACGCAGCGCCCGGTCCTGGTCACCGAGCGCACGATGGTCTCGAGGTCGAGGGGCCACAGGCTCCTCAGGTCGATGATCTCCGCGTCGATGCCCGTCTCGCGCGCGGCCGCCTCCGACACCCAGACCATCGTGCCGTAGGTGAGCACCGTGAGCGCGTTGCCGGGGCGGAACACGGCGGCCGACTCCAGCGGCACCGTGTAGCGGCCCTCGGGCACTTCGGCGAGCGGATGCCCCGTCCACGGGACGACCGGCCGGTCGTGGTGGCCGTCGAAGGGCCCGTTGTAGAGGCGCTTGGGCTCGAGGAAGATCACCGGGTCGTCGCACTCGATCGAGGCGACGAGGAGGCCCTTGGCGTCGTACGGGTTGGAGGGCATCACGGTGCGCAGGCCGCACACGTGCGTGAAGAGGGCCTCCGGGCTCTGGCTGTGCGTCTGCCCGCCGTAGATGCCGCCGCCGCAGGGCATGCGGATGGTGAGCGGCGCGGTGAAGTCGCCGGCCGAGCGGTAGCG